>CAZVPL010000054.1:0-13532 GCA_964629075.1 uncultured Bifidobacterium sp. | reverse complement strand
CAAACCAACGAACGAGTGATGGAGGCCGCCCGTGGGTGAGGCAACAGGTTTTCTCAAGTGGGACCGCAAGGGCCCGCAGCGGCGCGAGGTGCCGGTTCGCTTGCGCGACTGGAAAGAGGTCTACAAGCCCTTCGACCGTGACGAGTTGAACCGTCAAGCAGGCCGTTGCATGGACTGTGGCATCCCGTTCTGCAACAACGGCTGTCCGCTCGGCAACCTTATTCCCGACTGGAACGACCTCGTCTACCGCGGTGCGTGGCGCGACGCCATCGATCGCCTGCACGCCACGAACAACTTTCCCGAGTTCACCGGTCGCCTGTGCCCGGCACCGTGCGAGTCGGCCTGCGTTCTCGGCATCAGCCAGGACCCCGTCGCCATCAAGCAGGTCGAGGTCGAGATCATCGACCACGCATGGAACAACGGCTGGGTCGTGCCCGAGAAGCCGACAGTGAAGACCGGCAAGCGCGTCGCCGTGATCGGCAGCGGTCCGGCGGGTCTTGCTGCCGCACAGCAACTCACACGTGCGGGTCACGACGTCGTCGTGCTCGAACGCGCCGACCGCATCGGTGGTCTGCTGCGTTACGGCATTCCGGAATTCAAGATGGAAAAGCGCCACATCGATCGCCGTCTCGACCAGATGCGCGAAGAGGGAACCGAGTTCCGTACGAACGCAAGGGTGGGGGAGAACATCGACATCGACGTGCTGCGCGCCAGTAACGATGCGATCGTTCTCGCCTGTGGCGCAACCGCATGGCGTGACCTGCCGGTTCCCGGACGCGAACTGAACGGCATCCATCAGGCGATGGAGTACCTGCCGATCGCGAACAAGGTGCAAGAGGGCGACCTCGACAATCACCCCATCGATGCAAAGGACAAGCACGTCGTGATCATCGGCGGCGGCGACACCGGCGCCGACTGTCTCGGCACGGCGTTGCGGCAGGGCGCGAAGTCGGTGTCGTCGCTCGAGATCATGCCGCGGCCGCCACAGGAACGTGGTGGCAACAACCCATGGCCGCAGTACGCGATGGTCTATCGCGTCGCCAGCGCCCACGAAGAGGGTGGCGAGCGCATCTACAGCGTCAACACCGAACGCTTCGTCGACGATGGCAACGGCAACGTCCGTGCACTTCTCATCCACGAAGTGCAAATGGTCAACGGCAAGTTCGAAAAGGTCGAAGGAACCGACCGTGAACTCCCCGCCGACCTCGTGTTCCTCGCACTTGGTTTCCTCGGCCCTGAAAAGGGCAGTTGGCTCGAGCAGTTGGGTGTCGATCTTGACGAGCGCGGCAACGTGAAGCGCAACGACGACTACGCCACCAATGTCGACGGTGTGTTCGTCGCCGGTGACATGGGCCGCGGACAGAGCCTCATCGTGTGGGCCATCGCCGAGGGTCGTGCCGCTGCGGCCGGCGTCGACCGGTACCTGATGGGCGAGACGATTCTGCCCAAGCCGATCCCGCCGACCGCGCGACCACTTGTCTGAACCGTCGCCGCTCGACGGCGATCCGTGAAAAGAAAATTCTTACGAATTCACTGGCCTGACGAATCGTGACCAGCGGCGCAAAGCACCATTGAGACATGGTTTCTCGCCGTGTTTTTCGTTCAGTAGCCGTCGTTGCCGTTGCCGCACTTGTGGTCGCTGCATGCAGTGGTTCCGACTCGACAACCAACGACACGACAACCAACGACACGACATCGGCTGAGTCGTCACCGACTACTGCAAAGATGCGCACCAAGAACGCCGCGCTGTCGTCGTGTCCGTCGAACGTGGCAGGTGTCGTCACGTGGGCGGCCGATGTCGCGGGCGCGCCGGGCACGTGCACCGGAACGTTCATCGCGAGCGCGACGTGGACCCCTGCCGCCGGGGTTTCGTCGGTCACCTACCTCGTCGTCGGTGGAGGCGGTGGTGGCTACTCCCTAGCCGTACAGTCGGCGCAACGCGGAGGTTCGGGAGGCCAAGTCAGAACAGGCTCGATTGCACTCGGTGGCGGAGCAGTGACGATCGTGGTCGGTGCGGGTGGTGCGAGCGGCGCGAGCGGCGCGAGCAGTTCGTTCAGCCAGGGCGGCTCCGCACTGGTGACCGCCACCGGAGGTCTCACCAATGCCGGTCCGTGGGGTGCCGGCGCGAATGGTACGACGAGTTCGATCACCGGCACCGCCGTCATCTACGGATCAAGTGGTGGGCTCGGCGGAGGCTACGCGGGTGGTTCCGGCGCCGGCTCGGGGGCGGCGATCAACGCGGGCTGTGCGGGTGGCCTGAGCGGAACCGCGAACCGTGGCGGTGGTGGCGGTGGCGGCGTCTACTACTTGTATGACATGGGGTTCGCGGCCTTTCCTTGCTACACCGTCGCAGGCTCGGGTGGCTCCGGCATCGTCGTCGTTCAGTACAGCGCTTTCAGTGTGACGTCGTTTGCAACCACGGCGGCGACACCCACCCAGTCGACGAACCCCATCGACTGGACACTCACGTTCTCTGCTGCAATCGACCCGGCAACGTTGACGGCTGCCGACATTTCGAATGCCGGCACGTCGGCCGGCTGTGTCTTTTCGATCACTTCGGTGACCACGTCGTCGTTCACCGTCACTGCCTCGTCCTGCGGTGAGGGAACCGTCACGCCGAGACTGGCCGCGAGCTCGGTCGCTCCGGCCGGTGGTGGAACCGGCCCCGGAGCGAATGCCGACGGCAACACGGTGACGATCGATCGCACGGCACCTGCTGCGCCGAGCGCGGTCGACCTTGCGGCGGCATCCGACACCGGTTCGTCGAACACCGACAACGTCACGAAGGACAACACGCCGACCATGTCGGCAACTCCCGTAGGCGCCGTCGATGGTGACCGAATCACGATGACGGCTTCGAAGGAAGGCTCGGCACCGGTGTCGTGTTCGTACGTTCTTCCCGCGACTTCTTGCGACCTCGGAACGCTGTCCGACGGCTCGTGGGCCGTGTCGGCCAAGCACACCGATGGTGCCGGCAACGAGTCGGCGGCATCGGCTCCGATGAACCTCGCGGTCGACACGTCGGCCAACGCCGGTACACCCGACCTCGTTGCCGACTCAGACACGGGCTCGTCGTCGACCGACAACCTGACGAAGGACACGACGCCTGCAATCACCGCGGGTGACAACGTTGCCGACGGCGACAGCGTCACCGTGTCGGCCAGCAGGGCCGGCCAAACGACGAAGACCTGCACGTACGTGAAGTCCCCGACCGTGAACAGTTGTGACGTGGGCCCGCTCAGCGACGGCGCGTGGGACATCTCGACTGCAGCCACCGATCCGGCCGGCAATACGGTGGGCCCGACGGGCGGTCTCAGCCTGAACATCGACGGAACCGCTCCGGCCGCTCCGGCTGCCCCCGACATGCTGCCCGCCTCTGATTCGGGTGCGTCGAACTCCGACAACATGACGTCCGATGCGACGCCAACGATGTCGGGCGGCACCGTGCCCGACGGTTCGGCGGTCACGATCACCGGTCGCAAGGCCGATGGTTCCACGGTGTCGTGCACGTACGTTGCATCACCAACGGTGAACAGTTGTGACATGCCGACGATGTCGGACGGTCGTTGGTCGATGTCCTCGGCAGTCACCGACCCGGCGGGCAACACCTCGCCGTCGGGCCCCGCACTCGACATCGACATCGATTCGACGGCGCCGGCCGCGCCGACCGGCGTCGACCTGCTTGCGTCTTCCGACACCGGTGCCTCATCCACCGACAACATCACCAACGACGACACACCTGCCGTGTCGGCGACCCCCGTCGACGCCGTCAATGGTGAGACCGTCACCCTCACTGCGACAAAGCCCGGTTCATCACCGGTGTCGTGCTCGTACGTGCTGCCGGCGACATCATGTGACCTCGGCACGCTTGCGGACGGAACATGGAACGTCTCGGCGCGCCACACCGACCTTGCCGGCAACCAGTCGGCTGCATCGCCCGCGCTACCGCTCACCGTCGACACATCGGCGGCCCCCGGTACGCCGGATCTCGTCACGGCGTCCGATACGGGTCGACTGACCAACGACAACGTCACGAACGATTCGACCCCGGCCATTTCGGCGGACGGTGAAGAAAACGGTGACACCGTCACGGTGTCGGCACGCAAGAGCGACGGCACCACCGCAACGTGCTCGTACGTGAAGTCCGCGACCGTCAACAGCTGCGATCTGCCGACCCTGTCCGACGGCGACTGGCGCATCACCACATCGAAGGTCGACTCGGCGGGCAACGCATCGCCCGCTTCGGTTCCTCTCGACATCACCGTCGACACTGCTGCGCCGACGGCACCGAGTGCGCCCGATCTGTTGCCCGCCTCTGATTCGGGAACGTCGAACACCGACAATCTGACGAACGACACGACTCCCTCGATGTCGGGTGGTGTCGTGCCTGATGGTTCGAGCGTCACGATCACTGGTCGCAAGGCCGACGGTTCCACGGTGTCGTGCACCTATGTCGCGTCGCCGACCGTGAGCGGCTGTGACATGCCGACGATGTCGGACGGTCCATGGTCGATGTCGTCGACGGTCACCGACCCTGCGGGCAACATTTCGCCGGCGGGCCCCGCTCTTGATGTCACGATCGACTCGCTCGCGCCACTGGCCGGGCCGTCCGCGGCTGCGGTGTCGGCACCCGACTTGTTGGCCACCTCTGATTCGGGTTCCTCGACCACCGACAACCTGACGAACGACAACACTCCGGCCGTTTCGATGCCCGGCGCGTCGATCGGTGAGACAGTCGCATTGACCGCACGCAAGTCCGACGGTACGTCGGTCACGTGTTCGTACGTCGTCACGGCCACGGTCACCTCGTGTGACCTGCCGACGATGTCCGATGGGGCCTGGAAGCTGACGGGCACAATCACTGATGCCGCAGGGAACACGTCCGGAATATCGCCCGCGCTCGATCTCACGATCGATACCACGCCGCCGGCGTCTGCCGTGCCGGACTTGTTGTCCGCATCCGATTCGGGACCGTCGGACTCCGACAACGTCACCAACGACACCACGCCGGCCGTCTCGCTTCCGGGAGTGGCGGACGGTGAAGAAGTCGCGATGACCGCGAAGAAGGCCGATGGCACCACCGTGTCCTGCACGTACGTGAAGTCGGCGACGGTGTCGTCGTGCAATCTCGAGACGCTGTCCGATGGAATCTGGTCGGTCGATGCGACCGTGAAGGATCTCGCCGGAAACAAGTCGGCTGCGGGACCATCGCTGAACCTGACGATCGACACGAAGGTTTCCGAGCCGCCTTCAAAGCCCGTGATACCGACCACGCCGTCGGGCGAAATTTCCGATCCGACACCGACGATCGAAATCCCCGGCGTTGCCACCGGCGACATCGCGACAGCGACCGCAACGAAGGGCAAGGAGTCGGTCAACTGCGTGTTCGTTGGCGCCCCGGGGGTCCGTAGTTGTGACCTCCCATTGCTGACTCCCGGTCAGTGGTTCGTCTCCGCGAAGGTCGCCGACCCGAGCGGGAACGTCTCAGCCGAAACCGATGCAGTTCCGATGACCATCGTCGACCCGGGTCTGCCGGCCAACGCGGTTTCCACGAGGACGCTGAACACGGTCAACGTCAGCGGAACAACAACGGCCACAGCGGTTCTCAAGCCGTCGGAAGTGGGCACGGTGGCGAACGTCGTCTTCGTCGTCCGCAACGCGGATGGAACGATCGCGAGAACCGAGCGAGTGGCGGCTTCCACACAATCGGAAACCGTGACGGCAAAGATCGCTGCATTGGGCAAGGGGCAGGTTGTCGAGGCCTACACCGAGAACTGGCTTGGTGTGTCGAAGAACGCCCCTGTCGGTTCAAACGTGATTCGGGCTGCAACGTCCCGCAAGGTCGACAAGCTCGGAAAGCCGAAGCTGATTGGCTCAAGGCTTGCGGTAGCGACGGTCATCTTCGACCCTGCATCGCCGCTCCTCGACTCGACTGACAAGGCTCAACTCGATCGACTCGCGGGACAACTCTCGGGCAAGGGTGGACTCGTCCTGGTCTCGGGTTTCGCGCGCCAGAACCAGACCGACTCGAAACGGTTCTTGTCGAGCCTCTCCGTCGAGCGGGCCAAGGCAGTGGCGAGCTATCTCTCGTCCCGTGGTGTGCGCGCATGGATCCGTTACCAGGGCTATGGCGCGGTCACCAGCCAGATCGGTACGTGGGAGGACCGCAAGGTGGAGATCCGTTGGGTGGGCGGGGCCACCGAACTACCGGGCAAGTGACGGCTGATTCATTGCCTCGTCACCTACGCTGACGAGGCAATGAAATTCGGCCCCCGCTTCACAACCATCGTGCTCGGTGTCGTCACCGCACCGTTGCTGGTGTTGGGGATCTCGGCCTGCGGCGGCGACGTCGGTGGTACCGCCACCACGATCGTTCCGATCGCACCCACGGACTTTGCGACAATTCCGCCTGTCATCACAACGGCGCCGGTCTCGAACACCACGTTGCCCCCGGGATCGGTCGGGGTCGAGCAGAACTACGTTGTCGAACTCGGTGATTCGCCGATCAAGTTGGCAACCATGTATGGCATCAGCGTCGAAGAATTGCTGATGTACAACGGCTGGGTCTCGGTCACTCAGTTTCCGTACCCGGGTCAGTCTCTCCGCATCCCGCCCACTGCAAAGACGACAACCGACCAGGCGATGTCGCAGACGACATTGACACCTCAGGGTCCGGCAGGCCAGGGGTGTGGCTCGCGACCGGCGGGAACCTACGAAATTCAGCCCGGCGACTCGCTGTCGCTCATCGGGTCGAAGTTCTGCGTGAAGATCGCTGCGCTCATGGCTGCAAACGGATGGTTCGACGCGAACTCGGTGCAGTTGTTCGCCGGGCAGTCGATCGTCATTCCCGCAGTCGGCCAGTAGGCGGCGGCGCCCTTTGGCGGCGCATCACGACCGCGCGCCGGAAAGTGAACGAACTTCTTTCTTTTTTCGCGGCATCGCCTTTCTCGGTTTTCGTACCGGCCGGATGCGTACGTTGCAGGACATGCGTACTCGTGAGTCTCTCGTCCGCTTCGCTCTTGCGTCGGTGCTCGTCGTGGCAGGTACCGCCGTGACCGGCTTCGCCGGTTTGGGGGGCGCAGCCAGCGCCGCCACGAACGGCACGATCACGGGCAAGGTCTTCCTCGACAAAGACTCCGACGGTGCAATCGACAGTGGCGAAGGCGGCGTCGCGTCGGTCGAGGTGAAGGCGTACGACTCCGCAGGTACGGCGGTCGGCACCGCAACCACCGGATCGGACGGCACGTACTCGCTGACGGTCGCAAACTCTGCGTCGACCCAAGTGCGCGTCGAGTTCACGACACCGAGCGGTTACCAGTCGTCGTTTGCCGGCGCCGACAGTGGAACAAGCATCCAGTTCGTCACCGTTCCCGCGACCTCGGTCGACTACGGCGTTCTCATCCCCGGTAACTTCTGCGCCGACAACGTGGTCGACCCGATGGTTGCCACCAACTGCCAGAGCCCGGGGAAAGCGACAACCACGTCGGCAAACAACAACGTCGCCGAGAAGCCGGCGATTGCGTACACCACGTGGACCGGTCGTGCGGACTTCACCAAGATTGTCGACAACCAAACGGTGGGCGCAACGTGGGGTCTCGCCTCGCAGGCGAGCACCGGCTTGGTGTGGGCATCGGCGTTCCTGCGTCGTCATGCAGCGTTTGGGCCGAAGGGGATCGGCGGTCTCTACGTTTCGCACCCGCTGACCGGTCTGGTGACCAGTTTCGACCTGGCGCAGTACATGACTCTCAGCGCCGACAACGCTCAGTTCACCGACGCGGCGCGTGGTTTCCGCGACGACGTCAGTCTTTCGCTCGACGCTCAGTCGTTCGCGGGCGTCGGGAAAGTGGGCATCGGCGACATTGAGTTCTCGCCCGACGGAACGCAGTTGTATGTGGTGAACCTCTACGAGCGCAAGCTCTACACGTTCCCCGTTGGCGGAACCGTTGCAGCACCGACGCTGGGTACTCCGACGAGTGTCGCCATCACCGATCCGGGCTGCACGAGCGCAAATGACGCGCGCCCCTTCGGCCTGAAGGTGGTCTCCGACGGCATTCTCGTGGGCGTCGTCTGTTCGGAAGAAACCGCCAATGCCGTGTCGTTCTCTGGCACTCGTCGGCCAGGTTTGGGCTACGTCAGGAAGATCTCAGCGGGTTCGTGGTCGACCGTGACCACGATCAACTTTGGTTACGACCGCGCCAACGAAGAAACCAACTGCAAGGAAGTGGCCGACCTGACGAACGGCAATGCTCAGAAGTGTGAAGCGGCGCGCTGGAAAGCCTGGACCGACAACTTTCAGGCGATCAAGACGGCCGTAGCTGCCGGACAGATCTACAGGGACAACAACAAGTACTACTTCTCCCAGCCCCTGATCATGGGCATCGACGTTCTGGCCGACGGGTCGATCATTGCCGGTATCTCCGATCGTTTGTCGCGCCAGCTCGGCAACCAAAACCTTGATCCCACCGACACCGGCGTGACGGCGAACAACCCGGGTGGCAGCCTTCGCTGGATCACGGCCTTCACCCGCGGCGACACGCTGTTGTTATGCAATACGGGCACATTGACCGCCCCGGTGTACGCGCAGGAATCCGACGGAACCTGCGGATCTCGCACGTCCACGGGCACTGCACGGACGCACGCCGGACTCAACGCCACCAGCCCGTATCGCGAGTTTTTCGATGATCGAATCAACGAGTCGGATGTTCCCGCAGGTCATCTAGAAAACTCACAAGGTGCCGTCGCGGTGTGGCCCCCCTCGGGAACACAAGAAGTCCTCGTGACCGCAATGGACCCGCATTGGTTCTACTATCAGGGTGGAATCCGCTGGTACAAGAGCTCCGACGGCAACTTTTCGAGAAATGCCGCCAACGTCTATCACGTGACTCTGCAGCGTTCGGACTACATCACGAGCGGTCTTCCCGCGCCCGATCCGGCTGGGGCCGGTGGTCAATATTTCCCAACGAACTTCGGAAAGTCGTCCGGCATGGGCGACCTCGAGGTGTTGTGCAACATGGCGCCGGTGCAGATCGGCAACCGTGTGTGGATCGACACCGACAAAGACGGAATCCAGGATCCGGGCGAAACACCGGTGAAGGGCGTGACGGTGCGCGTCTATGACGCGACGGGAGCGACCTTGTTGGGAACCGCGGTCACCGATGAAAACGGCGAGTACTACTTCTCGTCGAACGTCACCGAGGCCGCGGCCGGTGACGGCAACAACGTGGGTGGGGGAATCGCTGCCGGATCGGCCTACGTGATCCGCTTCGACAACCCCGCCGACTATGCCTCGGGTGGTCCGCTCTTTGGTTATTCATTGACGACAAAGGACGCAACCGATTCGACATCGTCCCTCGATGAGTCGATCGACTCCGATGCAAGCACGGTGTCGGAGTATCCGCAGATCTCGACCTACAAGTTGCTGCCGGGCGTGAACGACCATACGTTCGACGTGGGCTTCAATCCGCCGGTCACGCCCACGACCGTGCCACCGCCTCCGACCCCTGTGGGCATGGGCAATTACACCTGGATCGATGCCGACAAAGATGGGTTGCAGGATGCCGATGAGGTGCCGTTGGCGGGCGTGGTGGTGACCCTGTTCAATCCGGACGGCACACCGGCAAAGAATCTGGCGGGCGGCACCGCGACGGCAACGACCGATTCCAAGGGGTACTACTTCATCGACAATCTCGCGGCAGGCAGCTATTACGCGAAGTTCACGTTGCCGGCCAACTACACCTTCACGACGAAGGGCGACGGATCGTCGACTCTCGACTCGAACCCCGACACAACGACGGGTATCACGCCCGTGTTTGCCATTGCGGCATCGGTATCGGGGGACACCGCAGCAGACACCGATTCCTCCACCTTGGCGCGGTTCGTCAACCCGACAATCGATGCCGGAGTCGTCTTCAACGGGCCCAAAGTGTCCGTTGGTGACTTCGTCTGGTGGGACATCGACCGTGACGGCGTCCAGGACGTGGGGGAGACCCCAATTGCGGGGGTCACCCTCTCGATCACGAAGGCCGACGGTTCCCCCGTGACGGACGTATTTGGGCGCCCGGTGACGACAACGAAGACTGATGCGAACGGCAAGTACTCCTTCGACAACCTGCCGCTCGGCCAATACAAGGTGACGGTCGTGGCACCGGCGGGGGCGACGGCCACCAAGGCGTCGGCCGTGAAGAACGTGGAAAAGGACTCGTCAACCGGTTCGGCGATCTCGCGCAACATGACCACCGATGGCGACCGTGACCCGACCCTCGACTTCGGCTTCCACAAGCCGAGTGTCTCGTTGGGCAACCGAGTGTGGCGCGACACGAACGGTGACGGCATTCAAAGCAGAGCCGACAAAGGCCTCGGCGGATTCAAGTTGACGCTGCGCACGCTCGATGGGGAGTCGGTGACCGATGTTTACGGTCGTCCGGTGAAACCGCTGCGAACGAAGTCCGACGGTAGCTACTTGTTCAAGGATCTGCCGCCGGGTCAATACCAAGTCGAGATCACCTATCCGAAGGGTTACTTGCCAACCACTGAAGGCCGACCTGATCGCGGATTGAATTCGTCGACGTTGTACGCCAAGTCGAAAGTGCTGTCGGCAAACGAGTCGGACATCACACTCGACTTCGGTGTGGTGTCGCGCCCCGGTCAGCGATTCAGACTGCTACCCGCCACCTTGTGACATCGAATGGTGGCCGTTGTCCGGTTGGGCAACGGCCACCACGTTGTCGGTCGAGGTTCCGACAGCCGGACCCCTTTTTTCTCGGCGGCGGGGCCGTTGACGAGCGGAAAAATTTTGAATCTTTGGACCATCGACGTCGCGGGGTCACGCTCGACTGCGTCCATTGCTGAGCTTCGGTTCTTCGCCGCTGTCCCGTTGATTCGCGGAGACGGCCGCGACAAGTCGCTCTCCGTAAGGGTGAGACGGAGCACCTGAACATTCACTTGAGGGTTTGGTTGAGGGTTCATCTCCCGTGACCCTTCTGGTTCTTGCTGCGAGCCAGTAATTGCAGGGGTTTTCGGGTTGCCGAAACCGTCGTTTTCGAATTTTTTCTCCATCGAAACGGCCGTAATTTCGACCTGTCGCGGAGTCGAAGCACTCGCCTCCGTGTCGTACCAACAACTCCAAACACACGGGGGGCGAACCGTGAAACACATGTCCTGGGGCAGGCCTGCGCCTGCGTCGGAACGCGTCATCGTTGACGCGCCGACTCATCTGCGTGACGCACTGACGCGTCCAATTGCGCGAGCGACGAGAGTCGCGCTCGCTTGCACCTTCGCTGCAATCACAGCGGTGCCGTTCGTTGCCATGCCGGTCGCCCCCGTCATGGCAACGAACGCATCACCGTCTTTCGACGCCGGTACGACGAACGACAACTCAGCGACAAACAACACGACGAAGACAGAGAACAACGCAACGACATCGACCACGCAGGAGACCTCGTCATCAGGTGACGAGGTCGGACAGACGACGACGTCGACCACCACGCCCGGTGGCTCGACAGTGTCTCCCGCACCGACCTACATCACGCCGAACGTCACGATGACACCGTCGTCCCCGTCGACGCCGAAGCAGAAGCGACAGTCCAAGGCGGTGTCCGTCTCACCGATCGCCGAACCCGAGGGCTCGATCCCGTCCGAACAGTGGACCGATGCGTCACACAACGAGACACCGGCTTTCCCGGCCACGCCCCAGCTTCCCGAACCGCTTCAGGGTCTCGTTGTCGCTCCCGGAAACGGGAGCCTCGAGTTGTTGTGGGAGCCGTCACGGGCCGCGGAGTCCGTTTCGTCGTACTCAGTTCAGTGGAGCCTCGACGGCGGTCGCTGGACCGAATTACCCCGTTCCTCGGAACCTCGAGCCAAGGTCGAGGGTCTGACAAACGGCGTTCTCGTCTTTGTTCAGGTCGCGGCGGAAAATGCGGCCGGCCGCGGCGCAACCGTCGCGTCGTCGGGAATCCCCTCGGCTCCGGCGTCTTCGCCGCGCAGCCCCGGCCGCGCAGCAACACCGTCGGCAGGTGACCCGTATGGGGACTCGGTCAAGGCGGATGCACCGACCGCGTATTGGCCCCTCACCGACCAGCCCGGGTCGACGTCCGCCGTCGATTCGCTTGGCGGACCATCCCTCAACGGCGCGGTGGCTTACGGCATGCCCGCACCGATCGGTGGAACCGGCGCCGCGTACCTGAGCCGCAGTGCGCTGACCGGTGCGAACGGCGCGTCGATTCCGGCAACGATCGAAGCATGGGTGAACCTCGGCGCGGTGAACGGTGACTATTCCGTTGTTGCGTCGGTCGGCGACCGGACCAACGGTTGGGAACTTCGCATCGATCCGATGGGAGCAGTCTCGATCGTTTCGTTCGTCGAAGGTGCCCAGTCCAGCGTCATCTCGGCGAACGGTGTGGTGATGCCGGGGTCCTGGCACCACATTGCGGCATCGACCGACGGCACAACGAACACGATCGTGGTGAATGGTCAATCGGTCGCAAGCGGCAACGCCACGCTGGTGGGCGGCGCGATTCGATTCGGCGCCGACGCGTCGGGGGAGAACTCTCTCTATGGTTCCATCGCACACGTTGCGCTGTACCCGACGGGTCTCGCCGTTGACCGCCTTGCGGCACACTTCGCCGCGAGTGGATACCAGCCCGGTGTTGGAACCTTGCCGACGGCACGTGCAGGGGACTCCTACGCGGTCATCAATTGGGCCGCGCCGGCCGAGACCGGTGGCGCGCGCATCATCGGGTACCGCGTCGAGGTGCGTGCACCCGGCAGCGAATGGACTGTCGCGGTCGACAACTCGTACTCGACAACAACCGCAGCGTTCGTCTCGGATCTCCCGGACGGAACAAAGCTCGTCAACGGTCGAACCTACGAGTTCCGTGTTCGTGCCATGACGCAAGTGGGCCCCGGCGCACCCTCGGATGTCGTCACGGTCACCCCGGTTGGAGTCTCGACCGCGCCGCAGAACGTCAACTTCACGAGCACCGGCAACGGACGAATCGAAGCGACATGGTCCGCACCAGCAAACGATGGTGGAACGCCGATCATCGCCTACCGCATCGAAGTCGCCGACGATGGTGCAACGTGGTGGACACTCGCCACGGCATCCGCCGATGCTCGATCGGTCGACCTCGGCGAATTGTCGCCGGGAACTCCGTTCGCCGACCGCGTGTATCACGTACGACTGCGCGCGGAGACCGCGAACGGTCTCAGCGAATCCTCGAACCGGTTCCTGGTGGCACCACGCCAGGCGATGCAGCCGCCGCAACCCGAACCCGTTCGCTCTGCTGCATTGCCGGACGCAGCGTTTGCGGTCCGCTCCGCCGCACTCGATGGCGAAGTCGTGCAGGTGAAGTCGGCGATCCGCCTCTTCGCGCTCGGCGGTGTTCCGGGACGTGTCGGTTCGTTGACTGCGACGCCGGGCAACGCCACTGCGGCACTCGCATGGACGGCACCATCCGACAGCGGTTCGACCGCGGTCACGTCGTACGTGCTGCAGTCGTCGACCGATGGTGGAACGTGGACGAACGTCGCGGGTT
>CAZVPL010000053.1:13382-13745 GCA_964629075.1 uncultured Bifidobacterium sp. | reverse complement strand
CGATCGGATTCGGCTCGACAATGCCATCGGCTTCAACTCTGACGTTTTTCAGAGGGGCCGGGTAAAAAAAGAACTTCGGATCGTTACTGATTTCAGTCGTTGCAGATGCCAACGTGCATCGATCAATAAACGGAGTCCACCAGCCACACCGACCCGACGTTGATGTTCCGGTGTAGTCGGCAAACCTCCGCGACGGATCGGTAATTTCAATGCGCATCACATTTCCGTTTTGGACTGAGGGGATGAACGATGTGATCCGTCCGTTGGACCCTGCGACCCCCATCTGAGTCTCGAAAGCCGAGTTCGGCAGTTGGAGACTGAGGGCGAGTTGCGTGATGCGGGGAACGTTCTTCAAGCCTGGGT
>CAZVPL010000053.1:7013-13372 GCA_964629075.1 uncultured Bifidobacterium sp. | reverse complement strand
ATGATGTCGACCTGCTGGCTGATGCAGTCGAGTACCTGTGTATCCACGCGGCAACCGGACTTGGAGCGCGAAAAATAAACGAAGTAGTCGGGCAACTGTGTTTTCATGTCTAAGTCCATGGACTTCGTACATCCCATCGCGGGGCCCTGAAGTGTGTACTTTGTGGCGAACTGGGAGATACAGGATCCTGTGTAACCAGGCACGAGTCGTGCGTTCGTCCCATTGATGACGATTTCCTTGACGCACAACTCTTGGCTGGACGTTTCACAGCTCACCGCGCGCATGAAGTTTGCCGACTCCGCACTTTCGGGAGAACTCGTTCCTGTGGCACCGACGATCATTACTGGTGTCATTGGCCGTGCACTGCCGAGCGGTGTCAACACTGTGGGAACGTCGCTCGCCATCCGAATAGCCGGCTCGGACCCGAGGCAGTAGGGCATCGAAGCAGATGTCATGCAAGGCGGAGAAGCCTCGACAGATCGGGCGGTCTCGTACATCACCGCAGACAACCCGGAAATAGAAAAAACGGTTATACCGAAAAGAAGCCTCTTCATCTCCTCCGAAGCATACGTGCGACGGCACAGGCGGCGCCGAAGCCGTTGTCGATTCCGACCACGGTGACTCCGGCTGCACACGAGGCATGCATCGCAAGGAGGGCAGTCACGCCTTCGAGGGAGGCGCCGTAGCCGACACTCGTGGGTACCGCGACGATCGGAGCACCGCTCAGTCCACCGATGACACTGGCGAGCGCACCCTCCATTCCCGCGGCACACACGATGGCATCGGCGTTCTGGACGGTTTCGACTCGATCGAGCAGACGGTGAATACCGGCTACGCCGACATCGACAATGCGATCAGGAGCGAATCCGTAGGCACGCAACGTGAGCATCGCCTCGTCGACAACGGGCACGTCGGCTGTGCCGGCGCTGATGACGAGAACGCGATAGGGCGATGCGTTCGCCGGATCAGGCAGCCGCCATGCGTAGGTGTTCGACGCGCGTTGCGCGCCGGGATTGTCGGCAAGGGCGGCTTTGGCCTGGTTGTCGTCGACGCGCGTGAGAATGACCGGACCCTCGCCGTTCTTCAACATCTCGGCGACGATTGTTGCGCACTGTTCGGGTGACTTCCCCGGTCCGTAGATGGCCTCGGGTGTGCCCGACCGCAGTGCGCGGTGGTGGTCGACCAATGCGTCGCCCGCCTGGGTGAACGGCAACCGACGCAGAATGGCCACTGCCTCATCGGCACTCGTTGATCCGGACTGAACATCGGCGAGAAGTTGGCGGAGGGTCTCGGTAAACATGGACCCATGTTGGCACCTCGTCGCCTAGCCTGCTCACCGTGACTTCCTTGGCACCTCGTCGCGTCGGTTTTCTCGGACCGTTCGGTACTTTCACAGACCAAGCAGTGCGCACACAGAACGACCTCGCCGCGCTCGAATTGGTGCCGTATCGCACCGTCCCCGATGTTCTTGATGCAGTCGAAGCCGGCGAGATCGGTCTTGGTTTTGTTCCCATTGAGAATTCGATCGAGGGCACGGTGAATCTCACTCAAGATGCGCTTGTATTCGACCACGAACTCTTCATTCAGCGCGAGGTTGTCCTCGACATCAAACACTTCCTTCTCGCGCTTCCCGGGACGAAGATCGCCGACGTTGCCGAAGTGCATTCGATGCCCGTTGCAACCGCACAGTGTCACGCGTTCCTGCGCAAGGAATTGCCCAAAGCCGAGATTCGCGCGGTCACCAGTACCGCCGAGGCTGCACGCCGCATCTCCGAAGACAAATTGACCAGTGTTGCTGCAATTGCGCCCGAGTCAGCGGCGGCGATGTACGGACTCGACATCATCGCGCGCGACATTGCCGACCACGACAACAACCAGACGCGCTTCATCCTGGTCGGGAAGGACTCGGTTCCCGCTCCGACGGGCCACGACCGCACGGCGATCGTGGTGTTCCAGCGCGCTGATGAACCCGGCAGTCTCATTTCCATCCTGCAAGAGTTCGCAGCGCGGCGCATCAACATCGGCAACCTGCAATCACGCCCCACCAAGAACACCGGTCTGGGCGACTACTGCTTCATCATCTACGCCGACGGCCATATTGCCGACGAGTTGATGGCCGATGCATTGCGCGAGTTGCACGCAAAACAGGGTGGGGTGAAGTTTTTCGGGTCGTTCCCCGCGGCGGGGCAGGCAGCGCACAACGCCCGCGAACATGCCGATGCACGCTGGCGCGACGCCGACGATTGGGTGGCGCACCTGCGCAGCCGCATCACGCGCTGAACGTTGCCCGTTGTCGGCGATAACCTTGCAGACGGAACGGTGGCAGAGTGGACAAATGCATCCGCCTTGAAAGCGGAAGGCCCAAAAGGCCCGGGGGTTCGAATCCCTTCCGTTCCGCCAAGAGCGTCACGGGCGACCTACGTCGCGAATCAAAGTGAATTAACTTAAACATTGATTCAAAGTGGGAGGAACCACGTGAAACTTCGCCCCCGCACCTTCGGTGCGATTCTTGCCGCCAGCCTCGTCGTTGCGGCGTGTGGTCAGTCCGAGTCGGAAACGTCCGGTGACCGCGATCGCAATCGACCGATTGGCATCACAGGGAACGTCGACTTTGGCGTCAATGGCAACGGGGTTGCTGTCAATCCACTGTGGGAGCGGACAACGACTCGAATTAACGACAAGCGGACCATCACGTTGGCGGACAAGCAAACCGTTTACACCACGATGGTTGTCTCGTCCGGACCCGCACACTTTGGATCGTCCGAACTTCAAAAGTTCGAGTTCCAAGTCGCCCGGGTGAACACGTCCACGGGTCGGTACACCTTCGACAAGACCTACGGGTTGAAGACGGTCAAACTCGCCCAGACGCCGACGTATGTCGACAACTTCATCCCCACGATGAACGGCTATGGCATCCACGTCATCAACCCGATCGAAAACGGAGCCAAGCAGCCGACCCTGGTCCGGTACCGACTTGACGACCGTCTCATCGACACCGCTTTCGGTGTGAAGGGCACGCTCGCTCTTCCCTCCCTCGGGGATCCCTTCGAACCCGGGAAGACCCGTGTCATCGACGTAGCGGATAACCTCGATGGCCAATTGTTCGTTCTCGTGGCCAACAACGACATGAGGTTCTTGTTGCGCATGAACACCAAGGGTGTTCTCGATACGAACTTTGGCGACGGCGGAAAGGTGATGTTGCCTGCGACGTTTGGTGAGTTGAGGGTGGATTCGCTTGATCGAATTCTCATCATGGGTGAGAGCCTCGATCGATCGACGATTTCGCTCGTTGGAACCGCAACCAAAACCAACAACATCGGTGGAGCAACCGAGTACTACGTCATCGACTTCCGCATCGCACAAAACGGAACCATCAACACGAACTACATCGATTCGGTGCTTGAAGCCATCTCCTTGCGGTCGCTTCCTGCCGGTGGACTGATCACTGCTGCTTTTGTCGACTATTCAGGAGCTACTGCAAGAGAACTCAAAAGAGTCGGCTACGGGGATGCAGATCAATTGTCGTTGCGTGTGAACGTGGAAACATACGAAAACCCCTATGGCCAGTGGGAGGCAATGACGCGCTCGGTGGCGATCTCGGGCGCACCCAATGGGCGCGCGTTGATGCTCGTCGCAAAGGCGAACTTCTATGATCGCTCACAGGCATTCAGTCCCGACGAGACGTCGCTGGTCCGACTCACTCAGTTTGCGACGATCGAGGACCTCTATCAACTCGGCGAGGTGAGCAATCGGGCATCGAATTTCTTTGGGCTCGCAGTCGGAAGGGAGTCCTACGGATGGTTCGATCTCTACGATGTCCTGCGTGTCACTGAGTACCAGTCAATCGACACGCTCGCTTCGAATATCTTGACGTCCGCTGACGGTTCGCTTCGTTTCACCCTCGCGGGATTCACGCAAGGGAATCAGCGCTTCGTGCCCGCTGCCACGAGCGATCTCGGTTTGGCACAGTCGACGTGGGGCGTTGCGATGTCGGAGAACGGACTTCCGATCGACGCCTTTGGAGGCAAGCAAATCTGGACGAAGAATCCGGTGACGATCGACTATCTCTCCTCGTTCTTCGCGTCAGGCAACTCCGACGAACTCATGAAGTCGCTGACTCTCATGGGAGACGACAATGCGATGTATCTGATCCAGACCAAGGGTGACGCTTACGTCCCGCAAGTCAGCAAGGTCTCTCTTGACACGAAAACCATCGAGGACCCCGTCGTCTTGACGTCCCCTGATTGGTTTCTCTCGGGCCTTCCTCCATCGGCCGATGCAATGGAGATCCGTGACGGCTTCATCTACATCACGAGCAACTTCAGTCACCTCACAATGCCTGTCCAATGGATCGCGGGCGTCGCTCGTTACTCGCTGTCTGATGGTGCGATGGACCAGTCGTATGGTCTTGACGGAGTGGTGCCGGCGGCCGATGCTTTGACGATCCCGGTCAATCGCATTTTGTACCTGCACGACGACGGCTCCTTCCATCTGGGCCTGCAGTACATGATGGACGCAAAGCGAACGGTGAATGTATGGCACAGCCCCGATGTCATGCCTGACTACGAATCGATTCGCAAATTCAATCCGCAGCCGTTCACGGTCGACATTCTCAACGACATTTACAGCGATTCGCTCACAACCGAAGGTCCGATCGGGTACACGGTCGATTCAAACAGCCGACTGCTGGTGGCGAGAATCAGGTGGACCATCGACCCGGCCAATGGATTGATGGAATACACGCTGCGGGTCTGGCGTTATCTGCCGTCCGGGCAGCTCGACGAGTCGTTTGGGGCAGGCGGACGCATGGAGTCCGACGTCTTCGGGTGGGCTCAGGTCGCACCGGATGGACGCAAGCCCCCACAGATCTCGATCACAAAGAACGACAAGATTCTCGTTGGTCTGTTTGGTGACCAGTTGGTCCTCGAGAACGATCGACCTGTCGGCATTCGAGGGATTCACGTCATGGCGCGTCTCATGCCGAATGGGGCGATGGACGCATTGAAGGCGCCACAGCCGACCCCGATCCCTGTCGCGCTTCTCAACCCCGACAACCCGAATGCGCCGAGCGGGGCCATCCAGACAATCATTGGTGACACCGGACCACAGGTTCCGAACTCGGCTGCACAGGTGGCGGTTCCCCTGGTCGAAAAACTCGACCCGGCACCCGTTGTCATCGCTACTCCGGCTCCTGTGACTGAGGCCGCACAGTCGACGGAAACCACCCAAGCAAGCGGACCGAGCAAATCGGAAACACCCACGGCGCCGGTCGTCGAAACTTCACGGTTGAAGATCATTGCCATGACCAGCGCGATCGATCGTTCGATCGGCGTGAAGTGGGCGATTCCACAGTCGCTTGTTTCCAAGAACGTCTCGTACGAGGTCATCGCTTCGCCCGGCGGCAAGGCGTGTACCACCGCCTCGACGTTGTGCGTCTTCCGTGGTCTCGATCCGTGGACGACCTACACGTTCACCGTCGGTGTGAAGTCCGGGGCCACAGGCATCACCGCATCCGACCCATCGCCGCCACTGCGACCCATTCGGATCCTCGCACGCAACAAGTCGGTGAAGACGACGAGTCTCGTCACCCCCGCTGCGCAGGGCAAGCTCACGTGGAAGGTGTCGGGTGGCTGCACTCTGAGCCCGGACTTCTCCAGGCTGACCACACCGAAGGATGCAACCACCTGCACACTCTCGGTACGCAGCCCGAAGGCCGGAAAGACACCCGCCACCACGCGTTCGATCACGATCGACGTCCGCGCAATCGTGAAGTGAGTGCAGCTACGCGAGAGCGAACCGGAGGATGACACGATTCGCATCGTCGCTGCGATCGATCACGGAGCAAACGAGTGAACCGATAGATACGGCTGTTGATTCGTCCCCGACGATGTTTGTGAGGACGCGCGGGCCATCGACGTTGTCGATGCCCGAATCGAGTTGTACGTAGGCAACGACGTAGGGCCCCGCTTCCTTCCAGCGGCCCGTGCCCTTCGTGACGACGGTGTAGGAGTACACGTGGCCGGAACCGGGAAGCGTTCGCCAGGTGAGGTTTCCCTGGTGGCAGACCGGGCAGATGGCGCGGGGGTACCAGACGAAGGATCGGCACCGTTCGCAGAAGGGAAGGTCGATGCGGTTGTCGCGGAGCGCATCCCAGAAGGGTTGGTTCTCGATCGTGGGCTCGATGTCGGCGAGGGGAAGGTGTGGGGTCACAGGCTTCTCCCAAGGATGAGCGTGGCTGACCCCATGCGCGTTGCCAAGTTGCCGCCGGTGCCGTGGGCGAGTGCGAATTCGCAGTTGGGCACCTGCACAGCAGGATGGGCCTCGTTGCGCAGTTGGCGCACGGCTTCGATGACCTTCGT
>CAZVPL010000053.1:0-6913 GCA_964629075.1 uncultured Bifidobacterium sp. | reverse complement strand
ACGACAACGAGTGCGCCGCCGCCGTCGGTGACGACGCAGCAGTCGAGCATGTGAAGCGGATCGGCGACCATGCGCGATTCGAGGACTTCATCGACGCTGACGACGTTGCGCAAGAACGCATTCGGGTTGTGTTGAGCGTGGATGGAAGCAGCGACCTTGATTTCGGCGAGTTGCGCCGAACTGGTTCCGAACTCGTGCATGTGCCGGCGAGCGGCCATTGCATACCCGGCGACAATCGACATGCCGAAGTGGTTCTCGAAGTGAACCTCTGGTGAGTTGCCGAACCGTCCTGCACCGGCGATGCCGGCCCCAGAGGAACGGGGAAGACCGGCAAGGGTGATGAGTGCGACCTTGCAGTGGCCGGCGGCGATCGCCTCGGCTGCATGCTGGACATGAATGAGGTACGACGAACCGCCGGTTTCCGTGGAGTCAACGTGTGTGGGAGTGATTCCCATGTATTCCGCCATCGAGAGAGGACCGAAGCCCGGCGCGTCGCCCGCGCAGAAGTAGCCGTCAACGTCGTCAAAGCCGAGGCCGGCGTCGGCGAGCGCGCCCGCGGCAACTTCGGCGTGAACCTGGGCAACGGTTGAGTTGGGGATGGTGCGCAACGGATGTTCGTACGCACCAGCGATGAAAGCAGCCCCCCGCAACGACATGGCAGCGAGGCTAATCAACGAAGGCGCCCTGACTACTCGGCGCAGGGGTTCGGGCGTAGTCTGAACAACAGTTCAGTCGACAGATAGGGGCAGGGAATGCGTCGATCAACCAAGGTGTTCGCGTTCATGATGGCTGCCACGCTGGTGGCAAGTGCGTGTGGAGGTGACTCCGACGGAAGTACGGGCTCCATTGCGGCGGGTGACACCGCAACAGTCGACAGCGCCTCCGACTCAACCGACGACGGCGACCGCGACCGCAATGTTCAGGTAGGTGGCTGGGGCGAAGACGGCAGCGGGTTTGCCACGGTGTCGGTGAGGGATCGCATTTGGACCGATGTGACGACGAGAGTCTTTCGTCGCGCCCGCATAGAGTTGATCGACAAGCGGAAGCTCGTCAACACGCGCGACGTGTTCGTTGCGACGATGGTTGCACGCTTCGAAAGCGATAAGCGGAAAGTGTTTCTCAAGGTTGCCGGTTTCGACACCACAGGTGACGACGTCACCAAGTACCCGATCGCCGGCTTCGGCACGGACGGGGTGGTGACCGTCGACCTGTCTTCCGATGATCCGAATCGCGATCTGATACCCACGGCATGGACGGTCGTGTCCCGGGAGTTGGTCGCGGTGTACTTCGGAAATCGTGCTGACGAACCGGAGGATCGCGGCGTTGTCGAGTACTACAACCTGGCCACCGGAGAACGTGAAAAGAACCTGGGCATTGATGGGCGCACGACCATACCGATGGGTGTGCCGATTCAGTTGATCACGGACCTTGGTCTACGCCGGGTTGATGACGACGGGACACTGCGGCTCTTGTTGGCGGGCATCGTTGATTACGGCGAGAACGAAAGCAGTGCTGCGGTCTTCGGTTTCACTCCGGACGGGACGTTCGACCCGTTCGTCGGCGACGAAGGTGCGGGTGTTCTCGACTTCGGGGGCCTCATCCCCGCGGCCGGGAACTTCTCCCGGAATGACGTGCGATTGACCGACCCAGGGGTGAACGGCGCGCCGGGGATCGGTGTCATTGTCGTGTCGAACGACAACGACACAGTCAACGAAGACAACGGTATACCGGCCACGCAGCTGTTGACGCTCATCGTCGTGCGAGAAGATTCGACGACGAAGGCAGTCAAGATGACGAACAACGGTTTCTTTTTCCGGACGCTAGGACTCAAACTCTCGAATGCGAGCATTCGCGGTGCAGCGCTCACACCGACCGGTCAATTGACCGCGCACATCAGTGGGAGTGAAGCCGGAACGTATTCATGGGAGACCGGAGAAACCCACTACATGCTGCAAATCTCCGAACGGCAGGAACTCGTCGATGTCATGTACGAGCCCATTTGGGAAGCCGAGGAGGAAGTTCTTCTGGCCCACGGAGAAATGAACGCCAACGTGTCGCGAGAGGGCAGGGACTTCGTCGTCAAGAGCTTTAAGAACATGGAGACCGATCGCTTCGAGACAAGGGTGTGCTTTGCGGTCACCCGATGTTCCGACGATGGCACCACAGTTTCGATTGATCTCATTGAAGAAGTGCCACTGGATGACTACTACGGTGCGATCAGTTCGATGTCGGTCGACGAGTCCGGGGTGCATGCCGTGGTTCGTTTCGCAGACAACTGGAGTGCTGCAAAGGCTTTCAAATTGGTGTCGGTCGACCCGGCAGGGACCGGCGTGGGCGAGGTGTCGCCGATTCTTGACGGCTCGTTTGAGACGCGTGAAATCGCACAGGAAGAAGGCGAAGACTGGACTTACGAAGTCAAACGGATTGCTGCTCCTCGTCCGTTTGGGAACGGAGTGGTTGGCGCGTTGCAATATGATCGCGGACGTAAATCACTTCGGCTGCAATCCGTCGGCAACTCAGTCGTCGACAGGGATCTGTCACGGCCCATGGGGGTTGACGACTATTCCGGCGCAGACGACAACTTCGTCGTGATGAATTCGCAGTACGTGGGGATGGTTGCGTACGTCTTCAGAGACGATCGAACCGAACGGCGTCTCTACAAAGTCGACGTCAACAATGGTTCAGTCGATACGAGTTACGGGACAGACGGTTACAGCTCTCTCCCGAATTTCCAACTCAACGAAGATGACTGCGTTGCCAACATCCGCTTGGTATCAACTGCAGGAACGGTGACGACGATCTTTTCGGTATACGAGACGGTCACCATTGACGGCGTCCAAGATTGCGCGCAAGAGCCGACGAAACTCCAGTGGCAAACATTTGATGTGATGGGCGCACCGGTGGGATCCGGCGTGAGTGCAGCATCGTTGGTTCCCGACGACCGCATCCTGAGCTACGCGAGCGACGGACGTGGAAATCTCTACTATCTCACGGAACAAACTGATTTTGCCGACGATGGCGAGTATCTCGGTCGGACGATTCGTATCAAGAAGTTGACGGCGGCCGGTGCACTCGACCCGACCTTTGCGACGAACGGTGTTCTTGCGATCGAGGGGGTCGATGCTCCGACACAGATCGCATTGGATGATCAGGGGCGACTGTATGTCGGGATGCTTGTGTACAACCGCTTTGTGCAGGTGTCGCGATATACGACCGTAGGTGTGCTCGATGTTTCCATCGACGTGGAACCAACGCCGCCCACTCTGGCACCGAACTCTCAAGTGACGTTGCCGCCACAGGCAACGGTGCCTCCGGTTGAAAGGTTGGCCCGCGACCGGTTCGTCGAGGAGCGGCAAAAGGAGGAACTCGCTGCACTGCCGCCGGATGACGGCCTGACAGTGACGGTGAACAAGCCGCTTATCACCTCGGCCCGCCCGATCGCAGACCGTTCACTGAACGTCACGTGGGCGATCTCCGCGGCTGCGGGTTCACCGTACGTCACTGCGACGGCGATGCCCAGTGGGCGTTCGTGCACGTCGAACACCGATTCGTGCGTGATTCGAGGACTTGATCCGTCGCAGAAGTACACGGTGACGGTTGCGCTGAAGGGTGAGACGGCGGCTACCGCAATGTCGGTGACCGCCACCCCGGTCGTATCGATGAAGATCGGTCGGGTGGCCTCGCCAACAACATTCGTGCGACCCGCCTCGCGCGGCGCCGCAACGTGGAAGGTGCGCGGCGGCTGCACGCTGAACGCCAACAACACCCGCATCACTGCACCACAACGAGCAACGACGTGTCAGTTGAGTGTCACGACAGCGAAGTTCGGATCGACGCCGAAGACGACAAAGTCGGTGACGATCGTCGTGAAGAAGTAACCGTGTAGATGCTGGCGGCGAGCATCAGTGCACCGACCGCCGTGACAACGAGGCCACTCACCACGTCGCTGTCGATGGCTCGACCAACGAGAATCCCCACGTCGGCGGTGACGGCGATGGCAGTGACAAGGAGAACCTCGACCCGCGCGCCAGCGGTGGCATAGAGAAAGAGAAGACCGGCGACGGCGAGCGGAAACAGCGTGAACCACGCGCTGCGGTCGGCGCCGTTGATGCTGTTCGAGGCGAAGATCATCATGAGCACCCCGACGGAATGGGGTGCGAAGGAGAACGGCGGCTCCGAGAGACTGAAGGCGAAGATGACGAACCCGCCGAGGGTGAAGATGATCGAGCCCCAGGTGTCACCGGCATCGAGAAGCGATACCGACGCGGCGACGATTGCGATCCACGCGGCACATGACGAGATGGTCGCAGCAAACATCGAACGTTCGAGTCGGACGAACGCCCAGACAAGGCCCGGCGCGGCGATCCACAGTGCGATGTGTTCGCCGCGAAAGTTCTGTTCGTTCAGAGTGATGGCGACTGCAGCAACGAGGGCCCCCGAGCCGAGGAGCTCGAGAACCTCACCACCACGACGACCAAGGACGTTGTCGGCACGCGAGAAACGCACATGCATCCAAAACGACACCGACAAGACGATTGCAGCCGCGATGTAAAGCAACGCAGCAATCGACATGGGAGAGGCATCCTGCAGCGCGGCGCTGGTTGTCCAGATGACACCGACAAGAACGACGAGACCGCCGAGGTAGCCGGTCACTTCCCGCAAGGGAATGAAGATTCGGGGCGCGATTTCCAGCATGTCGGCCTCGGCCCGGGTGAGGCGACCATCGGCAACGAGACCGTCGAGTTGTTCACCGAACGACTTGCGATCTTGAAATGAGACGAGAGCCATGGGCACCGTCCTTTCGGGTCAGTGTTGGTATCGGGCGAGAGCCGCCGTGATCTCCTTTTCGGCTGCCTCGACACCTGCCCAGCCACCGATTTGGGAATCCTTGCCGGGTTCGATGAGTTTGTAGACCTCGAAGAAGTTGGCGATCTCAGCGAGAAGGAAATCGGGTGCATCGTTGAGATCGCGGAACTTTTCGTACCGAGCGTCGTGCGCGGGTACACACAGCACTTTTGCATCGGGACCTTTTTCGTCCTTCATCCAGAACACACCGATGGGACGCGCCCAGACGTGACAGCCGGGGAAAGTGGGCTGCGGGAGAAGGATCAGCGCGTCGAGAGGATCCCCATCCTCTCCGAGTGTGTGCGGAAAGAAGCCGTAATCGAGGGGGTACTGGGTGGCGGTGAAGAGTGTGCGATCAAGCCAGATCGCTCCGGTCTCGTGGTCCATTTCGTACTTGTTGCGGGATCCCTGGGGGATTTCGACGATCATCTCGATTTCCATGGGACCACCCTACGGGCAGGTGGGGGGTGTCAGCCGAACTGCACCGAATACATGGAGAGCGATGAGTAGACGTACCCATCGGTAATGGTTTTCGCACGTTCGCCTTTTGCTCGTGCACCGAGAACGTAGAGGAGCGGCAGGAAGTGTTCGGGAGTCGGCGCGGCATACGCGGCATCGGGGTGTTCCTGCCATCGTTCGATTGCATCGATGTCGTCACGTTCGATTGCGTCGACGATGTAGTCGTGGAACCGAACACCGGCCGGGTGTGCCTGAGCATCGACCGACCAGTCGATTGCTCCGAGGTTGTGCACGATGTTGCCGCTTCCCATCACGAGCACGCCTTCAAGTCGGAGAATCGCAAGGCGTCGTCCGGCTTCGATGTGCCACGCTGCGGGTCGTGTGAGGTCGATCGAGAGTTGTGCGACCGGAATGTTTGCATCGGGAAAGACATGTGCGAGAACGGACCACGTGCCGTGGTCGACACCCCACGAGGTGGTGCGTGCAACCGGTGCGGGTGCGCACATCGGCCGCAACAAGTCGGCGACACGTAGCGCCACCGCGGGAGCACCGGCAACGGGATAACGGAACTGTGACAGTTCGGGTGGGAAACCCGAGTAGTCGTGGATCATCTTTGGGTTGTCGCTCGACTGCACGAGCGTCGCCCCGGTCGGTGCCGAGGAAGCGCCGGGCAGGTACGAAGAGCCCGGCATCGGTGCCGTTCCCGACGTCATCGGCGCCCAATGTGCCGAGACACACAGAATTGCTTTCGGTGTTGCGTAGATGCCGAGGTCGTTCATTGCCCGGTTGTGGGTGGCGTTGGCGAACAGGCCGCCGAAGCGCTGCCATGCACGGGTGAACTGGTTGTCGTCGATCGTGTTCATCGGACTTCCGTGGCCAAGGAACACCGCGGGCATGGGGACGGGCATGGGGATTTCCTACCAAACATGCAGGGTCCGTTCGCAGGCAGAGGTTCGCGTGGCGGTACCGTCTCGGTCATGTTCGGTTTCAAGAAAGTTGAGATGGTGTCGCCCGCCGATGCCCTACCGGGTCGCACCGACCAGACGATGCCCGTGCCGGCCGCCCATTTCGTGAACGGCAACCCGCTCGTTGGGCCGTGGCCCGAAGGATTCGAGACCGCCGTCTTCGGACTCGGCTGCTTCTGGGGTGCGGAGAGAAAGTTTTGGCAGATTGAAGGCGTGTGGTCGACGTCGGTGGGCTACGCAGGCGGCTATACGCCGAACCCCGCATATGAAGAGGTGTGTTCCGGTTTGACCGGCCACACCGAGGTTGTCCTCGTGGTGTTCGACCCGAAGGTTGTGTCGTACGCCAAGCTGCTGGCGGTTTTCTGGGAGTCGCACGACCCGACGCAGGGCATGAGACAGGGCAACGACGTCGGAACGCAATATCGCAGCGCCATCTACACGATGAGCGACGCGCAACGTGCGGCTGCCACCACAAGCCGCGACGCATTCCAGGTGCTGTTGACGAAAGCCGGCTTTGGTGAAATCACAACCGAGATCGCGCCGGCGGGTGACTACTACTACGCCGAGCCGTACCACCAGCAGTACCTGGGAAAGAACCCGAATGGCTACTGCGGGCTCGGCGGCACGGGTGTGTCGTGCCCCGT
>CAZVPL010000052.1:0-13985 GCA_964629075.1 uncultured Bifidobacterium sp. | reverse complement strand
ACGTCGAGAACTACTGCGCCACGGGCAGCGAGGCCTTCCGCAACGCGTGTTACGCGGTGGCCTCGGGTGCCTACGACGTTGTCATGGCGATTGGTGTCGAGAAGTTGAAGGACTCGGGCTATTCGGGTCTTGTCGTGTCGGCTCCCGCCGACGACGGCACCAAAGCCACGGTGACGGCGCCCGCGAGTTTTTCGCTCCTCGCACCCGCCTATGCGAACAAGTACGGCGTCGATGAGGCCGAACTGAAAGACGTGCTCACTCGCATCGCATGGAAGAACCACCGCAACGGTGCCCTGAACCCGCGCGCCCAGTTCAAAAAGGAAGTGCCGATGGAAACCATCGCGTGCTCGCCCCTCGTTGCAGGTCCACTTGGCATCTTTGATTGCAGCGGTGTCAGTGACGGTTCGGCTGCGGCGATCATCGTGCGCGCTGAAGATGCCCACAAGTACACCGACAAGCCGCTCTATGTGAAGGCGCTGTCGTTCGTCGCGGGTCCGGCAGCCGGCCCAATCGACCCCGCCTACGACTACACGACCTTCGACGAAGTGGTGCATAGCGCCGATGACGCCTACCAGCAGGCCGGCATCACCGATCCGCGTGCCGAGCTGGCGATGGCCGAGGTGCACGATTGCTTCACGCCGACCGAGTTGGTGTTGATGGAAGACCTGGGTTTTGCCGAGCGCGGTACTGCCTGGAAAGAGGTGTTGTCGGGAACCTATGACCTCGACGGTGAACTGCCCGTCAACCCCGACGGCGGACTGAAGTCGTTCGGTCACCCCATCGGCGCCTCTGGTCTACGCATGCTCTTCGAGTGCTGGACCCAGTTGCGCGGCGAAGCCGGTGCGCGTCAAATCAAGAGCGTCGCTGCAGGCAAGACAAAGGCACTGACCCACAACCTCGGTGGAGCGCCCGGTGCGTGTGTCAGCTTCGTCTCGGTGGTCGGCACCGAGCTCGGCTAGCGGGTCGCTGCAAACGGGTCAACCGACAGGTCGGCCGACACGAAACGGGCGTGAAGGTTGGCTGCGTGCTCGAGAGACACGTACCGACGAAGGAACCGCACCAGCTCGGTTCTGAACTCGCGACCATGATTGCGGTTTGCACACGACAGGTGGGCAAGTTCGTGCAGCAACGTGTGCTGCGTGGGGGCAACGTCGGCAACGAGGATGCACCAATCGTCGTGAACCGCCGCGGCATCGATCGAGGGCCGCAGGCGGGCGTGGCGCAGGTCGGGAGTGTCGATGTCCTCGGCGCGACACAGTTCCTCGAGCCACTTTCGGCCCTCGGTCATCGTCAAGCTGCGGGTCGGCATGTCGGATTCGAAGGCGGCCTCGGCTTCGTAGGTTCGTGCGGCTTCACCCGGCAGCATCGGATCGGACCGTAGTCCGCCATACTTGGATGATGAAACCGCTCGTTGCCCGTGGTGCTGGAGTGCTTGCCGTCATTGCCTTGGTTGCCGCATGTGGCGGCGGGGGAGGCGACAGTGCCGACGAAGTCACCGCCGAAAAGTGTGCCGAGGTTCCGGCAGCGGAGCTTGCGGTGACCGGTGCATTGTGTAGCGACACGGGTCTGCGTCCCGTCGTCGGTGGCTTCTCGTTCGAAAACTGGGGTGGGCCGGTGAAAGAAGACGCCGTCACGGTTACCACTGCGATTGCGATCTTCGGCGAGGACGCCGTGTGTGCACAGAAAACCGACGCGGGATGTATTCCGTTTCCTGCGGTTCAGCATTGGATCGACGGTTCAAACTCGCAGATCGCCGGCGGTCGTTGCGAGGGCATGGCTGTTCTCAGTCAACGTATTCATGACGGCGGCGACGTTCCCTCGCAACTTCAAGAGCAAGCCGCCCGCACGGCCGACCTGAAGAAAGAGACCCTGCCCGTCGCCGCGTCGATTTCGCGATGGTGGGTATCGCAGGGATTCGAGCCCGTCATTCAGGCAACCAACCGCGCCTGGGCACTCGAGCCATCGGAAGTCGTGGCCGAAATCGACGCGGCAATCAAAGCCGACGCCGGTGCGACCATCGGCATTTATGCAAACGGCATGGGACACGCGGTCACTCCGATCGCCGTCACAATCGCCGAAGACGATACGTACGCCATCAGTGTGTACGACAACAACTATCCCGGGAAAGTAACGGTTCTCTCCGTCGACCCCGAGACCGAGACCTGGAGCTACGACGTCGGCGCTGCAAACTCCGGTGCGGCGGCGTCGAAGTGGTCGGGTGGCAAGAGCACCATTGACTACGTCGTGATGGCCGATCGCGACGGAATGCAGAAGGTCTCGTGGTCCGACGACGACCGTGCCGAGCGTTCGAAGGGCAGCGCCCGTATCACGGTCTCCACTGGTGGAAAGTCTTTGGCCGGACTCATCATCAACGTTGGTAACGACAGGATCGACACTCGTGACCTTTCGACGGTGTCGAATGGCATTGCCGTGTACCCGAGCCGCGGTCTGGGTACAGGGGCAATGGTTGAAATCCCTGACGGTCTCGCCGATGTGAAGATCGAGCCGATTGTGGGCAAGCTTCTCGACCCAACGGCCACGTCGGTCGACCTCGCCGTGAGCGTCGATGCGCCGGGACCTGGGTCTCAGTACATCACCGACACGGTCGAAGGTGACGCGTTGACCCAAGAGACGTACGACGATTTTTCACTCAATGTTTCGACCGATGGGGAGTTCGAAAACGCACTCGAAGTGTCTCCCGATGGTGAGATCGAAGTAGGCGTCGCCTACGACGAAGAAGCAGCAGAAGTGACGCTGGAGGACGGCCAGAGCCTGAGCGTCGTCGACGATGGGGGTGACGCGGGTCTTGCCATCGAAGTGGCGACCGAAGACGGTGAAGTCGTGTACGAAGCCGGCTTCGACGGCACATCCGACACCGGCGAAATCGGCGTTGCGAACGTCGACGTCGACGAGGCGACCGGCGAGGTGTCCGTCGAGGTCGAATCAGTCGAGGCCGAAGCGGTGAACGAAGAGATCCTTGCGGTCACCGCGGCCGATGAACCGAGTCCCACGATCGACGAAAACAGCGACGACGTGGATACCGCGACCACGGTTGATCTCGATGAACAGAATTGGGGTCCTGCTGACCCGAGGTCGTCGTCGACGATCGATGTCAACGACGACAACTACGGCCCTGCTGATCCGAGGTCATCATCGTCGACGACGGACGATGAGCCGAATTGGGGTCCTGCTGACCCGAGATCGTCTTCGACGACGGCGGATGTGAACGACGACAACTATGGCCCTGCTGATCCGAGGTCATCATCGTCGACGACGGACGATGAGCCGAATTGGGGTCCTGCTGACCCGCGGTCGTCATCAACGACCTCTCCGCGGACTGTGGCCACCGTGGATGATGATGATGAACCGAGTTGGGGTCCTGCCGACCCGCGGTCGTCATCAACGACGACTCCCCGTACGGCGACCACGGAGGATGTGAACGACGACGACTACGGCCCTGCTGATCCGAGATCGTCTTCGACCACGCTTGCGCGCACGACGACCACGATCGACGTGAATGAAGGAAACTACGGTCCTGCCGATCCGCGGTCGTCTTCCACAACGGACGACAACGACTGACGGCGAGGACAGTTACCCGGGTTGGCCGGGGCCAAGTTCGTGTCGAAATCCGTTGACCGAACGCCCCGAGGTTGAGAATCGTGAGCCGGCTTCGCGTCCGGCACCGTAGGCGTCGCGGTCGTTGACCCAACTCCCGCGTCCCGTGTGGAGATGCGGTGTGGTGTCACGCATGATGCGTTGAGCGCGTTCTGCACGCTCGACCAACACGAGTCCGCCACCGGGTGACTCGCGCATGATGGTGCGGTGTTCGGCGCGCAATTTGCGCTCGACCCCGGCGCAGAACCCGTGCCACCACGAGGTGCGATAACGACGGTCACCGGGTGGCATCGATCGCAGCGCCAGCATGTCGGCCGCGGTGAAGAGTGTTTCGAGCGCAAACAAATCATCCGTCGTGCCGAAAGCGACCATGACGACCTCGTCACGCGAACCGATTTCCATGTCGCGGTAGTCCGCGCACGACAGGCTCGTTGCCAGGATGTGGAACAACGTTCCACGACGTACCCGATAGGCGCCCGCGATGGTGAAACGCTTGCTGACAACGCGCCCGACGGGTTGCGACTGAAGTTCTGATTCGGCGATGCCGTGTTTCTGCATCAATCGATAGGCGAGCGCGAGGGCGGTCTCAGCCTCGGCCTGGGGGGTGTTCGGGTGGTTCGCTTTTTCAAGGATGGCGCGCACCTTTTCGATCACGTCGCGAAACTACCCTGACGAAGGGCCGTACGCGACGCCCATCACCGGAAGGAAATCGAGATGAAGTTTGCATTCGCCACCGCACCGCAGGTGTGCACATGGCAAGAAGTCCTCGATGTGTGGGTAGCGGCCGACGCGGTTCCTTTCTGGGAGAGCGGTTGGACGTTCGATCACTTCGAGCCGATCTTCACGGGTGATCGTTCCGGGCCGTGCATGGAAGGGTGGATCACGTTGACTGCGTTGCTGCAGGCAACCAAGCGACTCCGCGGTGGCGTGATGGTAACGGGAATGGTCTATCGACATCCGGCCGTTCTTGCAAACATGGCGGCGACGCTCGACCACACATCGGGTGGTCGTCTCGAACTTGGCGTCGGTGCCGCATGGAACGAAGACGAGTGCAATGCCTACGGCATCGAGCTCGGCTCGTTGACCGAGCGCTTCGACCGATTTGCCGAAGGATTGGAAGTCATCAAGTTGTTGTTGACACGGAAGCAGAGTTCGTTCAACGGTCGGTACTACACGTTGACCGACGCCTACTGTGAACCAAAGCCGATCCAGTCACCGATGCCGCCGGTTCTCATCGGTGGCGGCGGCCACAAGCGCACGTTGCCTCTCGTCGCGCGCTATGCCGATCATTGGAATTTTCCGGGCAACAGTGAAGACCCACTTGGCGATCTCAACAAGTCCCTCGTCCGCTTGCGCGAATGCTGCGATGAAGTGGGTCGCGACATGTCGACCATTCGCATCAGTACGCAACTGTGGGTGGCCCAGATGAGCGATGCACAGGCCGTCGAGACGGCCCTCGCCTATGCCGATGCGGGCGTGGGGCTGGGTCTGGTCAGCCTTCCGCGACCCCTGTCGCCGCGGGACATTCACCGCTACGCCGACCTGTTCGGGCCGGTGTTCGGGGCCACCAGGTGAGCATTTTTCTCGTCGGCATCGGTGCCGGTTTTCTGTCCGGAGTGTTCGGAGTCGGCGGGGGAATCCTCATCGTCCCGGGCTTGGTCTTCTTCGCAAAGATGGAACAACGACGCGCTCATGGAACATCGCTTGCAGCAGTTCTTCCGATTTCACTGGCAAGCCTCGTCACCTACTGGAGTCACGACCACGTCGACTGGTGGGTGGCACTGTGGCTTGCCATCGGAGCAATCGCAGGTGCCTTGCTCGGTACGAAACTGCTGAAGACCGCGCGTCACGACGTACTCAGCTACGGGTTCGCGACGGTTCTCGTGGTGTCGGCGGTGCGCCTGTATTGGACGACGAGTGCCGATGGAAGAACCGGACTCACCGTCGTAGCAGCCATCGCTCTCGTCGTCATTGGTGTTGCAACAGGGACACTTGCCGGGCTCCTCGGCGTCGGTGGTGGCGTGATCATGATCCCCGCAATGGTGTTGTTGCTGGGCGAGATGAACGTGATGGCCAAGGGAACCTCGCTTGCCGTCATCATCCCGACATCGATCACGGGAACGATTCGCAACCGCAAGACAGCGAACGTCGACGTGAGGGCGGCGGTCATCGTGGGACTGTCGGGTGTCGTCTCGGCGGTCGGTGGCGGCACGGTTGCGGCCAACATGTCTGAGTCATTGTCGAACGCACTGTTCGCAACCTTGCTGTTGGTTGTCGCGTTCCAGATGGTTTACCGTGAACGTCGTGTGCGGTCGAGAAGCGCACCGACCCAGTAGCCGAGCGCCGCGCTCAGTCCGCCACCCATCGCGATGCTGAGCGCAGCCGGGTCGCCGCCCGAAGCCACCGCAAGCAACGCCCCGAACGCTGCGAAGCCGATTGCCACTGCATGTCTCCAACGTGCCACATAGCGACGGTACCCCCGTTCGACGCAAAACGTGTTCACGAAACTTCTCCAATCAAATGGAAGAAACTTTCGTCTTTCGTCTTTCGTTTTGCTAATTGCGCGGGCCGCGAACGAGCCTGCCCGGAAGCTCTCCGGTGAACTTGTCGTTGTCGACGGTCTGGGTGCCGGCCACGAACGTGGCTGCGTAGCCGACGGCACGCTGCACGAGGCGCCGACCATCGGCGGGCAGGTCGTATGCCATGTGTGGCATCGTGAAGGTGAGCGCGTCGAAGTCGATGATGTTGATGTCGGCCCGCTTGCCCGGTTCGAGGACACCGCGGTCGCGCAAGCCGTACATGTGTGCCGTCTGTTGAGTTTGGCGGTGGATGATCCACTCGAGTGGCAGTTTCGGCCCCCGCGTACGGTCGCGTGTCCAGTGCGTGAGCATGAAAGTGGGCATGCCGCCGTCGCAGATTGCCCCGCAGTGGGCGCCCGCATCGCCAAGACCCATTCGGGTGGCGGGATGTTGATGTGCCTCGTACAGGAACGACAGGTCGCCGTAGGCGTAGTTGAAGAACGGCATGTAGATGAGTCCGCGGCCGTCGTCGCGGGTCAGCTGTTCCACGATGACGGTCATCTCGCTGACCCCACGACGCCGCGCGATCTCGCGCACCGACTGATCGAGTGCGGGCTCGTAGTCGATGTTTGGCGAAGTGACCGGGAACATCTTCCACGTGTTCTGCAGGATCACGCGTTCGAACAGCCCTCCATCATCGGGAAGTTCCTGCGTCACCCTGCGGAAGAACTCGGGATCGCGCAATGCGGCAACCTGCTCGGCGTGCGACGAGAAACGAACGGCGTTGAACGCCGGATGGAAGAGAAGCGGATGTGCACTGCCCTCGAGGCACATCAATACTCCGATGCTGCGGCCCGCGACCTGCCCGACCATCGGGAGACCGTCGTCGTGGGCTTGCGAGAGAAGTGACATCACGTCGCGCCACAGGTCGGGCGCATCGTCGGGTTGGCTGAAATTCACACTGACCGTGGCACCCGTTTCCGCCGCGATTCGACGCATCCAGCCCCATTCGTTGATGGGTACTTTCACGTGTTCCGGAGCGAACTGGAACACCCCGTAACCCATGCGCCGCAAGGCTTCGGCGATGCCCAGCAGCTCGTCGTGGTCGGCGTGGGTGCCGGGCACCAACTCGCCGTCGCGGCTGCGGTGCAGGGGGGTCCGGCTGGTGCTGAAACCCAATGCGCCTGCACGCATTGCCGACTCGACCATTCGACTCATCGCCACGATGTCGTCGGCCGTCGCCGGTTCGTTCGCTGCGCCGCGTTCGCCCATCACGTAGGCGCGCAATGCACCATGGGGCATCTGTGTTCCGAAGTCGAGAACATGGGGCGTCGACTCGAGAACGTTCAGGTATTCCTCGAACGACTCCCAACCCCACGTGATGCCCTCGGTCATCGCGGCTCCGGGGATGTCTTCGACACCTTCCATCAAGGCGATCAACCAGTCGTGACGGTCGGGTGCGGCGGGTGCAAAGCCGACGCCGCAGTTGCCCATGACGACCGTGGTGACACCGTGCCAACTGCTCGGGGTCAGCCACGGGTCCCACGTTGCTTGCGCGTCGTAGTGCGTGTGGACGTCGACCCAACCCGGTGTGACAAGCCGACCGTCTGCATCGATGACGCGTGATGCGTGTGCGGTGCCGAGCGAACCCGCGGGACCAACCTCGGAGATGACGCCGTTGACAAACGCGACGTCGGCGTGGCGCGCCGGTGCGCCCGTTCCGTCGACCAAGTTGGCATTGCGGATGATGGTGGAGTCGCTCCCCGACATGGGGACAGACTAGATGTGCGCAGCGGGAAGTGGGGCGCGCTCAGCAGGAGATGGCGTCGAGAACTGCAGAGTGAAGAATGCCGTTCGTCGAGACGGCTGATCCGTTACGGAAGGAATTTCCGCCGAGTCGGTCGGTGATGCGGCCACCTGCTTCGGCAACGATCGGCCACAGCGCCGCCGTGTCGTATGGTTCGAGGCCGATCGCGTCGACAGCCACGTCGATTGCGCCCTCGGCCACCAACATGTGCTGCCAGAAATCACCAAAGCCGCGCACCCGGTACGCGTTGCGACCCAGGTCGACGACACGTTGGTATCCACCGACTGCCTCCCATGCGGCATTCGGGGTCGCGCTGACCTGGGCCTCGTCCATGCGCGACACCGTGCTGACCCGAATTGGTCCACGACGATTGAACGCACCAACCCCGATCGCACCGTGCCAGCGTGCGCTGATAGCCGGCGCACTGACGACGCCGAGAACCGGCACGTCGTTCGGGTCGAGCAAGCCAATGAGAGTGGCCCACACGGGAACGCCGCGCGCGTAGTTGCTGGTGCCATCGATGGGGTCGAGCACCCATGTCCATTGGGGACCGCCCGCTGCGCCTCGTTCGCCGAACTCTTCGCCGTACACCGCGTCGTCGGGACGAAAGTGTGCAATGGTCTCGGCCAGCACCTCTTCCGTGCGCCGGTCGAGTTCGGTCACCTCGGTGCGGTTTGCCTTCCAGTCGACGGTGAAGCCACGGTCGTGGAAGGGCTGGAGTGTCGTCGCATCGGCAAGGTCGGCAAGACTGAGGGCAAAGTCGAGTTCGGCCGACAGATCGACCGCGCGTGGGCTCATTGCTCACCGCGCAGGAAATCAGGCGAACGTTTCTCCACCAGTGCCGACAGTCCCTCGGCCGCATCGGGACCGAGGAAGTTCAGCATTTCGTAGGCGAGGCTGGCCTCGAAATTGGGCAGCGATTGGCGCAACCAGTGGTTGAGCGACCGCTTTGTGTACCGCACCGCATCGCGTGGGCCCGCTGCGACTTTCTGCGCCGCGGCGAGAGCCGTGGGGAGAACCTCGGCTGCGGGAACGGCTCGCGTGACCAGTCCGATGCGCGCGGCCTCGCGGCCGTCAAGAAAGTCGGCGGTGAGCAGATACCACTTGGCCTGGGCCATGCCGCACAGCAGCGGCCAGATGGCGACGGCGTGATCGCCCGCCGCAACACCAAGACGAATGTGACCATCGGTGATTCGGGCATCTTCGTTGATGATGCTGATGTCGGCCATCAGTGCAACGGCGAGACCGGCACCCACTGCGACACCGTTGATGGCCGAAATGATGGGCGTGTCGCAGTCGATCATCGTGCGCACGATGTCGCCGGCTTCCCGCATCACCTTCATGGTCTGCGTGTAGTTGCCGACCTGTTGACTGATCCACTGCAGATCGCCGCCGGCACTGAAGGCCTTGCCTGCGCCTGTCACGACGACCGCACGCACGGATTCGTCGTCGTCGATGTCGCGGAACACACGCGAGAGTTCTCTGTGCATCTCGCCATCGGTGGCGTTCAACTTGTCGGGATTCGACAACGTGATGAGGAGCACCCCGTTGTCGTGTGCCTCGAAAGAAAGCCGTGCGTACGACGAATATCGGGTGAGATCGGGTGCGGTCACGCGCCCGACGCTAGGCGATTCAGCGGGCTGCGGCTGCGCGGATTGAGTTCGCAATGCCGGTGGCGTCGAGGCCGAGCTCGGCGAGAATCGCATCAGGCTTGGCCTGCGCGATGAAGCGCGTTGGCACTCCCAGGGTCTGTACGCGAGGCATCGAGCCGCCGACCGCGGCAACATGTGCATCGAGGCGCTGGGAGATTGCTGCTCCGACACCACCTTCGACGACGCCGTCTTCGAGGGTGATGACGATGTCGGCTGCCGCTGCTGCACGGATCATTTCGGGGTCGAGTGGCTGACACGAACGAACGTCCCACAACTCGACGTTCGCACCGTCGCCGAGCGAGTCGATGGCCTTCAGCGCATTGCCGACGAGCTTGCCGATGGCGAGAACGCACACCGTTGGGCCCGAACCCGGGCGCGACACCAAACGGCGCGCCGCAAGGCCGCTACCCACATCGGTGTCGTCGACCTGCCGGGCGGTGCCCTTGGGGTAGCGAATTGCGACCGGGCCGTCGTTGGCGAGTGTCATCGCGTCGTGGAGCATTTGCTGCAGCTCCTGAGCCGATGACGGCGCAAGTACGCGCATGCCCGGCACTTTGGAAAGAAGCGTCATGTCGTAGACGCCGTGGTGGCTGGGGCCATCGTCGCCGGTGATGCCCGCACGGTCGAGACAGAACACGACGGGCAGTTTGTGCAGCGCCACGTCGTAGACGACCTGGTCCCACGCGCGCGACAGGAAGGTGCTGTACACCGCGACCACGGGGCGAAGACCCGCCATCGCCATGCCGGCTGCCGCGGTGACCGCGTGTTGCTCGGCGATTCCGACGTCGAAGAAGCGATCGGGAAAACGGCTCTCGAAGGGCAAGAGGCCGGTGGGCCCGGGCATTGCCGCGGTGATGGCAACGATGCGCGAGTCGGCATCGGCTTCTTTCAACAAGGCGTCGGCAAAGGCCTGCGTGTAGCCGGTGAGGACCGCTTTGGGCGGGCCGCTTTGCGGGTCGAACACGGGGGCATCGTGCAGGTGCTTTTCGTCGTCGTCTTCGGCGGGTGAGTAGCCGCGTCCTTTTTGCGTGACGACATGAAGAAGGATCGGCCCCTCGGTCGAACGCTGCTCGGCCGAGCGCAATGCACGCTCGACTGCCTCGATGTTGTGACCGTCGATCGGGCCGATGTAGCGGACACCGAGCGCTTCGAAGAAGCCGGGTGGCTGCAGAAACTCGCGCACGGCGGCCTTGACGGCCTCGACGCTTCGTTCAGCCTGGCGACCAACGGCAGGCAGGTCGCGAAGAAACTGTTCGATGCGTCGCTGGCGACGCACGTACGTCGGATTCAAGCGGATGTTCGTGAGCGTGGAGGCCAATCTGTCGGCGATCTTGTCGGCAAAATTCGTGTCGGAGTCGTCGAAGTCTTCGCCGACCGATGGTGCCGTGGATGAAACGGTCAGCTGCGAGATCGTCGGCGCGTAGCTGCGACCGTTGTCGTTCAGCACGATGATGACACCACGCCCCGAATGACCGAGGTTGTTCAACGCCTCGTAGGCGAGACCACCCGTCATCGAGCCGTCGCCGATGACCGCAACGATGTGGCGGTGGTCGGGTGTGCCACCGTGGTGCAGTGCGTGGTCGCGTGCCACCGCCATGCCATAGGCGTACGACAGCACCGTCGAAGCGTGGCTGTTTTCGATGAAGTCGTGCGGGCTTTCGGTTCGGCTGGGATAGCCCGACAAGCCCTGCGCCTGACGCAGGCGGGTGAACTCGGCCGCGCGTCCGGTGACCAACTTGTGCACGTACGCCTGATGACCGGTGTCCCAGAGAATTGCGTCGGTGGGACTGTCGAACACGCGGTGCAGCGCGAGCGTGAGTTCGACTGCGCCGAGGTTCGAACCAAGGTGTCCGCCGGTTTCTGAAACGGCTTGAACGATGAAGTCACGGATCTCGCCGGCGAGGTCGTCGAGTTGTTCGTACGACAGGCCCCGCAGGTCGCTCGGCGCTGTGAGATCTGCGAGTTTCATGACAACCAGACGCTACCGCCCCGTCATTCGACGGGGGATACTGTGAACTCATGCAAGTGCCAAGTTTCTCATTGGTCGGCAAGACCACCCTCGTGACGGGTGGCAACGGCGGAATCGGGCTCGGTTTCGCGCGGGGCCTCGTTGCCCACGGCGCCAACGTTGTGATCTGGGGCACGAACGCCGACAAGAACGCGGCAGCCGCGGCCGAGCTGACGGCGCTGTCGAAAGAAACCAACGGTGGCGCAGTTGCGTCACGCGTGTGTGACGTCGGCGACCAGGAACAGGTGGTCGCCGGTTTCGCAGATGCCGCCGCGCAATTCGGACGAATCGACGCGGTTTTCGTGAACGCGGGCATTGCCGGTGGCGGCATTCCGTTCCACGAAATGCCCGCCGACGAATGGCGCCGCGTCATGCGCGTGAACCTGGACGGCGCGTTCTTCACGGCCCAGGAAGCGTGTCGTCACATGATGGGCAAGGGTGGTGGTTCGATCGTCTTCACCACGTCGGGCTCGGCCCTCTATGGAGCCGCCCGCTCGCAGCACTACGGCGGGTCGAAGGCGGCGTTGTTGTCGATTTCAAAGGCGATCGCCGTCGAGTTCGCCCGTCACGGCATTCGAAGCAACTGTGTGCTGCCCGGATGGATCGAAAGCGACATGACGCACAAACAACTCGAGTCCGACGCGTTCAAGGCGAAGGTGTTGCCGCGTGTGCCCTTGCGTCGTTGGGGTGAAGCAAGCGACTTCAGCGGCGTCGCGGTTTATCTTGCAAGCGATCTTTCCGCGTACCACTCGGGCGATTGCATCACGATCGACGGCGCGTACCACTCGTTCTGACGACTACGTCGACCGCAGCATGTTTTCGTGGCGTTCGTCGAGTCGACGTTGGTTCCATCGGTGCAGCCACGTGCCGAGACCGAAACCGACGAGAAGGAACAACTGCCCGCCCACGCCGTCGATCCAATAGTGATTGCCGGTGACGACGATGCAAAAGAGTGTGAGTGCGGGATAAAGAAGCACCGCCGCCTTCACCCACCTTCGTTTGGCAAGTGGCCACATCGCAAACGCACACCAGCTGGCCCATCCGATGTGCAGGCTGGGCATGGCTGCGTATTGGTTCGACACCTTTGCCGCCGCACCCGAGCTGAAGTCCCATGGCCCGCCATACACCTCGAGCGTGTCGACGAACCCGAAGTTCTCTTTTCCTTTCTCGACCCCACGTTCGGGGGCTTCGATGCATGCGCCACCGTGGCCGACCGGCGGGCAGGGTGCGTCGAGAAGGCGGGGCGGCATCAGCGGGAACAGGGCAAAGCCGATGATGGCGAGGCCCGTCGTGATGGCGAGTGTGTTGCGCCACTGGGGAAACACATCGGGACGCTTGATGTACAAGACGATGAACACCCCGATCGTCACGACGAAGTGTGCGGTGCCGTAATAGGTGTTCATCAATTGGATGAACCAGCGGTGGGGCAGGAAGATCTCTTGAACCGACTCTTCGTGGAAAAGTCCGATCCAGCGTTCGAATCGGATGACGCGCATGGCGTTCGTGAACGCGTGGACCGGAATGTCCTGGCCGTTCACGACGTCGGAGCCGAACTGATTGCGGGTGAAGGTGTAGATGGAATAAAAGACACCGATGATCAGCGTCTCTTTCCACCACCGTCGCTGGTGCACGCGACCGACGGGGCTGAGATCGACCTCCCGCGTGATGTCCCGTTCCCGTGCCACGTCATGAAAGGTTAGGTCCGCGCCGTGGATCACAAGGCAATGGGGCAAGTAACGTCACCCTCATGAGCAGCCCTTTCCTCGACCAAATTGGCACCGACACCATCGAGCGGGTGCTTGCCAAGGGACGCAGCACCGGCGCCGAGTTCGCCGAGATCTTCATCGAGGACAAGCGCTCGACCTCGGCCGGCTTCGACGACGGCAAGGTCGAACAGGTCACCTCGGGCCGTGACCGAGGCGCCGGAATCCGCGTCGTGCACGGCGAAACGACCGGGTTCGCCCACACCGCAGACCTGTCGGAATCGGGCCTGCTCGCCGCCGCCGAAGCTGCGGCAGTTGCTGCGCGCCAGGGCACGGGCGGTGTGGTGAAGGTGGCGCTCGGGTCGGCCGTCAGCCAAAAGGTCAACAACATCGTCGAGTTCCCCGACACCGTCGCCAAGTCACGCAAGGTGGAACTTCTTCAGCGTGCAAACGACGCCGCACGCAGCGTCGACCGCTCGATCGTGCAGGTGTCGGCCGGCTACGGCGACAGCGTGCGTCACATTCTCGTGGCAAACAGTGACGGCATCCTTGCCACCGATCAACAGGTGCGCACCCTCTTCCGGGTCAGCACCGTCGCAACGGGCGATGCGGGTATGCAAACGGGCTACGACTCGATGGGTCGCACCATCTGCTTCGAGATGTTCAGCATGGAAGACGACG
>CAZVPL010000051.1:0-14059 GCA_964629075.1 uncultured Bifidobacterium sp. | reverse complement strand
TCGATGTCGCCGAGGGCCGAGTGGGCGAGTGAACACTCGGCGGTTTCGGCAGCAGTGACCCAGGGTTCATCGCTGACACAGCGGATGCCGAGGCCGTCCATCGCGAACGTGTTCCACAGCGATGCGAGACGGTCCTTTGCCTGTGCGCCCTCCATCGTGCCCGTCATGACGGGGTAGTACCAGTCCATCGCCCACCTGTCCTTCGGCTCGAAGGCGGCGAGGTTGGTGCGCACGACGCGGTCGATCGCATCGGCGGCGCGCAACAGGTGATCAGGATGGTCGTCGACGAGCGCGGCGAGCATGGCGCCGCAGCGCAATGCGTGCCTGATCGACGACGAGCCGGTGAGAAGCGCGTAGTCCCAGGGCGTGCCGTCGGTTTCGCGGGCCCACAGAACGGTGCCGTCGGCCCGACGGTGGGCGAGAACCCATTCGAGTGCGGAACTCACGACGGGCCAGAGATTCTTTACCGTTGCAAGATCGCCCGTGCACAACCAGTGGTGCCACAGTCCTGCTGCGACGTAGGCACAGACGTTGGTATCGAGCTTGGCATCCTCGATGCTGCCGTTGGAGAGGTAGTAGTTGTGCCACGACCCGTCGTCGCGCTGGATGTCGGCCAGCCATTCGTAGGCGCGGCGTGCCTCGTGGTGCATTCCCATGGTGTCGAGCGCCATCGCAGTTTCGACGTGGTTCCACGGGTCGCAGTGCCCGCCGTCGAACCAGGGAATCATCCCGTTGGGCAACTGCAAGCGGGCGATCGATTCGGCCGTCGCGAGCAGTTCTGCGTGGCTGATGACCCCGCTGATGGTGAGGTCGTGTTTCATCGTGATGCTCCGACGAGCGCGCCGCGGCGCGCGTAGACGACGTAGCTCTTTCCGAGCACGGGACTGAGCACGCGCTCGACGACCTTCATGCCACGCGGCTGATTCACGATGTCCCATTCGAGGAAACGTCGGTAGGCGGCGACCGCACGATGGTCGTTGTTCGACGGACCGACCGCGCACTTCAACCACCAGTACGGGCTGTGCAGTGCGTGCGCGTGGTGCTGGCCGACGATGTCGAAACCCGCGGTGCGCAACTTCGCCTTCAGTTCGGTCGCCGAATAGATGCGAACGTGGCCGCCGGGGGATTTCGGTGCGTGGTATTCATCGGACAGCATCCAGTTGATTTTTTCGGGGAACCACGTGGGAACGGTCGCCGCCAGCATGCCGCCCGGTTTCAATACGCGGTGCAGTTCTGCCATTGCCGCATTGTCGGAGTCGATGTGTTCGAGCACTTCGGAGGTGACGACACGGTCGAACGTGGCGTCTGCGAACGGCAGTCGTGTTGCATCGCCGCGCAGGCACGCAACGAAACGATCGGGCGCCATTTCTCCCGCCAACGCCATCGCGGCAAAGGTGTTGCGTGTTGCAACGACTTCGTCGTCGGCCCAGTCGAGTGCGACGACCCGTGCACCGAGTCGGGCGGCTTCGTAGGCGTGCCGCCCAAAGCCCGCACCGGCGTCGAGAAAAAGCTGTCCGGGGGCGAGTCCCAACTTGTCGAATCGAACGGTCAGCATCACCGTCTCCGGGCGCGATTGTGCGGCATGTCGAGTACTTCGCGGTACTGCTCGACCGTGAGTGCGGCGCAGTGGCGCCAGCTCCATCGCTCGACGACCCGACGCCGGCCGTTTGCGCCGATTCGTGCGCGGAGTTCGGCATCGTCGAGACCGCGACGCAGGGCTGCCGCGAGTGAGTCGACGTCGCCGGCCTTGCACTGCAAAACGGTGTCACCGTCGATACCCGTGACTTCGGGTAGCGCTCCGCCGTCGGTGGCGACGAGACAGATACCCGTGCACATCGCTTCGATGGCGGGCAGGCTGAATCCTTCGTAGAGGCTCGGTACCACCGCGAGTTCGGCTTCGGCATACAACTCGACGATGCGTTCGTCGGGTACGCCCGAAACGAAGTCGATGTGATCGCGCAGGCCGAGGGAGTCGATGAGGTCGGCGCTCTTCCCGGTTTTCGGTTTGCCGATGATTGTGAGGCGGACATCGCGTTCGGTGCGCAACTTGGCCATTGCCTCGAGCAAATACGAGAGTCCCTTCAACGCAACATCCGCCGATGCTGTGGTGATGAGGTGGCCGGGCTTGCGGTGAACCTCGGGCATTGGACGGAAGAGATCGGGGTCGACGCCAACGGGCACGAGACGCATGCGGTCGAGTGACACACCCATGTCGTCGTGGATGTCCTTGATGGAGTTCTCACTGACGACCACGATGCGGGGCATCTTTGAGGCGACTTTGCCCTGCATCTTCACGAACGAATACCAGCGGCTGATCCCAAAGCGCTTGTAGAGACCCTTTGTGTGTTCGAGCTCGAGAGCGCGATCGCGCGTGATGGGGTGGTGCAGTGTGACGACGGTGGGAATCATCTTTTCGATTTTCAGGATGTCGTCGCCGAGGCATTGGTTGTCGTGCACGATGTCGAAGTCGTTCCGGCGCAATTTCAGCGCCCGATGGGCGCGCATGCTGAACGCCTTGGGTTCCCCGAAGGTGCCCTTCAAGAAGAGTGCCGCCTCGACGACGTTCGGCCAGTTCTTCAGTTCCCAGTAGGCGGGGAACCGACCCGGATACTGGTCGTTGAAGATGTCGAGGCTCGGCAGTTGGTGAAGGGGGATGCGGGGGTCGAGAACCGGATAGGGCTGGCCGCCGTACACCTCGACGTGGTGGCCGAGATCGACGAGAGCCTTGGTGAGATGTCGGGTGTAGACACCCTGGCCACCGACATGGGGCTTGCCTCTGTAGGTGAGGTATGCGATGCGCAACGGCCCGTTCGGGTCTGACCCCACTGTCATAGAGCGGTCAGGCTACCGCCCGGTAGGCGACCTGCTCATGGGTCACTTCTTTCGCGCTTTTGCCGATTCTTTGTCACCAGTCCGACGCAAGAGCAGGTACGCGAACGCGGCAAGCATGACGAGGACGACCGGCCTGTCACCGAGTCGTGAGTACCACGTGCGCCCGACGCGAAGCGGCACGTCGGCAATGATGACCGCGTCGTCGCCGATGCGCGTTCGCGAAACGACGTCACCGCCGTCACTGACAAATCCCGAGAAACCCGTCGGTGCCGCCTGCACAACGAAGCGAGCCGACTCAATGGCGCGCACTCGCGACGATGCGAGTTGTTGTGTTTGCAGAATCGTGCCTCGGTACGAAGAGCCATTCGTTGGGTTGATGACGATCGAGGCGCCGTCTTCGATCCCTTCGTTCACGCGGCCTGCAAAGAAGATCTCCCACGAGATCGCGGTTGCGACGCGCACCTCTCTCACGAGATCGCCGCTGATGGTCGACTTGTCGAGCGGCACGGTGAGGAGTCCCCTCGACGTGCCGGACACCGCATCGGTGGGAACTTGATCAACCGGCGCGCCGATGGCGCGCAGGACTCCGCGCATCGGGATGTACTCACCGAACGGGACACGGCGCACCTTGTCGTACTGGTCTCCGATCGAGCCGTCGGGCATCACGACAACTTGACGGTTCGTGAAACGACCCGGGCCGGCATCTTGCGTGACGCCGACGAGAAACGGAACGGCGAGCCGCCGCGCCTCAGCGGCAATTTCTTCGTATTCCGGCGAGGCCGCGAAGTCCGCGACGTCGACGACGTTTTCGGGCCAAACCACAAGATCGACCTTGTCCGATGTCGTGATGCGTCGGGTCACGTCGATGTGGCGCAGGTGAACCGTGCGCGGGTCGGTATTGATGGCACGTGTTCCTTGTGGGCCACCGCCTTGGACCACCGCGATCCGCACGACGGGATCGCCGGCCGCGGCTTGCCCCGTCGGTGCGGCGGCAACGACCACGAGAGCAGCGACGCCAAGTGCGAGCGCACGTCGTTTGCGTGTGCGCATCCAGACTGCCATCTGCCAGACGAACCACGAGAGGCCGATGACGCCGACAACCCTGACAAGTGGGACAACGGGACTCTGTGCTTGAGAGATTCCGAGCGAAGCGAGCGGCACTCCGCCAAACGGCCACGAGAACCTCAGTGCCTCGACGAGGCCGTGGGCAAGCGGCTGCAGCACGGCGTGGCGGTCGGTACGCCAGATGACCGCCTCGGCCAGACCGTGAAGAAGTGCAAAAAGAATGCAGGCGATGATCCAGCCCGGTGCCGAGATGAACCACATCCACGCGGTCGCGGGCAACAGCCAGCCCAGTACGAACACGGTTCCCAGTACGAACGCGCCGCGGCGAGTCTCGGCCTTGCGGCTGATCGTGTGGAACCAAGCGAGGCCGAAAAAGGCGAGGGGCCACCATCCCCACGGAGGCATCGCGGCGGCGACGATGAGACCGGCCGCGAGTGATCGCGAGCCGGCGGGCGGGATGCGAAGCGTCACTGGCCGCCGGAACTTCCCTGCGAGACCAACTTTGCAAAGATCACGTACCTGTAGGCAATTGAATGTGGCGGGTGACAGGCGAAGATCGTGAGTGTCGCCGCGCGCGTCGGCCGCGTGATCCACATTGCATCGGGTCTCACGACCTGACGCTTCGTGATCCGGTATTCGAGAACGCTTTGTTTCTTGCCCGTCGTGGTGACGTAGATGAGGTCGCCGATCGCCAACTTGTCGATGTCGCGCATCGGAGCGCCGTGGCTGGTTCGGTGACCGGCGATGACCGCGTTGCCGGGGCGGCCGGGTAGCGAGGTCCCCGGCCACAACCCGAGCCCGCGGGACAGCGCGCCGTCATGGATGCCGTACAGAAGTGGAACGCTGACACCGATTGCGGGGATGTTCACGATTGCCACACTGCGTCCGAGGCGCGGGACCGCCGTTGCGGCGCCGTCTGCACGTGTTGCAAGAGACGGCGTCGGCGCGAAGGCAATCGCCGATGTCACGAGTGCCAGGGCGAGGCAGACAAGCCGAGGTTGGGATCGACGCACAACCCAATTGTGGCAAGAACGGTGGTCTCAGCGGGCGGAAATCTCTTCGATGATTCGCATCGCAACGTCGTTTGCCTGCTGAATGCAAGCCGGAATCCCGATTCCGCGGTAACTGGCGCCCGCGAGGTGGGTGCGGGGAAGTTCGGCGGCGAGGTGTGCTTCCACGTGGCTCACCCGATCGAAGTGTCCCGGGCGGTACTGCGGAAAACTCTCGACCCACCGCGTGACCCGGACGGAGTCCGGGTTGAGATCGACTCCGAGGTGCATCTTCAGGTCGGCAAGGGTGAACGACAGAAGTTCTTCGTCGGAGTGGTGGTGCAACGGCATGCCGTCGCGACCGAGCGACACACGAAGCAGCGCCGTCGAGTCGCTGTTGAGGTGCTCCCATTTCTGTGAGGCGAACGAGACGGCGGTGACGAAGCGTTGCACGGGTTTGGGAACGAGGTAGCCGCTGCCGACCGCGGTTCGCGGCATGCTGCGCCTTGGAACCGCGAGCGTCACCATGACCACCGACGCGTGTTCCCACTCGCGCAGGAGGTGGCCGGCGTTCGGTGCGGTTGCCGCAAGCCATTCTCCGGTGTGACGTGCGGGTCCGGCGAGCACGAGGTGGTTGCAGTGGTGCGATCCGGTTGTCGTTTGCACGACCACACCGGACACGCCGCGCTCGGCAGAGGTGACGCGTTCGTTCATCAGCACGGTTGCCCCGAGTCGGGCGACTTCACGGTGGGTGGTATCGACGAGTTGCTGCATGCCCCCAATCGGCGCGGCAAACACCGGGTTCTCGGCGCCGTGCGGTGCAGGTTTTGGTCGCTTTCGCGCCGAGATAATGAGGCTGCGGCCTTCCGATGCCAATTCCGACAACTGCGGCATACCGCGGAGTGAGAAGCTGTCGGTGTCGGCTGCGTAGATGCTGCCCACCAAGGGATCGATGAGCATCTCGTGCACTTCGCCCCCAAGGCGTCTGCGCATGAACGCGCCGAGACAGTCACCGTCGAGCGACGTGCGCGGCAGGAGTGGTTCGAGACCCGCGCGAATTCTTCCGCGGACCGAAAGAAGACGCGACCGAGCAAGTGGCGAGAGTCGCGTGGGGACGCCGAGGAGAAGACTCTCGGGCAGCGGATGGAGGTGGCCCCGCCACACCGATGCCTGGGCCACCGCGGGTGAGGTGAGCATGTCGCCGAGGCCAACTGCACGCGCCAGGTCTCGTGCCGAAGGAACCCGGAGCAAGAACGCGTCGGCGGCTTCGTCGACGGCGGGGAACCCTGCGAAAGGCGTCGTGCGGATGACGCCGCCGATGCGGTCGCTCGCTTCGAGGACTGTGACTTTGATGCTTGGATCGACGGTCAACAACCGGTGGGCGCAAGCCAAACCGGTGATGCCCGCGCCAACAACGACGACGTGTGCGGGTGGTGTTCCGGTGCTCAACCCGCTGCCTCGATGACGCGCCGTGCGAGTGCGGCCATCACCTCGGGGTTGTCGTTCACGCAGGACGTGCGGTCGAAGACGAGGCCGCGTGCCTCGGCATGCTTCCTCGCTTCGATGTCGAGGTCGAAGAGAACCTCGAGGTGGTCGGCGACGAAACCGCACGCGCACACGAGTACGCCTCCCGGCGGGTTGTCCGATGCGGCGAGTGCATCGATTGCGTCGAGCACATCGGGGCCGATCCACGGTTCGGGTGTTCGTCCTGCCGACTGCCATGCGATTGCCCACTGGTCACCTTCGCGCAAGCCGACTGCTTCGGCGACTGCGACCGCTGTCGCGCGCAGTTCCTTCGGGTACGGGTCGCCCGTATCGATGATGCGTTGCGGCAACGAATGGGCGGTGAACAGCACCTTGGTATTCGAGGGCATTCTGGCGAGGCGTGACCGCATGTCGGCCGCGAGGAAGTCGACGAATGCGGGTTCGGTCGCCCACGAATCGATACCAATGACTTTGATGCCGTGTGGTTCGGCGGCGGTGGTTGCACGGCCAACGTATTGGCCGATGCTGTAGCTCGAAAAGTGCGGGGCGAGGACGAGTCCGATGATCTTTTCGACGCCCTCGGCGGCAACGGTGGTGACCGCCTCCTCGATCATCGGATGCGCATGCTTCAGTCCGAGCGTGACGCGAAAGCGTCCCGGTTGGATTGCATCGAGCGCGTGTTGCACTGCGTCGCGTTGTGCCTCGGTGAGCGCCGCCAACGGGGACAACCCGCCGATGGCCTCGTAACGACCGGTCAGTTCGGCGAGCAGCTCGTCGGTTGGCGGACGACCGCGCCGAATGTCGGTGTAATACGGGAGAATCTCTTCGCGGCTGCGAGGCGTGCCGTAGGCCATGAGAACAACGGAGATCATCGACGGGTCCTTTCGTGAACATGTTGCACCACGGCGAGAAGAACGTCTGGATCGCACTGTGGTGTGACGCCGTGACCGAGGTTGAAGATGTGCCCGGGATGTCCCCCGTTCGCGGCGAGCACTTCATCGGCCGCGGCAATGGCGCGATCGTGGCCTGCCAGTACCGCGGCAGGGTCGAGGTTTCCCTGGAGTACGGCGTCGAGACCGATTCGTCGACGCACCTCGTCGAGTGGGACGGTCTGGTCGACGCCGAGCACCGCGGCGCCTGCGTCGTTCATGGCCTCGAGGAGATGCGAGCAGCCGACACCGAAGTGGATTCCCGCGACATCCGGGTGCAAACGACGAAGTTCGGCGAAGAGTGCACTGGTGTGGGGAAGGACCGCCCGTCGGTAGGTGTCGATGTCGAGTGCGCCGATCCAACTGTCGAAAATCTGGAACGCCTGCGCACCGTGCACGATCTGTCGGTCGACAAGTTCAACGGCGTGTTGGGTGAGGCGTTCCATCGTGTTGCCCCACAGGATGGGTTCGTCGCGCATCATTGCGAGTGTGTGTTCGTAAGTACGGCTCGGACGGCCCTCGATGAGATAACTGGCAACCGTGAAGGGTGCCCCAGCGAAGCCGAGCAGGGGTACGTCGAGTTGTCGAACGAGGATGTCGATCGTCTCCATGACATACCCCATGTCGGTTTCAGCATCGAGCGGACGTAGACGAGCGAGATCGGCGGCGCTGCGCAGCGGTGATTCGGCAACGGGTCCGGTTCCGGGTGCCACATCGATGCCGAATCCAACGGCGTGTGACGACACGACGATGTCGCTGTACAGAACCGCGGCGTCGACTCCGTAGCGACGGACAGGTTGCAGGGTGAATTCGGCCGCGAGGTCGGGTTTCTTGATGGCATCGAGAATGCTGCCCTCGCCACGCAGGGCGCGGTATTCGGGCAGGCTACGTCCGGCCTGGCGCATGAACCATACGGGCGTATGTGTCGGGGGCAGACCGTTGGCCGCACGAAGGAAGGCCGAGTCGGTGGGGGCAGCCACGAGCGGCAGGCTACCGCTGGGCGAACTATTCGGCTAACGGGAGCGGGTGCGAAGAAGCGCTTCGATGCGCGCGATGCGCGTGCGGGCCGGCGGATGCGACGAGAAGATCCTCTCGTGTCGACTGCGTCCGATTGCACTCGGATCACGCGCAGCAATGTGAGTGAGTGCGCGCGAAAGCTGGCGGCCGAAGCCGAGTTCGACGACGCGTTTGTCCGCATTGAATTCGGCGTCACGCCCGACGAGGTCGTTCAGTCTTTGGGCGACGGCGAGCGTCGAGCCGAACATCCACGAAAACGCGGTGAGTGTCGCTCGAACGGCACCCGCGACATACGGAACCACTCCCGACATTCCTTCGGCGCGGCGCACCGGTTCATCTGCGACGCGACGCAGCCACTCACCAATTTGGTTGAACAGAAGTACGGGAAGACTGAACCATTGGGCGAACGAGAGGGCAACCGTGTGTGCTCCGAGGTGGTGACTGAACTCGTGTGCGACGACGCCAATGAGTTCTTCGTCGTCGAGCTTGGCGAGCGCGAAGGAACTGACAACGAGGATGTGTCCTCCGCAAGCGAAGGCGTTCAGATCGTTGCTTTCCTCCACCGCCAACAGAAAACGTCGACGTGGTGTTCCCGCTGCGGCCAGAACCATGCGCGCCGCGACGGCGAGCCGACGTTCTTCGTCGCGGCGCGGGGTTCTGACCCCGAGAAGTCGCATGACGAAGAGTCTTTGTGTGAGCGGAACGAACATGACAACCGATGCGAGAGCGGTGATGGCAATGAACATCGGATACGTGATGTCGAACGGAAGAGAAACGACGAGCCAGATCAACGACACTGCAACCAGCCAGGCTGGGAGTAGCGCGACGACGGGGAGGACCGCGGTGAACGCAGCTGCGTCGACAGTTCGCTTTTTCCGCCGCGGCACGCGACCGAGGCTAGACACCACCGTGTCTACACTGAGTGAATGAGCGAGTCGCAGGTCATGCAGGGTGCGGAAGCGTGGTCCCATGAGGGAACTGTCGACGCCGGAGTTGTGGTGGTGCACGGCTTCACCGGAAACCCGGGTTCGATGCGCGGTCTCGCCGAGGCGTGTGCGGCCGCAGGTCTGCATGTCGAGATGCCACGGCTGGCGGGGCACGGAACGTGCGTCGACGACATGCTCCCGACGCGGTGGGTCGACTGGTGCCGCGATGCCGATGCCGCGTACGCACGTCTGGCCTCGCGCACCAAGAATGTCGTCGTCATGGGTCTCTCGATGGGCGGCTCGCTCACGTTGTGGCTCGCGGCCGAGCACCCCGAAACCAAGGGGATCGTGTGCGTGAACCCGGCGACGTTTCCCCTTGCGGACGAGATGATGTCGGCGATCCGCGGAATTCTGGAGGGCGGCACCGAGGTGATTCCGGGAATTGGCAGTGACATCGCTGATCCCGACGTCACCGAAAACGCCTATCCGGGCACACCGGTGAGGCCCCTTCTTTCGTTCATGGACGAGGGTTTGACGCCGTTGTCGCGGCGCTACGCCTCCACCCGCGTGCCACTCCTTCTTTATACGTCGGTGAACGACCACGTGGTCGACCCCGTGCAGAGCGATCGGTTGGCCGAGGTCTACGGCGGTCCCGTCGAACGGGTCACCCTCGAGCGCAGTTTCCACGTCGCCACCCAGGACTACGACAAGGGCGAGATTTTCGCCGGATCGGTTGCCTTCGCGCGACGCGTCACGGGGGTCTGATCGGTGTCGTTGCTCGCAGCCATACCCAGCCCGTCGTCGAACGCGCTCGAGATCGGTCCTCTCAGGCTGAACGCCTACGGGCTGATGATTGCGCTCGGCGTCATTCTCGGCGTGCGCATCGCAGGCAAGGCGCTCGAGCGACGGGGTGCAGGGACCAGCGACGATTTCGGCGCGGTCGCGATGTGGGCGGTTCCCGCGGGCGTGATCGGTGCGCGGCTGTATCACGTCATCACCGATTGGGACAGATTCTCGGAAAACATCGGCGATGTCGTGAAGGTCTGGCAAGGGGGCCTCGGCATCTGGGGAGGCATTGCGCTCGGTGTTCCCGTCGGAATGTGGGCGGCGCGCCGCCGCGGCCTCGACGTCGCTGTTGTCGTCACCGTTGCGGCCCCGGCGATCGCCGCGGCACAGGCCGTTGGGCGATGGGGGAACTGGTTCAATCAGGAACTGTTCGGAAAGCCGACCGATTTACCCTGGGCATTGCGCGTCAGCGATGCGAAGGCGACCGCCGCGGGTTTCGATCCGGGAACGACATTTCATCCGACGTTCCTCTATGAGTCGCTGTGGTGCGCGTTGCTCTGCATGGCGTTACTGGCCGTGAACCGCCGAAACACCCTCAAGCCCGGCCGCGTGTTTTGGCTCTATGCCGCTGGATACACCCTGATGCGGTTCTTCATCGAGGGTTTGCGCATCGACCGTGCCCACGAGGCCGGCGGTTTGCGGTTGAACCAGTGGGTGTCGTTGGTGGTGTTTGTCGTCTCCGTTGCGTTTTTCGCCGTTCAGGTTCGGGCCGATCGCCGACCCGGGTCTAGCGTGGCGATCCATGAGCCACAGCAGTAGCCCCGCTTCCGGCAACGACGTCGTTCTCTACTCCGTGCCGGCACCCGGTGTCGCACTCTTGACGTTGAACCGACCCGATCGGATGAATGCTTGGAATGCCGACCTCTCCGCGCGTTACTTCGAGCTTCTCGACCACTGCGCACAGAGCGATGAGGTGCGTGCGATTGTCGTCACCGGGGCGGGTCGCGGGTTCTGCGCAGGAGCCGACATGGATGCGTTGCAGTCCATTGGCTCCTCGTCCGACGGTGGATCGGGTGGCGCGTCCGGTGCCGAGGCGGCGTCGGGTTCTCAGCTTCAGTCGTTCACGACCACCGTTCCCAAGCCGGTCATTGCGGCAGTCAACGGTGCATGCGCGGGCATCGGCATGGTGCAGGCACTTGCCTGCGACATCCGCTTCGCAGCCGCGGGTGCGAAGTTCACCACTGCATTCGGTCGACGTGGGCTGATTGCCGAGTACGGAATGAGCTGGCTGCTCCCGCGACTCGTGGGAACCGCCAACGCGCTCGACCTTCTGTTGTCCGCGCGTGTCGTGCTGGCCGAAGAAGCTCACGCGATGGGCATGGTGAACGCCGTCCTGCCCGCCGACAAGCTCGTCGATCACGCGGTCGCCTACGCCGCCGATCTTGCCGCAAACGTCTCGCCGACGTCGATGGCGGTCATGAAACAACAGGTCTACGCCGACTACGGGATGACCCTGGGTGACGCCGAGCAGAAGGCGTTGCGTTTGATGAAGGAGTCGTTGCGCCGGCCGGACTTCAAGGAGGGCGTCGCCAGCTTCCTCGAGAAGCGTCCCCCGCAATTCACCCCGGTTGCTCGTTAGCATCCCACGTCGTGTCACAGCGTCTCACTGCCGCCGATGTGGCGAAAGTTGCGCGTCTTGCGCGTCTCAACGTTTCGCCCGAGGAAGTCGAGCGTTACACCCGTCAACTCGACGGAATGCTCGATCACTTCGCCGACATCGACAATCTCGAACTGTCGAACGTCGAGCCGATGACGCAGCCGTATCCGCTCGTCAACGTGTTGCGCCCCGACGTCGAACAACCGTGTCTCGACCGCGACGAAGTTTTGTCGGTTGCACCCGCGGCCGAGGATGGTCGGTTCCGTGTTCCACCGTCCGGTGGTCTCCATGAGTGAATTCCCGACCGTTGCATCGATCGCGGCCGACGTCGTGGCCGGCCGTGCGTCGGCGCGTGCGATCCTCGACGAACATGTCTCGCGTATCGACGCTCGCGAAGGTGAAGTACACGCGTTCAATCTCGTCATGCGTGAACGTGCGCTCGAGTCCGCCGCCGAGATCGACGACCGAGTCAAGCGCGGTGACAATCCGGGCAGACTCGCAGGCGTTCCCGTCGCGCTGAAGGACAACATGTGCACCCGTGGTGTCGACACCACCTGTTCGTCACGAATTCTCGAGGGTTGGAAGCCGCCGTACGACGCCACGGCAGTCAAGAAACTCGCCGCAGAGGGCGCCGTCTTCATTGGCAAGACGAACCTCGACGAGTTTGCAATGGGATCGAGCACCGAGAACTCCGCGTTCGGTCCAACCCGCAATCCGCTCGACACGTCGCGCGTTCCGGGCGGCAGCAGCGGAGGAAGCGCGGCTGCGGTTGCCGCAGGTTTTGCCGCGGGAAGTCTCGGCAGCGATACGGGCGGCAGCATTCGTCAGCCCGCAGCGTTGTGCGGTCTCGTCGGCGTGAAGCCGACCTACGGACTCGTCAGTCGGTACGGCCTCGTCGCGTTCGCCAGCAGCCTCGACCAAATCGGTCCCTTCACGCACACAGTCGAAGACGCCGCAATCCTCACCGAGGTGATTGCCGGTCACGATCCGATGGATTCGACGAGCATCCCGCAACCCGCGCCGAATCTGGTTGGTGCCCTTGGTGCCGGCGTCAAGGGTCTGCGTATTGGTCGCGTTGCCGACCTGCCGAAGGGCGCCGACCCCGACGTTCTCGCGCGTCTCGATGCGGCGTTCGATGCGCTCGCGAAAGCCGGTGCCACCATTGTCGATGTGACGCTGCCGTCACTGTCTTTCGCGCTGACTGCCTACTACCTCATCGCGCCTGCGGAAGCGAGCAGCAACCTTGCCCGCTACGACGGGGTCCGCTACGGCAAGCGCGTTGCGGCAGGTGACATCAACACGATGTATGCCGACACGCGCGAGGCCGGCTTCGGAGACGAAGTGAAGCGGCGCATCATGCTCGGCACGTATGCGCTGTCTGCGGGTTACTACGACGCGTATTACGGGAAGGCGCTGAAGGTCCGCCGGCTCATCGCCGATGATTTCGCGCGGGCCTATGCCGACGCCGACGTGATCCTCACGCCGACGTCGCCGTCGGTCGCATTTCGTTTCGGGTCGAAGACCGACGATCCACTGGCGATGTATCTCTGCGACATCTTCACCATCCCCACGAATCTCGCCGGGCACCCGGCGATGAGCGTTCCGTTCGGAACTGGCGAAGACGGCATGCCGGTGGGTGTGCAGGTGCTCGCCCCGACACTCGGTGAGACGACGATGTTCCGTGTGGCGGCCGAACTGGAGCGTGCGGCATGAGCAGCACCGGGAAAATCGAGAACGGACTGCCTGACGGGTGGGAGCTCATCGTTGGTCTCGAAGTCCACGTCGAACTTGCCACGAAAACGAAACTCTTCAGCGCGTCGCCGAACCGCTTCGGCGACGCGCCGAACACCAACATCGACCCCGTCACGCTCGGCCTGCCGGGTGCCCTGCCGGTACTGAACGAACAGGCCGTCGAACTGGCAATGCGAATCGGCCTCGCACTGAACTGCAGCGTTCAACCTTGCACGTTTCACCGCAAGAACTACTTCTATCCCGACCTGCCCAAGGCGTACCAGATCAGCCAGTACGACCAGCCCTTGAATGTCGATGGATACCTGATGTTGCCCGGCAACGTTCGTGTCGAAGTCGAGCGGGCCCACCTCGAGGAAGACACGGGCAAGTCGACGCACTTCGGTGGTGCCGGTGGACGTATCCACGGCAGTGAGTACTCGCTCATCGACTTCAACCGCGCAGGCGTGCCCCTGGTCGAGATCGTGTCGCGTCCCGACATCCGCACCGCCGAACAAGCCAAGCAGTACGTGAGCGAACTCCGCGCGATTCTTGTGGCCATCGGGGCGAGCGACGCGAAGATGGAAGAGGGGTCCATGCGCTGCGATGCGAACGTCTCGGTTCGCCGCTTCGGTGATCCCCTCG
>CAZVPL010000050.1:0-14190 GCA_964629075.1 uncultured Bifidobacterium sp. | reverse complement strand
ACAAGGCGTAGCCGACCACGTTTTGGGCTTACTCGATACGCATGCCGGCGATCGCGCGCGCGATGACCAACTGCTGAATTTCTGAGGTGCCCTCGAAGATGGTGTGAATCTTTGCGTCGCGGTGCATGCGCTCGACGTGGTACTCACGGGTGTAGCCGTATCCGCCGAGAATCTGAATCGCGTCCTCGGTGACCCTGACAGCCATTTCCGATGCGTAGTACTTCGACATCGAGCCTTCGGCGTTCTTGAAGCCACCGTTCTTGGCGAGCCATGCGGCGCGCCAGATGAGCAGACGGGCCGCATCGATTTCGGTGATCATGTTGGCGAGCTTGAAGGCAATCGCCTGGTTCATGATGATCGGCTTGCCGAACGCGGTGCGCTCCTTGGCGTATTCGAGTGCGATCTCGTAGGCACCGCGCGCGATGCCGAGAGCCTGCGCGCCGACTGCCGGACGCGTCGCTTCGAACGTTTTCATCGCGGGCTGACCTTCGCCCGTGCGACCGGCTTCGCGTGCACGGGCAAGCTTCGCATCGAGCTTTTCCTTGCCGCCGAGCAGACAACGACCGGGGATGCGCACGTCGTCGAGCACCACCTCAGCGGTGTGGCTCGCCTTGATGCCGTGCTTTTCGTACTTCTGGCCTTGGCTGCATCCCTTGGTTCCGGGTGGGATGACGAACGACGCCTGGCCACGACCCTTCAGCGCGGGGTCGACCGCGGCGACGACGACGTGCACGTTGGCAATGCCACCGTTGGTGATCCACGCCTTGGTTCCGTTCAGCACCCACTCGTCGGTTGCCTCGTCGTAGACGGCCCGCGTGCGCAGGCTCGACACGTCGGATCCGGCGTCGGGTTCGCTCACGCAGAATGCGCCGAGCTTCACGTCGTTCGCATCGCCGTAGCACTGCGGCACCCACTCCATCACCTGGTCGGGAGTGCCGTTGCCGGCAATACCGGCGGCCGCGAGACCCGAACCCATGATGGCCATACCGATGCCGCCGTCACCGCAGAACAACTCTTCGATGGAGACAGGCATCATGAGGCCGGTCGGATCGGCCATCGCGTTCATCAGGAATTCCCAGCCGTAGAGACCGATCTTTGCGGCTTCCTGCACGACGGGCCACGGGAACTCTTCGCGGTCGTCCCATTCGCGTGCGGCCGGACGGATGACGTCCTTTGCGAACGTGCGAACCCATTCCTGGATCTGCAGCTGGTCTTCGTTGAGTTGGAGGGAGAACTCTGCCATGCCTCCAAGTTACCCGTGGGTAAACCCCTCTTCCCAACCCATCTCCGAGAACCCTTCACCAGTTACCGGCGACGTACTTCGTCTCGAGAAACGCAAGCAGACCGTCGTGGGCGCCTTCGCGACCGATCCCCGATGCCTTCACGCCTCCGAAGGGTGCGGCCGGATCCGACACCAGGCCGCGGTTGAGACCGACCATCCCGGTTTCGAGTGCCTCGGCGAGGCGCATTCCTTTTCCGATGTCGCGGGTGAAGATGTACGACACGAGCCCGTGCTCGACCGCATTCGAGTGCTCAACGATGTCGTCGGAATCGGTGAACCGCACGAGCGGCGCGACGGGTCCGAAGATCTCTTCTTTCAGGATGCTCGCGCCGAATGAGACGTCGGTGAGAACCGTCGGGTGGTAGCCAAACGATGCGTCGTCGGCAATTGTTCCCCCACAGGTGATGCGCGCGCCTTCGTGCTTGGCTCCTTCGACGAGCTGTGCCACGCGCCGCTGCTGCGCAAACGACACGAGTGGGCCGACACTCGTTGACGGATCAAGGCCGTCGCCGAGATGGAGCAAAGCCATCTTCTGCGTGAGACGTTCGGCGAACTCGTCATACACCCGCTCGTGCACGAACAATCGATTCGCAGCGGTGCAGGCTGCGCCGCCGTTGCGCATCTTGGCCAGCATCGTTCCCTCGACCGCAACGTCGAGATCCGCGTCGTCGAACACCACGAGCGGTGCGTTTCCGCCAAGTTCCATTGAGCAGTTGATGACGTGCTTGGCGGCCTGGGCGAGCAGCATCGACCCCACGCGCGTCGAACCAGTAAACGACAACTTGCGAACTTTCCCGCTGTCGAGCATCGCCTCAACAGCCGGGCCCGGTGGGTCGGCGACGACGATGTTGACGACACCGTCGGGCGCGCCGGCTTTCTTCAGGATTTCACCCACAGCCAAAGCGGTGAGCGGCGTTTCATGCGCGGGTTTGAGCACGACGGTGCACCCTGCGGCCAGTGCCGGGGCAATCTTTCTGGTGGCCATTGCCGCGGGAAAGTTCCAGGGCGTGGCGAGCAGAGCGACACCAACGGGTTGCCGCATGACGAGAAGCCAATTGTTCCCGTTTGGCGCGCGTCGGTAATCACCATCGATACGAACCGCTTCTTCGCTGAACCAGCGGAAGAATTCGGCGGCGTACGCAACCTCGGCGCGCGCATCGGCCAGCACCTTGCCGTTCTCTTGTGTGATGAGGCGCGCAAGTTCCTCCTGAGAGGCCATCATCAATTCGTACGCCTTGCGGAGAATCTCGCCTCTCTGGCGAGGTGCCGTCGCGCGCCACGCGGGGAATGCATCGTGTGCGGAGTCAACCGCGGCGAGACAGTCGGAGACGGTGGCGCTGTGTACCTCGCCGACCAAGGTGCCGTACGCGGGGTTGATGACTTTGATCATCGTCATCCCCCCATTCTTGAGGGTTCTCGGCGCGGTGAGGTGCAGTTTTTGCAACTCTTTGCGCCAAGAACCGGACGTGTTCGTTCCCGCTGGGTTTCTCGGCGCGAATCTTGTCGATTGCTGCACCTCACCGCGCCGAGAAGCCTCCGGGGTTAGAGGGTGAGGAGGGCGGGGGCGATCGTCTCCATGATCAACTTGGCCCCGGGCTTGTACACGTGCACGCCGTCCCACCGGTAGCCCAGGTCGTTCGCGATGATCGAACTCGTGCACCACTCACGAGGCCCGTTCACGTACACCGTGGTGGCGGAATTCTCGGCGGCCACCTGCTGAAGCAGTTCATTGAGATGACGCGTACGGGCGTCGTCCCCACGTTCGGGAATCGCGGGGATTCCCGCACCGGCAACGTTCTGGGGTCGCATGCACGGCACTTCGAGTAGCGCGACTTTGCCGACACCACCGGCGACAAGCGCATCGACACCCTTCTTCACTTGCGTCTTGAACAACGTGTCGGCCTGCGGGGTGAAGAACGCGTAATTCGTTCCGGCATGCAACACGTCGAGAACTTCCCATGCGCCAATCACAACGAGGGCGATCTCGGCCTTCGACTCTTTGGCTGCGTCGGTCCACTTTCCGTCCCAGCCCTGGCACGTGTCGAAGTTCTGTTTGAAGTCGATGCCCGAGCTGATGCCCGTACCGAATTCGTACACACCGCAACCCGAGATGGATCCGTTCGACACCGTGAACGTCTTTTCGATTCCCGACGGCTGGTTGATGGCGAGTGCCTTGGCCTGAGAATCGCCGACGATGACGAGACGTTTGGGGTCTGAAAGAACGGGCAAGGTGGTGCTCGGCGCGACGATGCCCGGTTGCGTCGTCTGGGTTGGGTCTTCGATGGGGATCGTGGTGGTTGCTCCGAAGACCTGGTCGGGACCCTGGTCCATTGATATGTCGATGGGTTTGGTCGCGGCAAGAGCGATGCCGACGCTTGCCGTGAGCACGATGGCGGCGATGCCATAACACGTTGCCGTGACGGCGATGTCGCGCCGGTTTTCGTTGTCGCGGTCGTTCAGAATCGCACGCCAACGGCCGATGACTCCCCCGCGGATTGGTTCCTCGACGAAGCGGTAGCTCGCCTCTGTGACGAGCACCGTGATCACCATGGCAACGACGAAATTGCCCGCACCCGTCCGCGCATCTGCAAAGAGAAAGATCGGCCAGTGCCACAGATACAACCCGTACGACCGTTTTCCGACTTCGACAAGCGGGCGTGACCCCAGGATGCGCTGCACACCCACGGCATTCGGGTGCACGGCCACAGCGACAAGCACGAGCGACGAGATCGACACGAGTGCGAGTCCACCCCGGTAGAGGAACGCTCCCTCGACCGTGAGCGACAGCGCGAGCAAAAGAAGAACCACCGACGCAGCGCCCGCCGCGGCGGACAGGGCGCGTTCGGGAATCTCCGCGACTTTCGCACGACCGGTCATCGTCCATGGACGCCACAACAAGGCCCCCGCGGCACCGAGTAGCAACCCGGTCGAGCGCGTGAGCGTGGAGAGATAGAGGAAGTTGACGCGATCGGGGTTCGACCCGTCGTACAACACCGCGGTGAGAACCATGATGACGACGGCGATGACGACAAGAGTCTGTGCGGCCTTGGCTTTGCTGCGCCGCCAGCGCAACAGTCCGATGAAGGCGAATGGCCACAGCAGATACCACTGCTCTTCGACCGCAAGCGACCAGAGGTGGCGAAGAAGCGGCGGGTCCTTGGGTGCGAAGTACGGAATGTCGGTGAAGAAGACCTGCCACCAGTTGGAGATGTAGAAGACCGCAGAAAGGAAGTCGTGGCGAAGTTGTCCCACCTTGTAGTCGGAGAACAAAAGCGCCCACGCCGATACTGCGACCAGCATGACGAACAGGGCCGGCAGCAATCGCCTGGCACGACGGAACCAAAACTGCTTGAGAGCGATGCTCTGGTTCTCTTCGGCCTCTTCGAGGAGCAGCGACGTGATGAGAAACCCACTGACGACGAAGAACACCTCGACGCCGATGAATCCACCCTGCATCCAACTGAACTTCGCGTGGTAGAAGACAACGGCGATCACCGCGAGCGCCCGAAGTCCGTCGAGCGCCGGGACGTACCCCATTGACGGCGGCTGGAAATTGCCGCGCTGCGCCGGAACCGAGAAATGCTCCTTCATGACCTGTCCGAAGACGTTACGAGAAGCAACGCGAGAAGAGTGAGCACCGCGGCAGTGACGTAGGGCCACGCGACACCGGCGTGGTCGAACATCAGGCCCGCGATGGCGGGACCGATGATGCGTGACAATGCTCCTGCCGACTGCTGCACACCCAGCGCTTCGCCCCGTTTGTCGGGTGCAACGGAATCGGCAACGACACTCGTGAGCGATGGCGTCACGACACCCTGACCGAGAGACAACAGCGCGAGCGCGACGAAAAGAACCGCCCACACGTCGGCAATGGACAACACGAGAAAGCCACCGATGAGAACGATGAAGCCCGTCGACAACAGGCGCGGCGACCCGAGAGCGCGTGTCAACGGAGAAATGAGGACGCCTTGAACGATCACCAACATCACGCCGACGACCAGAAACACCGCGGCCGCAGAACCTTCGGTGAGGTCGAATCGCCGTTCACCGAAGAGCGCAAATGTCGCCTCGAAGCCGGCGAAGGCGGAACCGGCCAGCAGAGCGGTTCCCGTGTAGCGGTTGATCACGAACCGACGCCGACCCACCGGCGCCGTGCGTGGCGCACGCGTGGTGTTCGTTTCGGGCAGGCGGAACCACGCTGCGATGGCGTTGCACAAAGCGAATGCGGAGGCGACGTAGAACGGCACGTGCGGACCACCAAGCGCCGCCAGACCACCCAGCGCGGGACCGAAGACGAAACCGACACCGAATGCGGCACCCAACATGCCGAGGAGTCGGGGGCGGTCTTCCGGCGCTGCGATGTCGGTGATGGCGCTCTGTGCAACCGACACACTGGCGCCCGACGCACCGTCGATGAACCGACCGAGATACAGAAGCCAGAGAACACCGGCGGCTCCGGTGAGGAAACTGCCGACCGCCGTGCCGAGAAGCGAGATGATGATGACGGGCTTGCGCCCGATGCGATCTGACAAGCGCCCGAGAACCGGCGCGAAGAAGAACTGCGCGATCGAGAACATCGAAAAAAGGAGCCCGACTTCGAATCCGCTTGCGCCGTATCGCTCGGCATAACGCCCGAGAATCGGTACGACCATTCCGAAACCCACCATGTCGAGGGCGACGGTGCTCCAGATTGTCCAGAACCCCTTCGGGTAACGGTTCTTCACGTCGTTCCTCGACTTGCGCAACTTCATCGGCGTGCGTGATCCCGACACGTCACCCGCGACGCACGCGGGTGCCGTCCTTCGTCGTCTCGACGACGTATCCCGCCGCCTGCAGTTCCGCGCGCAACGCATCGGCCCGCGCGAAATCCTTCGCTGCCCGCGCCGCATCGAGTTCCGCCGCCTTGCCGGTTGCGTCGGCGTCGACGTCGCCGAGATCGTTGACCGGCAAACCGAATGCATCACACATTTCACGCACCGCCGCGGCGAGTTCGCCCGCTTCGGCTGCATTCCCCGCATCCACCGATGCGTTCGCGCGACGCATTGTGTCGAACATCAAGGCCGTTGCTGCGGGTGTGTCGAGGTCGTTGTCCATCGCCGTGCGGAACGCGTCGAGGACGTCGGCCCTGGCTGTCACACCCGCCGTGGCGATCCGGCCGAAGAATGCATCGATTCCCGCAAGTGCCTTCACGGCGGCATCGATGTTGTCCTGGCCCACCCTCACCGGCGAGCGGTAGTGGGTTTGCAGCAACAACATGCGATAGGCGCGTGGGTCGTATTTGTCGACGAGGTCGAGAAGGTTGGCCACGTTGCCGAGGCTCTTCGACATCTTTTCGCCTTCGGCGTCGACGACGAAACCGTTGTGCATCCAATGCGCGGCGAATTGCTTGCCGAGCGCGACGGCCTGAGCGCGCTCGTTCTCGTGGTGCGGAAAACGCAGGTCTGCACCGCCGCAGTGCAAGTCGAATCCTTCACCCAACAGTTCAAGGCTCATGACCACGCACTCGCTGTGCCACCCGGGTCGACCCGCACCCCACGGGGACGGCCACGACGGTTCGCCGGGCTTGCTGAACTTCCACAGGGCGAAGTCGGCCGGGTGTCGCTTTTCGCTCGCACCAAGTACCTCGCGTTCGCCCCCGCCCGCCAACATGTCCTCGAGTTTCTGGTGCGCGAGCAAGCCGTAGTCATCGACCGTGGTGACCGAGAGGTATACGCCGTCGGACGTGGCATACGCACGGTCGTTCGCAACCAGCGTGGCGATCATGTCGACCATACTGTCGACGTATTCGGTCGCGTGCGGCACGTCGGTCGGTCGCTCGACACCGAGCGCCGACATGGCGCGGAACCAGACGTCTTCGCACTTGTGGGTGATCTCCTGCCACGGACGGCTTTCGCGATTCGCCCGGTCGATGATCTTGTCGTCGATGTCGGTGATGTTCGACACGAGGCGCACTTCCACCCCCGTCCACGTGAGATACCGCCGGAGAATGTCGTAGACAAGGGTCGCCCGACCATGGCCGAGGTGCGGCGGCCCGTAGACCGTGGGGCCGCAGAGATAAATGGAGAGGTGCCCCGGCCGGCGCATCGCGAGGGGTCGGATCCCCTGGGCGGCCGTGTCATAGAGGGAAAGCACGTTCTGACTCTAGGGTAAGTGCCTATGTCCAACCCCCCTGAGAAGCCTTCTCTCGACGGAATCGAGAGTCGTTGGTCGGCTGCGTGGCAAGCCGAGGGCGTCTACAACTTCGACCGTTCGCGGCCACGGGGCGAGGTCTTTGCGATCGACACGCCGCCACCCACCGTCAGCGGGTCGCTACACATGGGCCACGTGTTTTCCTACACGCACACCGACACCCTGGCGCGCTTCTGGCGCATGTCGGGCAAGGCCGTTTTCTACCCGATGGGGTGGGACGACAACGGGCTGCCGACCGAACGTCGCGTGCAGAACTATTACGGCGTCACATGTGACCCGTCCGTCGCATACGACCCGAATTTCAACCCACCCTTCCGTGGTGATCCGCCGAAGGACCACAAGTCGGTTCCGATTTCTCGGCCGAACTTCATCGAGCTCTGCAACGAACTCACCCATGAAGATGAAAAGGTCTTCGAGGAACTTTTCCGCCGACTCGGACTGTCTGTCGACTGGTCACTTCTCTACACCACCATCGAGTCGCGCAGCCGGCGGGTCAGCCAACGTGCGTTCCTCAACAACCTTGCCCGTGGCGAGGCGTACTCACAAGAGGCCCCGACTCTGTGGGACGTCGACTTCGACACCGCGGTGGCACAGGCCGAACTGGAAGACCGCGACCGACCGGGTGCGTACCACACCCTCACGTTCCACAAGACCGACGGCTCGGGCGACATCCTCATCGACACCACACGTCCGGAACTGCTTGCCGCGTGCGTGGCACTCGTCGCGCATCCCGACGACGAGCGTTATCAGCCAGTCTTCGGCGCAACCGTTCGCACTCCCCTTTACGACGTCGAAGTGCCGATCGTCGCCCACCCCCTGGCTCAGCCCGACAAGGGCACCGGCATCGCCATGATCTGCACGTTCGGTGACACCACCGACGTCACATGGTGGCGCGAGCTCAATCTCCCAACCCGGGCAATCATCGCCCGCAACGGGCGCATCATTGCCGACGGGCCCGACGCCATCACCACCCAGCGCGGGCGCGACAACTACGCCGCGATCGCCGGCAAGAACGTGAAGCAGGCCCAAACCGCAGTCGTCGAACTGCTTCGCGCCAGCGGCGAGATGATCGGTGAGCCGCGCGCCATCACCCACCCGGTGAAGTTCTTCGAAAAGGGTGAACGTCCACTCGAAATCGTGACGTCCCGTCAGTGGTACATCCGCAACGGTGGCCGTGAGGCCGACCTGCGTTCACGCCTGGTGCGCCGTGGTCACGAACTCACGTGGCACCCCGACCACATGCGTCATCGCTATGAAAACTGGGTCGAGGGCTTGAACGGCGACTGGCTCATCAGTCGCCAGCGCTACTTCGGTGTGCCCATTCCGCTGTGGTACCCGCTTCTTTCCGATGGCTCGGTCGACTACGACAATCCCCTCGTTCCCGACGATTCGCAGCTTCCCATCGACCCAAGTACCGACGTGCCCAATGGCTTCTCCGATGCACAACGCGGCAAGCCGGGTGGTTTCGTTGGTGATCCCGACGTCATGGACACGTGGGCGACGAGTTCGCTCACGCCACAAATCGCCGGTGGCTGGCTCGACAACCCCGCGATGTTCGCCAACATCTTCCCGATGGACGTGCGGCCGCAGGCCCACGAGATCATCCGCACCTGGCTCTTTTCCACGATGGTCCGGTCGCACTTCGAACACGACACAGCGCCATGGACGAACGCCGCACTGTCAGGATGGATTCTCGACCCCGACCGCAAGAAGATGTCGAAATCGAAGGGCAACGTCGTTACACCGATCGATCTCTTCGACAAGTACGGAAGCGATGCGGTCCGCTACTGGGCGGCCAGCGCCCGACCCGGCGTCGACACCGCATTCAGTGAAGAGCAGATGAAGGTCGGCCGCAAATTGGCGATGAAACTACTGAACGTCACCAAGTTCGTTCTGTCCTTCGGTGACGTCGACGCGACCGCATCGCCGACTGCTCTCGTCGACGTGGCGATGCTCAACCGCCTGTCCGACGTTGTCGACGAATGCAGCCAAGCCTTCACCGGCTTTGACTACGCGCGTTCACTCGAACGTACGGAGTCGTTTTTCTGGTGGTTCTGCGACGACTACGTGGAGCTTGTCAAGCAACGCGCCTACGGTGTCGACGGCGTCGGTGCTGCCGACACGGCGTCGGCCCGGGTCGCATTGCGTCGCGCACTGTCGACAATTCAACGTCTCTTCGCACCGCTTGTTCCGTTCGTGTCGGAAGAAGTGTGGCGCTGGTGGAACGACTCTTCGGTTCACACCGCGAAATGGCCACAGCGAAGCGAACTGATCGCCGGTTGCTCCCCCATCAACGATCACGAAGGCGACCTCCAGGCAATCTGCAGTGTTCTCGCGGCCGTTCGCCGTGCAAAGACCGAAGCGAAAGTGTCACAGCGGGCCGAAGTCGAGTCGCTTGCGGTGACCGGCCCCGAGTCGGCGATCGGCGCGGTCCGCGCGGCGATGGTCGACCTCTGCTTTGCCGGTTCGGTGCAGAGCCATTCATTGATGGGCGAAGGTAACGAGATCGTCGCATCCGTCACGCTTGCCCCGACCGCAACCGAATAGCCCAAGCGGATAGCGTCACTGTCATGGCGAGCCAGAGGTTCCGGCATACCTGGCCACAGCGGTTGATCTTCGGCTTCAACATCGTGGTCGCCGTCGCTCTTCTCGTCGGCGGGGGCGCACTCGTGTATGCGAACCAGCGCGTCACCGACCGGAAGGTGGTGTCGATCTCCGGCACGAACACACAGAAGGTCTCCGATGGCGCGGTGTCGGCCGACGAACTCGAGAACATTCCCGAGGGTGACCTCAGCGCCAAGAACTTCCTCATCACGGGCCGTGACAACAACGAATGCGTCGACAGCAACTCGAAGTACGGCAAAACCGTCGAGGGTCGAACCGGTTATGCGGGTCTCACCGACACGATCATGATCATCCGTGTCGACCCCACCGAGAACAAGGCAGCCGTGTTGTCGTTCCCGCGCGACCTCTACGTGAAAATCGCCAAGTCCGACTCGAAGAACCGCATCAACACGGCATTCCGACCGAATGAGCCGCAGCGACTCGTCGACACCATCATGACCAACTTTGGCGTCGGCGTCGACCACTACATCGCGGTCGACTTCTGTGCGTTCAAGACCATCGTCAACGCCGTTGGTGGCGTGCGCATCCCCTTCGCTTTTGCCGCTCGCGACAAGAACACGGTGTTCGAAGTAAAGCAGCCCGGGTGTGCAGAACTCGACGGTGATGCGGCGCTTGCATACGTTCGCTCGCGCCACTACGCATATTTCGATCCGAAAAAGAGCAAGTGGATCAGCGACCCTTCGGGCGACTGGGGTCGCATCGCACGCCAGCAGGACTTCCTGCGCCGCGTATTGCGTGCAGCCCTCGACAAGGGCGTCACCAACCCTGCCGTCGCAAATCAACTACTTGGTGCGGCCCTCGACAACGTCGTCACCGACGACAACCTTTCGCCACTCAACATGCTTCAACTCGCCCGCGCGATGCGCAACGTCAGCGAAAAAGACGTGCGCACCTACACGGTCAATGGTGCGATGAAACAGATCGGTGGACAGTCGGTCATCGAGCCAACCATCAACAACGACACGATGAAGGCGATCCTTGCCATTTTCCGGGGCGAAACCACAATCGGCGAGGGCAACAAACAGCTCGGCCAGATCGATGCCGCAGTGGGTTCGTCACGTGGTGTTCGTTCGGCCAACACCAGCACCACAACGACGGTTCCCGAGGTGGTCAGCCAAACACTCTCACAACAGCGGTTCAGCGTGACCCCGCCGAACGACCCCACCTGCCGTTGACATTCGAATCAGTGGACCACCGCTAACGGCGCTCGAGCACCTCGACCAAGGCCGCCGGAACTTCGCTCGGCTCACCAACGGTCGCGATCTTCGCCCCGACTTTTGCGGCAAACACCTGCGCCTCCGCATCGTCCCCTTCGGGTGCCACGATGCAGAGCTCGTCGAGACCACGTGCAACGGCCTCGACATCTCCTGGTTCGGTCGCGCGGCAGTCCGACAACAGCACCACCACCTTGCGCGCAGCGCGCGAACGACCCAGCTGGTCGGCCGCGGCACGGAGGGCGGTCGTGAGATCCGTCGTACCGAACCCCCGCAGCGCGAGAACAGCATTCACCACCTCGGGCCCGGGCCGAGGCGCATCCTGCGACTTGGCGACGACCACATCACGGCCGAAGGCCAGCACGCTGTAGTCGTCGGGCTCACGCAGTGCGACGGCCGCCGCGGCGAGTGCCGAAGTCGCGAGCGGCTTTCCGCCCATCGATCCGCTGCGATCGACCACGAGACACACCGCCGTGTCCCGCTTCGACCAGGTTCGGGCCTTCAATTCCTCGACACGCACACGCCGTCGCGGACCGCTGCCCTCGAATGCCTCGGTGCTGGCATCGATGTCGATGTCGCCCTCACCCCGAAAAGGGGCAGTGACGATGCGACCAATGCCACGGCGCCGCCTCGCGGTGTTCGCCGCGAGGTCGAGCATGAGCCTCGCGGCAAGGTTGCGGGCAGCTGCACGAAGTTTCGGGTCGGTCGCGGCGGTCAAGTCGGCGATCATCGACAATGTTTCGTCGGGATCACCCTGCATCGCTTCGTCCACCGCGGCTTCGTCGAGCTCACCCACCTCGGGTGAGACTTGCTCGAATCGTGGATGACGTGACAACTCGGTGCGCGACTTCGTCTTGCGCCCCGCCTCCTGTTCGGCGGCCTGCGCGGCCGCGCCCTCCTTGATCAGCGGGAGTTCGTGGCCCCGGTCGGGGCTCCAGCTTTTCCCCGATCACCCGACTCACGGGTGGGCGCAAAGACCGCGTCCCAGATTTCGAGGATGACGTCCTCGGCACTGCGCGTGACGCCCTCTCGCAGGCGAATGCGGCCACTCAACGACGTGAGAGCAGCATCGCGCGCAACGACGTTGTCGATAGCCGAGATTCCGCGCAGTTCGCCCAACGTTTGTGCGACGAGAGCGGTGTCGATGGCGCCCCGTACCGACGAGCCCGTGCGCAGGTCGGCGTGCTCCCGCGTCGCGCGGACCACGCGCACCACACCATCGACCCATTTCGGGTCGGCTTCAGGCACGTTGCGCAGAACAATCGCAACTTCATCGTCGTGTGATTGGTACCCGATGGCAACCCGACACACCCGGTCGTAGATGGCGCCGGAGATTCGCGCCGTGCCGACGGAATCAAAGGGGTTCATCGCCGCCACCAACCTGAAACCCGGAGCGGCAGAGATTCGTCCGAGCCTGGGAACGCTGAGGTCGCCCTCGCTCATCACCGTGATGAGAACGTTCAACGTTTCTTCGGGCACACGGTTGATTTCCTCGACGTACAGCAGCGAGCCGTCACGCATCGCCGACACCAAGGGACCGTCCAAGAACGCATCAACTTCGTATCCCTCGTTCAACACGCGCGCCGGGTCGAAGGATCCAACGAGTCGGGCGGGGGTCAACTCGGCGTTGCCCTCGACAAACTCGAAACCGACACCGACGGCGCGCGCAACGGCGCGGAGCAAGGTCGACTTGCCGGTGCCGGGTGGACCCTCGAGAACAATGTGACGGTCGGCGCGCAGAGCGGCGACAACGATCTCGAGTTCGCGACGACGACCGACAACGTCACGCCCAAGGCGTTCGAGATCGTTCGACATTCGTGGTTGCTCGTCAATCGTTGACGATGACGCCGCGAATGTTCTCGCCATCGCGCATTGCTCGGTAACCCTCGTTGATGTCGGCAAGCTTGTAGCGCCTGGTGATGAGCTCGTCGAGCTTCAACTGACCATCGCGGTACATGCCGAGAAGCTTCGGAATGTCTGCGCGCGGGTTCAAGCTTCCAAAGATGGTGCCCTTCACTTCCTTGTTGAACATCGCGAGGTTGAACAAGTTGATGCTGGCCGTGCCGCTGGTCATCGGTGAAATTGCCGTCACGACCATGGTGCCGCCCTTACCGGTCAGATTTTGGGCCATTTCCATCATCTCGCCGTGCAGAACCCCGGGAGTCATGATGACGCGGTCGGCCATCTGTCCCCACGTCATCTCCATCACCGGGGCCATCGCCTCTTCCATCGACGCGAACGTGTGCGTCGCACCCATCTCCATCGCCTTCTCGCGCTTGAACTCGACGGGGTCGACCGCGATGACGCGCTTGGCTCCCGCCATCTTCGCGCCCTGTACCGCATTGATGCCGATGCCGCCGATACCCACCACGATGACAGTGTCACCCGGCTGGACATCAGCGCGATTTGTGGCCGACCCCCATCCGGTTGCGACTCCACACGAGACGAGCGCCACGGACTCGAGCGGCAGATCAGGATCGACCTTGATGACCGATGCCTCTGCAACACATGCAACCTCGGAGAACGTGCCGACCTTTGCCATCATGCCAACGGGCGTGCCGTTGCTCAGGAAGTGACGGTGCGTGCCGTCGGTGATCATGCCCGGGACCATCGCGCCCGCGCCGAGATCGCACAGATTCTGACGGCCCGTGCTGCAGTACCGACACCTGCCGCACGACGGAATGAACGACGCCGACACATGGTCGCCTTTTTTCACCGATGTCACCCCGGGACCCACGTCGAGGATGACGCCGGCACCCTCGTGGCCACCAACCATCGGAAACATCGACTCGAGACCCATCATGTCGAGAAGTTCCTTCGGCGGCACCATGTCGCCGGTGACGAGATGCTCGTCGCTGTGACAAAGTCCGGCCACTTTCC
>CAZVPL010000049.1:0-14554 GCA_964629075.1 uncultured Bifidobacterium sp. | reverse complement strand
GCATCGGCAAGGACAACGACTGGACGCTCACCATCGTGCGCACCGAACTCGGCGAAGAAGTCATCAACCGGATGATCAAAGACGGCGTCATCATCGCCCGCCCCGCGCAAGAGGACGAGGTGGCGATGAAACTTCTTCGCACCCTTTCCATCGTCAGCCGTCGTCGTTGGCCGGAATGGGCCGACAAGGCGCCGTCGGTGGGCGTCCCACCGCCGAAGAAGAAGGCCGAGCCTGCTCCCGCGCAAGAAGGAGCCGCGCCGGCGAACTAGGTTTCGCGGCATGCCACTTCATCCGCAGGCCAAGTTCATCACCGACTTCGTCGCGAGCCTCGGCCACAAGCCCTTCGAGGACGACACGCCGCAAAACGCCCGCGAGACCCGCGCCGCGATGCAGGCACCGTCGACGGTGCCGATCCACAAGATGACCGACATCGACGCCGGTGGTGTTCCTGCGCGTCTCTACAAGCCGAACGACGAGCCGAATCTTCCCCTGCTCGTCTATTACCACGGCGGCGGCTGGGTGCTCGGCAGCGTCGAGTCGCACGACAGCGTGTGCCGCGCAATCTGCATGCAGACGCCATGTGCCGTGTTGTCGGTCGATTATCGACTGGCGCCGGAGCACCCGTTTCCCACACCGCTCGTCGACTGCGTGAACGCCACACGCTGGGCGCACCTGAACGCATCGTCGATCGGTTGCGATCCTGCACGCATCGCCATCGGCGGTGACTCGGCCGGAGGAAACATCGCCGCAGCCATCGCCAACATGCAGGTCATTCCGGCCACCTATCAACTTCTCATCTATCCCGTGACCGACTGCAATCTCGGACACCCCAGCCACCAGGAGAACAAGGACGGCCCGTTCCTCACCCACGCGGGAATGAAGTGGTTCGTGCATCACTACGTCTCCGACGGTGGCGCGTCGCTCGACGACCCGCGGCTGTCGCCGCTGTTCGAGTCGGATACCAACCTCGCTGCGGCACCACCCACGTGCGTGATTACCGCGGAGTTCGACCCGCTGCGCGACGAGGGCGACGCATACGCCGTGAAGCTCGCCTCGCTCGGAGTGCCGGTGTCACACATCCGTTTCTCGGGCCAGTTCCATGGCTTTGTCTCGCTCGCCGACTTCGTCGACGACGGCAAGGCCGCGATTTCGATGTCGGCGAGTCTTCTGCGCGCGGCGTTCAATCCCCCGCAGTTGGATTAGACGACGCGGACTGGTCACACAGTGCGCGGGCCCGCGCAAAGACCGCATCGATCATCGGCTCGGTGAGCTTGCCCGTGAACGTGTTCTGCTGGCTCGGGTGGAACGAGCAGAGCAACGTCACCTTTCCGGCAGCCACCTCGACCCCGTGGCCGAACTTCGGTCGGGGTTTCACGGCGTAAAGCTCGGTTGCGGCCTGATACGCAAAGTTCCCGAGACACACGACGACGCGCAGTTCGGACAGCAGTGCGATTTCGCGTTCGAGAAACGATCGACAAGCCGTGCGCTCCTCGGGAAGTGGCGCATTGCCGGGCGGCGCACACTTCACCGCAACGCTCACCCATGCACCGCGAAGTTCGAGCCCGTCGCCGCGGTGCGTCGATTCGGGTTGATTGGCGAAACCCGCTTTGTGCATCGCCCGGTAGAGCCAGTCCGCGCTGCGGTCGCCGGTGAACACCCGGCCCGTGCGGTTGGCTCCGTGTGCGGCAGGGGCGAGTCCGAGAACAAACAGCCGTGCCGCGTGGTCGCCAAAACCCGACACACCGCGACCCCAATACTCTTCGTCGCGGAACGCGGCCCGTTTCTCTCGTGCGACCCGTTCCCGCCACTCGACGAGTCGCGGACACGCCACGCACGCATGAACATCCGTCGCGAGACGAGACAAGCCATCGGATTTCCGTACGCCCACGTGCACACGGTAGGCCCCGAGCAGGTATTTTCGGAACCGATGGCACGCAAGCGCGCGGCACACCCCACCGCAACGACAATTCTCTTGGTTCGCCACGGTCAGACCCCGACGACCGGCCAATCGCTGCCGGGTCGGGCCAAGGGACTGCATCTCAGTGACACCGGCCGCCAACAAGCTGCCGAGGTTGCCGAACGGCTCGCGACGTTTCCGAAAATCGATGCCATCTACGCGTCGCCCCTCGAGCGCACACGCGAAACTGCCGCGCCCCTGGCGAAGAAACTCCGTCAACGCGTCGTCATCGACAAGGGCCTCGTCGAGTGCGACTTCGGGGACTGGACCGGAGCGAAGCTTGTCGACCTCATGAAGAAACCCGAGTGGGCGATCGTGCAACGCGCACCCAGCACCTTTCGCTTCCCGAACGGCGAGTCGTTCACCGAGATGCAGGTGCGAATCACCTCGGCGCTCGACGCCATCAGATTGCGCCACCCCGGCGGTGTCGTCGCGTGCTTTTCCCATGCCGATCCGATCAAGGCCGCTCTCGCCCACGCGATGGGAACTCACCTCGACTTGTTTCAGCGCATCGTCGTCAGCACGTGCTCGGTGAGCGCGCTTGCCTACGGCACGGGCTCACCCATCGTTCTCACCGTCAACTCGACCGGCGGATCACTCGCCGATCTGCGTCCGTCCTGAACCGCACCCATGACCACGTACCGCGACTTCGACACCCCCGACTCGTTCACCACTGCGGCACTCGGCCGACCCGGCCAGCGCATCTTTCTCATTCAGGTCCGGGGTGAGGGCGAAGTCATCACGCTGAAGTGCGAAAAGCAGCAGGTTGCCGCCATCGCACACTTCGTCCGTGATCTCCTTGCCGACCTTCCCGACGGCGACGTGCCGTTGCCCGACGCGCTCGACATCATTCCCCTTGCGAACACCGAAGCCGAATCCTTCGACTTCGTCGTCGGACCCATCGGCGTGGCGTACGACCGCGAACTCGATCGCGTCGTGGTTCAACTCGACGAGATGGTCCCCATCGACGAGAACGGGGAGCCCGACCCCGATGTCGTCGCCGGTCGTGTACGTGGCCTCATCACCCGTGGTCAGGCCCTCGCCTTTTGCGACCACGCCGACGAAGTGGTCGCCGCGGGTCGGCCGAACTGCCGTTGGTGCGGCTTTCCCATCGATCCCGACGGACATCCATGTCCGCGAATGAACTAGTCGACCACGCCGATCCGCTGGCGCTCCTCGCGGGGGGTGACATCGAAGTCGTCGGGCGAATGCCGTGGAGCAGCAACGCAACGTTCCTGGTGAAGGTCACCGACGGATCGGGCGGTACGCAGGCGATCTACAAGCCCCTACGCGGCGAACGCCCGTTGTGGGACTTCGAGCCCGGCCTGCACCGTCGCGAGGTCGCGGCCTTCGAACTGTCCGAAGCAATGGGTTTCGACAACGTGCCGCCCACGATTCTGCGCGATGGTCCGATGGGCGAGGGTTCGCTGCAGTGGTTCATCGAGGCCGACCCGAACGTGCACTACTTCACGATGTTCGAAAGCCGTGACGAACTGCACGAGCAGCTGAAGACGATGGCCGTCTTCGACATCGTGGCAAACAACACCGACCGCAAGGGCGGCCACGTCCTCGTCGATGCGAACGACCACGTGTGGGGCATCGACCACGGTGTCTGTTTTTCCGCGGACTTCAAATTGCGCACCGTCATCTGGGACTTCGCCACGGAGAACCTCACGCCACACCACAAGGCCGCTCTCGAACAGGTTGCGTCGCAGGTTCCGCTGCGAGTCGCCGCACTGCTCGACGACGACGAGGTGCAGGCCATCAGCCAGCGCGCCCGGTGGTTGCTCGAGGCCGGTGTTCTTCCCTACGACCCTTCGGGTCGCAGGGTCCCCTGGCCACTCGTCTGAGCCGACCTAACCTGCCCCCATGGACACCGATCTCGACGCGCTCGTGGATCGCGCCGACCTCGATGAAATCATTCGACGCATCGACGACCTGTGTTCCGAGCGCGCCTGGCCGCGTCTCGCCTCGCTGCGCGACAAAGCCGCGGCAGCGGTGCGCACCGGACGCCAGACCTGGCCGTGCGCCACTCTCGCCAACTACCGACTCGCTCTTCACGGTCCCGCCGACATCGCTGCGGCGTCGCTGCAGCACCCCACCAGCACGTTCAGCATCGGCCCACTTACCGAGGTGATCGCACAGAACCACACCTGGGCAGATCTCTCGGCCCACATCGACGACGCACCGTTGCGGGGTTTCGTCGCATACGAACGCGCCCTGCGAGGTGAAGAAATCGCCAACGACGCGGCCCTACGTTCGGTGCTCGAGATACCGATCACTCCCGCGCCCTGGGAGCCCGCCTACGAGGCACCGGTCTACGACGACAACGGTGTCAGTGCCCCGACTCCGCAGCTGAACATCGCACCCCCGACCGAGATCGTCTGCCGGTCGGCGACGAACGACGACGATCCCGACATCGAGGACGCGGTCCGCGCAGTCTTCGAAGCGTGGACGACGCAGTCGAATGGACGCGTGTCGTTCGCTGCAGTGTCCGGCGGCATCGAATCGAGCCTCGGCGCGCTCGGTCTGACCCGTGCCCTCATCTCTCCTCTCGAACCCTCTCAGGTCATGTCCCTTGTCGCATGGGCCGGAGCGTCCGGCGGTGCCCACGGACGCCGCCGAGGCGGAGCCCAGGGCAGGTTCGGCGCGTGGTGGTTCGCCACCGCGATGGCCGACGCACTCGATGAGTGGCCGCTGCCCCAAGGCACACTGCGCGCAGAAATGGAAGAGCTGCAGTGGTTTACGTGGAGCACCAATGAACCAGCGCTGGGCTGGCAACTTCAGATGGTGGTCTGGGACCCGTTCAACGACATGTCGTGGGCATTCTCCGCCCGTGACATGTCGTGAATGGTTCGGTCAGCGACCCTTCAGGGCTTCGATCAGCTTCGGCAAGACCTTGTGCACGTCACCGACGATGCCGAGGTCTGCGATACCGAAGATCGGCGCTTCCTTGTCCTTGTTGACCGCGATGATGTTCTTCGAACCCTTCATCCCGACCATGTGCTGCGTTGCACCGGAGATTCCGGCCGCGATGTAGACGCTCGGCTTCACGACCTTGCCGGTCTGACCGACCTGGTACGAGTACGGAACCCAACCGGCATCGACGATTGCGCGTGACGCACCGGGTGCGCCCTTCAACAGCTTCGCCAGTTCTTCGACCATCAAGAATTTGTCGGCTTCGCCGAGCCCACGACCACCCGACACCACGATGTCGGCCTCGTCGAGTTTCGGGCCCGTGGTCTCTTCGACGTGAACCGCCGTGACCTTTGCGGCGCCGGTGGCACCGAGGTCGGGAACCGACACGTTGACAACTTCGGCGGCACCGCCACCTGCAGCCTCTGCAGCAAAGCTCTTCGGACGGAAAGCCACGAGGTACGGACCTTCACCGGTGAAGGTGGTGGTGACGAGGGTGTTGCCGCCGAAGATCGGGGTTGTCGCGCTGACCGCACCGCCATCAACGCTCACATCGATGCTGTTGGTGAGGACTGTCTTGTCGAGCTTCACCGACAGGCGGGACATGACGTCGCGACCTTCGTAGCTCTGCGGGAAAAGAACGAGGTCGGGCTTGTCGCCACCATCGATGACTGCCTTCATCGCTGATGCGACCGCTACGCCGGGGAGCTTGCCGCCGAGGTTTCCGGTTGCGTACACCTTGGTTGCGCCGTACTCGCCCAACGCCGGAGCGACTGCCGACGCATCGTCACCGAGGAAGACCGCAACGTTCGACGAGAGCGAGCGCGCCTTGGTGAGGAGTTCGAGAGTGGCCGAGGTCGGCGCACCGTTTGCGACTTGTGCGAATACCCAAACACTGTTGACAGACATGGTGTTGACCTCAGATCACTTTCAGGTTTTCAAGGAATGCGACGATCTTGCCGAACGATTCGCCGTCGTCTTCAATGACTTCACCGGCTTGACGTGCTTCGGCCTGCGCGACATTGGAAATCTTCTGACCGGCACCGGCCCAGCCCGCGGGCGTCACGCCAAGGTCGCCAGCGGTGACCGTGTCGACAGGCTTGCTTTTCGCAGCCATGATGCCCTTGAAGCTTGGGTAACGCGGTTCGACCACACCCGCGGTCACGCTGATGAGCGCAGGAAGCGGACACTCGACTTCGTCGTAGCCGGACTCTGTCTGACGATCAACCTTCAACGTCCCGCCCTCGACGGCAACCTTCTTTGCGAACGTCACCGACGGAAGTCCAAGAACCTCGGCCATCTGTTCGGGGACCGTTCCGGTGTATCCGTCGGATGATTCGGTGGCGGCGATGACGAGGTCTGCACCACCCAACTTCTTCACCGCAGCGGCAAGAACCTTCGCCGTGGTCAAAGCGTCGCTTCCCTGCAGAGCGGGGTCGGACACAAGTACTCCCTTTGCCGCACCCATCGCGAGCGCGGTGCGCATTCCGGCGGTTTCACCGTTCGGTGCCATTGAGACGAGGTTGACCTCGCCGCCACCGGCTGCTGCAACCAACTGCAGGGCCATCTCGACGCCGTAGGCATCGGAGTCGTCGAGGATGAGTTTGCCGTCACGCTTCAGGGTGTTGGTTGCGCCATCGAGCGCACCCGGCGTGGCGGGATCCGGAATCTGCTTCACACAGACGATCACGTTCATAGGTCCCCATTGTTACCGCCGGGTTGGGGCTGCGCCTAACCGAGAACGACCGCTGATAGCGTGATTTCGTCGTGAGGCTGCTTCTGGTCGTCAACTCGTTTGCGTCATCCGTCACAGCCCGGAACACCGTCGTCGTTCACCAACAACTGGCCCGTCGACACGACGTCCAGGTCGTCGAGACGAACCGCCGTGGACACGCCACGCGCTTCGCCCAGGATGCGGCGCGGCGCGGCCTCGATGCCGTCGTTGCGTTCGGGGGCGATGGCACCCTGAACGAGGTGGCCACCGGAGTCGCCGGATCGAACACCGCCCTCGCGGTGTTGCCCGGAGGGTCGACCAACGTCTTTGCCCGCACACTCGGCATGCCGAACGATCCTGCGACCGCGGTCAAGCAACTGTGTACGGCACTCGACGACGGCGCCATCCGCCCCATCGGTCTCGGCAACTGCAACGGCCGCTACTTCTGCTTTCACACCGGTGTTGGCTACGACGCAGCGGTGGTGCGACTCGTCGAACGGCGAGCCGCACTGAAGCGCTACCTCGGGCACCCGCTCTTCGTCGGGGCCGCCCTGCAGACGTGGGCGTTTGGCTACGGCCGCAAGCGACCGCACTTCAATGTTCGCATCGGCGAGACAGCGCCGACCCCCGGTTACTTCACCATCGTGATGAACACCAACCCCTACACGTTCCTCGGCAAGAAGCCGTTGAACTTGTCCCCGACCGCCAACCTCGACGCGGGTCTCTCCGTCATCACTTTCACTTCACTCGGTGCCGTCGGACTCCTCGGGTCGCTCGGACGGGCGCTCCTTCGTGGGGGTGTTCACGACAACAAACACCTGGTCGTTCGCGACAACGTTCCGGCTCTCTCCGTCGACTTCGACCGACCGTTTCCCTACCAGCTCGACGGCGACTATCTCGGCGAAACCACCGAGCTTCGCTTCACACACGTGCCCGACGCCGTGCAGTTGGTCATTCCGCGCTGACCAGGTTCGCCAGGGCCACGTCGGGAACGTTCGTACAAATTCCGTCGACACCGAAACCGGCGAGCTCGGACATCTTGACCGGATCGTCGCATGTCCAGACGTTGACCATCAGGCCCCGCGCGTGCGCAGCGTGAACCAACTGTTCCGTCACGAGTCCGAACCATGGATGCACCGCCCGATGCCCATCGGCAATCAGTGCGTCGAGTGTCACCGCAACGTCATCGGGTGCGATACCCGGGGTCAGCCATGCGGTCGCAGTCCCGGGAGATACCGCATGGAATCTGTCGATTGTCTGCCGCCGGAAAGACGACACGAGAAACCGACCGTTCTCATTCCGAGCATCGAGGGCATCGGCGACGGCGACGGCGACGTCATCACTCGGGTCGAAGTCGGGCTCAGATTCGTCGTTCTTGATCTCGACGTTCACCCACATACCTCGGCATGCGTCGAGTGCCTCGTTCAGAGTCGGCACCTCGGAGGGAAGTTGCACGCGTGAAGTTCGCACGATCGCGCGACCGTCGGCCAACAGGGGGTCGTGGTGCACCACGAGAAGATTTTCAGCAGTGCGCCGGACATCGAGCTCGACTGCATGGGCACCCATCTCGGCGGCCCGCTTGAACGCTGCAACGGTGTTCTCGCGTTCGGCCCGGGAGGCCCCGCGGTGGGCCATGACCGCACATCCGCGCCCCGGCCCCGAGGGGACGCTGGGCGGCGCCGGCAAAGAACCGGGGTTCACACTCACAAATGTCACCGTAGCCCTTGTCATCCGCCATCCGAGGGCGTAGTTTCACCGACGCCGTGGCGGACGGCTCTCCGGGCGTTCGTCTCCACGTCACCTGCAAGTAACCGATTTGGCGGCCCTCCGCCCTGACCCCCCAGGAGATGAAGTGACGATCCTCGCTTCAAGTCTCGCCCTCGGCGCCGCCGATTACTCGTGGCGCCAGCACGCAGTGTGCCGAGACACCGACCCCGAATTGTTCTTCCCGGTCGGCTCCACCGGACAAGCTCTCTTGCAGTTGAGCAAGGCGAAGGAAACCTGCAACCAGTGCACGGTCAGGATCGAATGCCTCCAGTTCGCTATCGACACCAACCAGGACTCGGGTGTCTGGGGAGGCACCTCGGAAGACGAGCGTCGTGCCATGCGTCGGCAGATGGCCGCACGCAACCGCGCCGCATCCAACGTCGGCTAGCCGAGACGTCCGCGGCGGGACGGTCAGTTTCCGCCGAGCGGGACGGTGAGTTCGATCACCGTGCCGGGTCCATCGTCCCCGGTGGGCTCGCCGTCGGAGCAATCGTCTGCCGTCGCACGTCGCATGGCAATCGTTCCCCCCAGCTCGGTTGTCACCAGGGTGCGCACGATCGACAGCCCAAGACCTGTTGCGTTCGCAATGTCGAAGTCCGGGGCGAGCCCGGCCCCGTTGTCGATCACCCGCACGCACAGGGCGCGTTCCGCATCACCCTCACCGCGAGTCTGCTCGAGCTGAACCGAAACACGGCCCTTTCCCGACACACCTTCGTGGAACCCGTGGTCGACTGCATTCTGCAGAAGTTCGGTCAGCACAACCGACAGCGGCGTCGCGACGGTCGCCGGAACGCGACCGCCATCGCCGTGGACGACGAAACTGACGGGTCGATCGGGTGACTGCAAACTGTCCTCGACGAGTCTCAACAACGGTCGCACGATCTCAATGAAAGTGACGTCGTCGCCCGGCTCCCTCGACAAGGTTTCGTGGACGAGTGCGATCGTGCGGATACGGCGCACCGATTCATCGACCGCAGCCTTCGCCTCGAGTGACTCCAGACGTCGCGCCTGCAACCGGAGCAACGAAGAGATCGTCTGCAGGTTGTTCTTGACTCGGTGGTGGATTTCACGGATCGTCGCGTCTTTCGAGAGGATCAACCGATCACGACGACGGAGTTCGGAAACGTCGCGCAGCAAGAGCACGGCCCCTGTGACGCTTTCTCCATCGGTGGTCTCGATGAGCGGCATACAACGCGCGAGCAGAGTGACATCGGCCGTCTGGTCGAACTCTTCGACAATCGGTTCGTGTCGCTCGAAGGCCTGGCGTACTGCACTGTCGGTGAAACCAAGTTCCGACAGCGTTTGGCCGACACTGTTGGAGCCGATACCGACACGATGGAGTGCAGACACCGCATTGGGTGATGCGTAGCGAACCTTGGCGTCTTCATCGATGACGAGAACGCCGTCCCCGACTCGTGGCGAAATGCTGGAGTCGGCGACACGACCGGGGAACGGGAACAGGCCGCCGCGAATCATTCCGGCGAAGCGTCCGAAGATTTCGAGGTACGTCCGCTCGAGTTCACCCGGCTGACGACCCGAGCGCGTCGACCATTCACGCGTGAGAACCGCGATCGGGCCGTCACCGTGTCGAACGGGAATCGCAAGCATTCGTGCCGCACCATCGACGCCGTCGACGGAAATCTCACCCTCCTCGATTTCCCCGCTTTGGTACGACGTGCCGATGATGTCGCGCCGTTCGCCGTCGACGGTGCTTCCGACGAAGTCCGCGATGTACAGGGTCTGGCCCGTCGCCGCACGCACATGCGCCGCCACGAGCCACTCACCGTCCTTCGTCGGCAGGTACAAGAGGAGATCGGCGAAGCAAAAGTCGGCCAGCATGCCCCACTCAGACACGAGATTCTGGAGGTGACCGACCGCTTCTTTGTCGAGAGTGGTGTGCTGACGCGAAAGATCACCGAGTGTCGCCATGGATGAAGTCTGCCCGAGACGAAGACCCGGTCTAGGGCATCGGGGAGCGCCCACCACGAACATCGATGAGGTCAGCCAACCGTCGCACCCCCGCGACGTCGTTCACCGGCTCCCCCGCCTCTTCAATGCGCATCACGGGACATCCGTGCCGCAGCGCAAGGGTTCGGCAGGCCTCGTCTTCGCGCTCGACCGCGGCGCGAATCTCGGCAAGCGCGTCAGCCAGGTCACCAACGTGCGCCGTCGCCGAGAGTTCCGTGAGTTCACGCCTCGCGTCCTGTGCAACCGTCCGGTTCACCACCAGTCCCGCCAGGCGCAGCCCCCGACCCCTCAGCTCGGCCGCGAGAAAGTCGGCCTCGTCGATCGGAGCCGGCTCGGCGGTCGTCACCACGTGGAACTCGGTCGCATCGTCACGGAGCAGTTGTTCGATATCCCGCGCGTGCGTGGTGAATGTGGGTTCCATCAACCTGAAGAGAGCGAAGAACTCCGATACATCGGTGAGAAACCGTGCACCGAGCACGCGATCGGCGACCGCAAAGAACGGACGCGAAGTGACCGCGACCAGGCGATTCGACGCGGGAAGCGTGAGCCATCGCAACAAACGGCTGGCAAAAAAACTCCGCATGCGCTCGGCCGCGTCGATGACGCTGAGTGCGTTCCGTGACGGTGGTGTGTCGACCACGATCGCATCGAACTGGTCGGATCGGGCAACTTCCCACAGGCGCTCGACTGCGATGTAATCGTGGCTGTTGACGAAGCGGCCGGTGATGTTCCGGTAGAGGGCATTGGCGAGAACCCGATCCGCAACCGATTGGTTCGGCGCCACGCGCTCGACCAAGGCGTCCCAACCCTGCTGGGTATCGAGCATTGAAACCCAGAACCGCGGCCCGTCGCCGCCGACCTCGACGATGTCGTTCCCTTCGGCAACCACACCCATCGACGACGCGAGTCGGCGTGCAGGGTCGATCGTGATGAGCAGAACACGCACGTCCCCGGTTCCGGCGAGGCGCGCCGCAAGCGCTGCGGAGAAGGTTGTTTTTCCCACACCACCGGCGCCGGTGACGACGATGACGCGCGGCGTACTCACAGTCCCTCACCGAATTCATCCTCGAGCGCAGCCGCAACCGAGGCGACAACATCGTCGCCGGCAACGCGCGGAACGATCACGACCTCCGAACCGGACCCCGAGCCGACTTCCTCGCCGATGCGGCGAACCTGATCGAGTGCCAGCGCGTGACGACCCGCCATCGTTGCGGTGATGCGCGGGGCGACCGAGGCGCCATCACGTGGCGGTGGCGGAGGCATCCGATTGACGACAACGAGCGGTACCGCGACACGCGCCTCACGGCGCACGGACGCCGCGAGATCGATCGACTCGTCGACGGGACTTTCTTCTGGAGTCGTGACGATCACGACACCTGTCGTGGTGGCATCCGACAACATCTCGATCATCCAGTCCGTCTGTTCGCGCAACATGCCAACCTGCGCCAACGATCGGATCGTTCGGGGAGTCGCCAGTTGGCTTGCGATGTGGCCGGAACTCTCCGCATCGACGACGACGAGATCGAAGTTGTTCGCCCGTACCTCGTAGCAAACCTTCCCCACCGCGAGAATCTCCTTCACCCCGGGAGCCGCATCCGCCACGAAGTCGAGCGTTTGAGCAAGGAGGCCCAGGCGTGAAACCAAAGGGATGCGCACGTAGATTCGGATGTACTCCCGCAGAGCGTCTTCGGTGCTGTAGACGACGGACGTGAGATTGGTCGCCGCGCCGCAACGGGGCTCTTTCCCGTCCATCGAGACGAGAAGGGTTCGCTTGCCGCGTCGTGCCGCAACCGTCGCAATCGACGCGGCGATGGTGGATTTCCCGACGCCCCCTTTGCCCGTGACGAACAGCAGACGCCGATCGGAAATGCGCAGCAGTTTTAGTCTCCGAAGCCGATCTTGCGGGCACTTTCCGGAGACCCGAACTCGACGAACGCGATCTTCGCGCCCGGCACCGCAACTTCGCGACCCTTCTTGTCGGTGATCCACAGCGTGTCGGTCGCACCCGAAAGCGCGGCCCCGACCGCAGCCTTCAATTCCTCGCGATTCGCGTCATCGACGTCAACGACGACTTCGCGACCAACTTGGCTCATTCCGATGCGGATCTCCATACGTTCACCCTATAAGGCAGCGAACCGACGTGGGCAGTCGACCCCCGACCTCAGGAAATCTTGAGTTCGGAGTTGAAGATCTTCTTTGGACGCAGGGTGGTTGTGATTTCTGCAGCAAGATCGTGGAAGGCCCGACCAGCTTCGCTGTCCGGGTGCACCGCTGCGATGGGACGTCCGTCGTCGCCACCCTCGCGCAGAGTGGGAACCAGCGGGATACGTGCAAGCAGGGGCACGCCCAACTCGTTCGCCAACTCTTCCCCTCCACCGGAACCGAAGATTTCGTAGCGCTTGCCGTCGTCGCCGGTGAACCACGACATGTTCTCGATGATTCCCCGAACGGGGAGATTCACCTTTGCGGCCATCGCCGCCGACAGACGTGCCACTTTCTGTGCCGCGGGCTGCGGTGTCGTGACCACGTACACCTCTCCGCGAGGCAGGTACTGGCTGAGGCTGAGCGCGATGTCACCCGTTCCGGGCGGCATGTCGATGAGGAGATAGTCGGGGTCGTCCCAGAACACGTCGGTCAGAAACTGCTCGAGCGCCTTGTGCAACATCGGCCCGCGCCAGATGACCGCCTGACCATCGGGAACGAAATAGCCGATCGAGATGCAGCGCACTCCCCACGATTCGGGTGGCACGAGCATTTGGTCGATGACGACAGGATCGCGATCGGCACCCAACATCCGGGGAATCGAAAAACCGTAGATGTCGGCGTCGACGATGCCGACCGAATGCCCGCGTGCGGCGAGAGCCACGGCGAGGTTGGTCGTGACACTGCTCTTCCCGACACCACCCTTTCCGGAAGAGATGAGGAGCGGCCTCGTCTTCGAACCGGGTTGTGAGAACGGAATCGCGCGACCCTCGGCATGACCGTGCGCTTGATTGCTTCCGGCCGTTGCTGCCGCATCGCCGTGAAGCATGCGACGGACATTTTCACGCTCGGCATCGTTCATCACGCCGAAGTCGAGCTTGACCGACGAGACGTCGGGATGGGTGGCGAGCGCGGTGTTCACACGATTCTGAATTTCGTTGCGCAACGGGCAGCCGGCGATGGTGAGAACAACCGTCAGCGACACCTCACCTTTGCGACCGACGGTGACGTCGCGCACCATTCCGAGATCGACAATCGAGCGATGCAACTCGGGATCCTGCACGGGCCGGAGAAGTTCGATGACGGCGTCGGTGGAAAGTGCCATGGGGAGGTCCTTCACGAGGGGGATGCAACGGATGGTGCGAGGAATTTGCACTATCGCCGTAGGTAGAATACCCCCGTGGCCACCGGACGCATCACCGCAACGGGACAAAGCAGTACGTCCGACGCGCAGATGTCACCCGGCTCGTTCACCGCGACGGTGACAGCCATCACCTCGGCATTCGGCGACCCGACCCGGCGCGCCGTCTACCTCTTCGTGCGCGAGAACTCGACTGGTCGCGAATCGGGTGGAGTCACGGCGTCACAGGTCGCCGAGAAGTTCGATCTGCACCCCAATGTCGCGCGACATCACCTCGACAAATTGGCCGCAGGCGGCTACGTCGAGGCAAACGTGGAAAAGCCGCACGGCGGTGGCGCAGGCCGACCATCGAAGCACTATCGGTCAATCGGTCCATCGCCCCTCGAGTCACAGGTTCGCAGCGACGACCTCGTGCTCAGTCTTCTTGGCAAGGCGCTCGAGCACCTACCCCGCGACAGGGCCGAAGCCATGGCGGAAGAAGTCGGAGCCCAGTACGGCCGTGCGCTGGCCAGTGGGCTCGTGGGCGACGACCTTGCGGTCGGACAACGCTCGCTGCGCACCGCGATGCAGGCGGTTGCCGATGCCCTCACCGCTCATGGTTTTGCCGCGCATGCAGACCAACGCAACAACCAACTGCGCATCGTGAACAACCACTGTCCATTCGGTGACGTTGCCATCGCACACCCGGTCATCTGCGCAGTCGACCGTGGCATGGTGAAGGGAATGCTCGGTGCGCTCTACGGCGACACGAGTCCGGAACTGCAGGCGTCGCTCCCACAGGGCGACACTTTTTGCGCAACCACCGTTTAGTCGCCCCAGAACCGCTGTTCGCGAAACGGATCGCCGTACATGTGGTAGCCGTTGCGCTCCCAGAATCCGGCCACGTCGC
>CAZVPL010000048.1:0-14631 GCA_964629075.1 uncultured Bifidobacterium sp. | reverse complement strand
ATCGCCGCCATCGGCAAGTGGGCCGCCGACAACGGCATCTGGGTGATCACCGACGAGATCTACGAACACCTCACGTACGGCACTCACACGTTTGCGTCGATGCCGACCCTCGTGCCGGAAATGGCCAACCAGTGCGTCATCGTGAACGGCGTTGCAAAGACCTACGCAATGACCGGCTGGCGCGTGGGTTGGATGATCGGCCCCGACGACGTGATGAAGGCGGCCATCAACTTCCAGTCGCATTCAACGTCGAACGTTTCGAACGTTGCCCAGATTGCGGCTCTCGCAGCGGTCAGCGGAGACCTTGAAGCCGTGAAGATGATGCGCACCGCGTTCGAACGCCGCGGCAAGACGATGCACAAGATGCTCAGCGAGATTCCGGGCGTCACGTGCCTCGAGCCGCAGGGCGCCTTTTACTGCTTCCCGCACGTGCAGGGACTGCTCGGCCGATCGCTCAGCGGTCATGTCGCGCAATCCAGCCTCGAACTCGCCGATCTCGTGCTCGAGCACGCGAAGGTTGCGTTCGTCCCCGGTGAGGCCTTCGGCGCGCCCGGCTATGCGCGATTCTCCTTCGCATTGGGCGACGACGACATCGTCGAGGGCATCTCGCGCTTCGCCTCTCTCTGCGCCAAGTAGAACCTGCTAGAGTTTTCTCACCACGGCAATAGTCGTGGGACGTGAATAACAGCGAAGTCCGGTGAAAACCCGGCACTGTCCCGCAACGGTGGAGAATCTCCTCGAAGATTCCGAGTCCGGTCGCCTGCTTCACGTGCGCTCACCAGTCCTCGAAGGAAGGGCGGTCCGCTGAGCGGGTGAACCCCCGCCAACGACCCACTCTTCTTTCTCCAGAATCTTCGGAGGAAGAATCATGTCATTCACTGTCCTGTCCCGTCGCCGTTTCGTCGGCCTGCTCGCCGGAACGTTGTTGTTCGCGGCATGCGGAGCCGACCCCGACACCGGCAAGCCCGCCACCACGGAACCGGCTGTCGCCGAAACCACGGCTTCCGCCGACACCACGGCGCCGGCCGCGGGTGACGACCCGAGCGAGAAGAAAATGGCGGCCGAGCGAATCGTGTCGCTGTCGGCAACGGCCACCGAGATGCTGTACGCCATCGGCGCGCAAGACCAGATTGTCGCCGTCGACAACTTCAGCAACTATCCCCAGGAAGCGGCCGACTTCGCAACCAAGATCGATGCATTCGAGCCGAGCGTCGAGGCAATCTCGGAACTCGACCCAACCGTCGTCCTCCTCACCTACGACCCGGGCGACCTGCAGACACAGCTCGAGAAACTCGGCATCAAGGTGTGGTTCGGTGCTGCAGCGGCGACGCTCGACGACACGTACAAGCAGATCACCGAACTCGGCGATCTCACCGGAAAAGCCGATGAAGCCACCTCTTTGGTTGACTCGATGAAGACCGAGATCGAGGAGACCATCACGTCGATGGAACTTCCCGACGCACCGGTTTCGTACTACTACGAACTCGACAACACGTTTTTCTCGGTGACGTCGAACACTTTCGTGGGGCAGTTGATGTCGCGCTTCATGTTGCAGAACGTCGCCGACACGGCCGAGGCGGGCAACGACTACCCGCAGCTGTCGGCCGAGTCGATCATTTCATCCAATCCGCAGATGATCTTCCTCGCCGACACGAAGTGCTGTGAGCAAACAGCCGAAACGGTTGCAGCACGGGCCGGGTGGGACGTCATCGACGCGGTGAAGAACGGCAACGTCGTTGAACTCGACGACGACATCGCCTCGCGCTGGGGGCCACGCGTGGTCGACCTCGTGAAGGTCGTCGCTGAGGCAATGACCAAGTACGTCGCTGCGGCAAAGGGCTGATCACGCTCCGGCTGATCGACTGACGATGGACACCGTGCAGGCGCCTTCACCCGCGAAGGGAATCATCCCCGCCCGCTGGTGGCTGCCCGTCGCCGTGGCGATGGCGTGTGCAGCGCTCCTGCTCGGTGTCATGGTCGGACCCGCCGGCCCAACCTGGTGGCGCGTGCCACTGGCGCTGCTCGACCGGTTGCCGTTGATCACGATCGACAGCGGGGTCACGCCGCGTGAATGGATCATCATCTGGGAAATCCGCATGCCGCGTGTGGTGCTTGCCGCACTCGTTGGTTCGACACTCGCGTTGTCGGGTGCCAGTTATCAAGGGGTGTTCCGCAACCCGCTCGTCGATCCGTATCTCCTGGGTGTCGCGGCCGGTGCGGGTCTCGGCGCAACCGTGGTCTTCACACTGAACCGTGCCGGCACAAGCTCGTGGATCATCGACCCGTTGCCGCTCAGCGCGTTCCTCGGCGGGCTCGTGGCCGTCGTTCTGACGTACTTCGTCGGCACCGCATTTGGTGGTCGGCGTAGTTCGGCGACGCTGGTGCTGGCCGGGGTGGCCGTGACTGCTCTTGCGACGGCGGTGCAGACATTCGTGCTGCAGCGGAACACCGACGTCATCCGACAGGTGTATTCGTGGATTCTCGGGCGGTTGAGCACGGCATCGTGGGACGACGTGCGGCTCGTCATTCCCTACGTCGTGCTGAGCACCGTCACCCTCCTCATCCATCGCCGACTTCTCGACGTCATGCGGGTGGGTGAGGACGAGGCGACGGCTCTCGGAACCTCGGTCGACCGCGTGCGCATCATCGTGGTGGTCGCGGCAACGCTCGGTACGTCGGCCGTTGTCGCCGTGAGCGGCCTGATCGGCTTCGTCGGCATCATTGTTCCGCACGCGGTCCGTCTGCTCGCCGGAGCGAGCTACCGCACGATCATTCCGCTCAGCATCTTCGCTGGTGCGGCGTTCCTGGTGTTGGCCGACATCCCGGGTCGCATTCTCCAGAACCCGTCCGAGACCCCCATCGGCGTCGTCACCGCGTTCTTCGGTGCTCCGTTCTTCCTTCTCCTGCTTCGCACCCGACAGGCGAACCGATGACGTCGCTCGCATTCGATTCCGTGTCGGTGCGCTACGGCGATCGTGCCGCGCTCGCCGAGTTCTCCGACACCGTGAAGCCGGGGGAGTGGCTGTGTCTCATCGGGCCGAACGGCGCGGGGAAGAGTTCGCTTCTGCGGGCCGTTGCCGGCGTCGTGAAGCACGCGGGCGAGGTGCGTGTCGACGGCACTTCGTTGCGTTTCCGTTCGGCGAAGCGTCGTGCGCAGTTGATCGCCTACGTTCCCCAGACACCCGTGTTGCCCGACGACATGAGCGTGCGCGAGTACGTGGTTCTGGGCCGCAACCCGTTCATTCCACATTTCGGTCAGGAAACGAAGCACGACTGGGACATCGTCGACGACGTCCTGAAGCGCCTCGACCTGGGCGACTTTGCGCAGCGGCATCTCGCGACGTTGTCGGGCGGCGAGCGACAGCGTGTCGTGATCGCGCGCGCCATCGCTCAGGAGGCACCGATTCTCCTTCTCGACGAGCCGACAAGTGCGCTCGACATCGGGCACCAGCAACAGGCCCTCGAACTGGTCGACAGACTGCGCCGTGAGCACGGACTGACCGTGGTGTCGGCAATGCATGATCTCACGCTTGCGGGTTTGTATTCGGATCGTTTGTGTCTGTTGCACCAGGGCTACCGCGTCGCCACCGGCACGGCGGCTGAGGTGTTGCGACCCGAGACCCTCGCCGAGTTCTACGGCGTGTCGGCGCGTGTTCATCACGAGCCCGACGGAACCGTCGTTGTGATTCCGTTCCGTGCGAACGATGCGGGCGAGCGCCGCTAGTTAGTCTCTTCACATGCGGCGAGTCGGTGCACTGATTGCCGCAATCGTTCTGGTGGTGACTGCGGCCCCTGTGCCGACCCACGCGCAGGTCGATCTCGACAAGCGCCTGCAATCCGTGTTGTCCCAGACCGCCGGTCGTGCCGCGGTCGTTGCCATGTCCGGTGGTCGCGTGGTTGCGGTCGCGGGTCGTGATGCCGACGAGACGACACCGTTGCACCTTGCCTCGGTGTCGAAAACCGTGACAGCTGCCGCCGTCTTCCGCCTTGCCGAGATGGGCGAGATCGACCTTGCCAAACCGATTGGTTCCTATCTGGGGAGATTCGTCTCGGTTCCCAACGACGACATCACGTCACAACCGGTGTCGGCGTTTCTCAACCATTCGACGGGTCTACCCTCGAACAACCTTCGGGCCGTCACTTCCGGGTTGACGACGTGGCAGCAGTACGCCGACTTCGCGGCGCGCGGCACCGTCTCGCGGACCCCGGGGCGCTACCTCTATTCGAACGACAACTACGTGCTGCTGACGAAGCTCGTGGTCGACGTCACCGACCTTCCGTTCAGTGTCGCTGTTCGCAAACTCGTCTGGGAGCCGCTGGGCGTTGCCGGGGGTGGTCTCGACGTGTCGACGCGAGCGACGCAGGTTCTTGGTGGTGCGGGTGCGTGGGTGGCCACGCCGTACGCGGTCGCGGTGCTGTTCAATGCGTTGAACCCCGCGACAAACGGTACGAAGCTGTTGTCAAGGCCGTGGCTCGCACGTTTGCATTCGGTCACCTACGCCGCCGAGTATCGCAATGGCACGCGCTACCGCGGTGATGCATGGGGCCACACTGGGTCGCTGTATGCAGTGCGTTCAGCGGCGGTGGTTGCAAGAAGCGGAACCGTCTACGTGGTGTTGTCGGAAGGCGCCCGACCGAAGTCCTCCGAGAAACTCTTCGACGCTCTCGCCCGATTGGGTTGACGCGCGGTTAGGTTGAAACCGGCATGGCCGTTCACGACGATCCGCTGTATCTCGACAATTGTGTCGAGGGTTGCGCACACGGTCACCAACGACTCCTCGGTCTGCTCGACTCCGTTCTTCTGCTCGGCGATCCCGAGGCGTGGTTCTCGGCACCCTCACTTTTGGCGGGTTGGACCCGCAGGCACGTTGTGGCGCACCTGGCGCGCAATGCCGAAAGCCATGTTCACCTGTTCGCGGAGGCCGCGGCGGGGCGCGAGGGCGAGCAGTATCCGGGAGGCGTCGAATCCCGCGCGGCAGGTATCGACTCGTATGCCGCGCTCGATGCGGCGACGCTCGTCGCCAAGAACCGAGCCTCGATCTATGCGCTCGAGTCGGCGTGGGCACGTTCACCGGCCGCGTCATGGAACGGCGCGGCGCGAAACACCGTTGGCATGCGGTTGAAGATGCGCGACCTGCCGATGTTGCGCTGGCGCGAGGTCGAGGTCCACACCAGTGATCTCGATGCCGATGTCACGTTCCGCGACTGGAACCCCCTCTATGTTCGCTACGACCTTCCGCGCATGACCATGATGCAAACCAGTCGGACGCCGATGGGCATGTCGTCACTGCCCGAAGCCGCACTGCGGTTGAGCGAGGCCGAGCGTTTGGCGTGGCTTCTCGGCCGGCACGTCCCCGCCGGTCTTGATCCGCTGCAGGGCCTCTGACGTGCGGTACGTCCGACGAGCCGTGGTGGGTGCGTTGGCACTCGTGTCGATGCTCACGTTGTTCGCCTCGGCTGTCTCGGCCCACGCGGTTCTCGACAACTCCGTTCCCGCGTCGGGCGCGACGTTGGTCGACTCGCCCCCGCAGATCGTCCTTGATTTCGATGAACCCGTCGAAACGTCACTCGGATTCATCAGGTTGTTCGGCAGCGATGCGACCCGGATCCCGTTGTCGTCGATCTCGCGCGATGCATCCGACGAATCCATCGTGCGGGTCGACGTTCCCACACTCGACGACGACACCTACGTTGCGACGTATCGCGTCGTGTCCGTCGATGGACACCCCGTTGATGGAGCGATCACGTTTCAGGTGGGTGAAGGAGAACGGGTCGACGTGACGTCGGTGGTCGCCGACGTGCTGGGCGACGATGCCACCGACACTTCGGTGGCGGCGCTCACCCGCCTGATGCGTCTCGTCGGGTATCTCGCCCTCGCCGTCGTTCTTGCCGCCGGACTGTTCCTGTTGGGTGGTGTCGGGAAGCCTGCCTTCCCATGGCTGCTGCGCGTCGCCGCCGTAGCCGGCGGAGCGATGACGATTGCGGCTCTGGGGCTGCTTGGTCTGCAAGGCGCCGGTCTTGCCGGAGGAGGCGTCGGTTCTGCTCTTCGCTGGTCGACGCTCTCCGACATCGGGGACACACGGGTCGGACACGCATTGCTGGCCCGTGCAGCCATCGGAGTTCTGGTTGTGGTTGCCGTGATGGTGGCACTGCGTCGCAATCGTGAGGTCGGTTCGGTTCTCCGCTTCGCCCTCGTCATGGCCTTCGTCGTCGTGCCGTTGTCGTACGCGTTCGCCGGTCACCCCGGAGCGGCAAGCCCGGCGGCCCTGGCGGTGGTCGCGTCCGTAGTTCACATTCTTGCGATTGGTACGTGGTTCGGCGGCCTCGTCGTTCTTGCGACATCGACACAGCTGCGCGAACCGATGGCAGTGAAGTGGTTCTCGCAGCGTGCCGCGGCGCTGGTGGGCATCGCCGTGGTCAGCGGGGTGGCGCAGTCGTTGATCATCGTCGATGGCCTCGGCGGAATTCTCGACATCACCTACGGGAAGGCCTTGGCGGCAAAGTCGGTGTTTGTCGGTGTCATGTTGCTCGGTGCAGCCGTTGTGCGTCGCAGGTTCCTCGATTCGGGAACGCAGCGTCTGCGGCCGGTTCTCATTGCCGAAGCCGTGGCGGGATTGCTCGTCTTGTCGGTGACGTCGGGTTTGGTCACCGAGACACCGCGCTCGGTCGAGTCAGCGGCACCGTTTTCGACGAGCCTCGTTCAGGGTGACACGATCGTGAACGTCACCGTGTCGCCCGCTCGCGTGGGAACCGTCGAGATGCATGTGATCATCTCGAAGCCGGGTGGTTCGCTTGATCCGGTTGCGACCGCGAAGGTGAGGTTCTCGTCCGTGGAACGCGACGTGCCGCCGATTGCGGTGGAACCTGCCGAGGTGGGCCCCAATCACTTCGTGGCCACCGCGCAGATTCCCTACGCCGGTGACTGGCGCATCGACGTCGTCATCGTTGACGTCGACGGCAAGGAATCACTCGTCACGACACCCTTCTCCGTGCGACCCTGACGGCCCGGCTGTTTCAAGCGCATGACGACGAGGTCAAGCGCATGACGACGAGATGGTGTGACATTCCGGTCGCGTCGTCGAGGAATGCGTCGCCCACCACGGCCATGCCGTTGCGCTGATAGAAGACGAGAGCCGAATCGCGCGCACGAGCCCAGACGTTGGTGACGTTCAGCGTGCGTGCGCGCTCGATACCGCTGGCCAGCAATACCGCTCCGACACCTCGGCTCTGCAGCGACTTGTCGACGGCCATGCCACGCAGCTGTATCGCCGGAACATCGGGCTCGGGCGGAAAAGGCCGTGGCAGCCACGAGGACGTCGCGACGATCACACCCGATTCGTTGCGAACGACGAGATGCACGGTGCCGTCGTGGTCGTCTTCGGCGTAACGCGGGTCTTGTGACGGAGTGCCGTCACGAAGAACCGACATGCGCAGCGGAAGAATTTCCTCGGTTGAAGCGGTGCCGATCGTGTGGTTGGGCAGTGTCATCGCGCGTCAGACGATAGTTCCGCCAGCATGAGCACACGGTCCGCGATGCGACGGGCCTCGTCGGGGTCATGGGTGACGACGATCGCCGTCGACCCGGCCGTTCGGACGACGCGGCGTACGTCGTCGGCGAGGGCGTAGCGAAGGTCGTGGTCGAGACCGGACAATGGTTCGTCGAGCAGGACGACGCGCGGTGTGGTGGCGAGCGAGCGCGCAAGGGCGACACGCGCGGCTTCACCACCGGACAGCGTCGCGACGTCGCGTGACCCGAATCCCGGCAGTCCGACAAGCGAGAGCAGTTCGGATGTGCGTTCGTGGCGCTGCTTGGCGGGCACTCGCACGATGCGCAATCCGTACGCAATGTTTCCAGCCACATCGAGGTGGGGAAACAGTTGGTTGTTTTGGAACACCAGGCCGACGCCGCGGCGATGGGTGGGCACGGATGTCACATCGGCGCCGTCGATGGCCACCGTGCCCGATGTCGGTGTGACAAGTCCGGCGATGACGCGCAGCAACGTGGATTTTCCCGAACCGCTCGGCCCGAGCACCGCCACGATCTCTCCGCGCGCAACCGTGAGGGAGACGTTGCTCAGAATGGCTCGGTCGTCGATGACGACCGAGACGGTTCGAACATCGAGACCCGCGGCGGTCATCGCCGCTCCCTTGCCGCTGCAAGGTCCACGAAGCCGACAAGACAGAGACACAGGAGACCCAGCACCGTGGCGACGACGAAAGCCTGCGCCTGTACCAAGTCACCGGGCCGTCCGAGCAGGCGTCCGATTGTCATCGTGAGAGTTTCGCTGCCGCGCCGTGACAACAGACTCGACGCGCCGAACTCGCCGAGAGAGACGAGGGCAGCGAGGGTGGTTGCCGCGCCGATCGGCCTGCGCAGAAGTGCGACATCGATGCTCGAAAAGACACGTCCCGGTGAGGCGCCGAGTGTTGTGGCGGCACTGCGCAGGTCGTCGGGGATCTGGCGCATCGACGAAACGATTCCGCGCGAGACGAGAGGAAGCGCAACAACGGCGTGCGCAACCGGCAACAGCCACCATTCACCGCGCCAGTCGAAAGGCTCGTCGCGGAAGGCGAGGATGAATCCGAGACCCACCACCACCGCCGAAACCACGACGGGTATCGCCTCGCACGCGGTGGCAACGACAGTTGCGCCGCGAGATCGGGCATGGACCTGCGCGAACGCGATGACGAAACCGATGAAGATGGAGATCAATGCCGCCGCGAGGGCGGTCGACACCGACGCCACCAGGGCAGGGGCGATGTCGAGCGTGGTCGAGTTCCCTCGAAGTGCATCGCGCCATGCTGCGGTCGAGAAACCGTCGCCGACAGTGAGTGAACGCACGACCAATCCGACGAGCGGAACCGCGAACACGACCAGGATGACGATTGCTCCGGCTGCAACGACAACACGCCGCGACCGCTGCAAGGTGCGCAGGGCGAGGGGCCGGGCCGGGATCGAGCGGAACGTCGCACCGCGTGATGTGAGCGCCAGTACCAGCGCAACGACAACCACCTGTGCGATGGCAAGCGCGGATGCCGCGCGCATGTCGCCCGCCAGGACGGCAAACCGGTAGATCTCGGTTTCCACGACGGGCCGGGTGGGTCCGGCGAGGACGCGCGCCGCACCGTACGTCGAGAAGCAGTACATGAACACAAGACCCGCTGCGGCTGCGATGCTGCCGCGCAAAAGCGGCCACGTCACGGTGGCGAATCGTGAGGTTGGTCCGGCGCCGAGGGTCGCGGCCGCTTCGTCGTAGGTGAAGGGCTGGGACTCCCATCGTGCGCCGACGATGCGAACGACAACGGCGACGTTCAGAAAGACGTGCGCGACAACGAGCGGCAGCGCGCCGGTTCTCATGTCGGCCGGCAACAGCGCACGGAATGCGAGACCAACCACCAAAGTCGGCAACACGAAGGGCACCAAGGTGAGCGCGCGAACGAAGCGTCGACCCGTGAAATCGTGTCGGGCAAGAACCCACGTCGCGGGCAGACCGACTGCGAGCGTGATGATCGTGCTCAGCAACGCCTGCCAGGCGGTGAACCACACAGTCGTGCGCAGGCCTGCATCGGTGAGAACCGAGGTGACGTCGAAACCCCGACGAAGTGTCGCGACCGTCGGCCAGGCGATGAAGACGGCGACGAACGCAACCGGCACGATCACCAACCGTCGTGCGGTGCGAACGTACGGCATCGCCGTCACAGTGCTGCGGTCCGCCAATTCTCGAGCCAGGTCGTGCGGTTGGTCTCGATTTGCGCCGGGTCCATCGTCAATGGTGCGTCGGGTGTTGCGGCAAAGTCGGTGAATGCCTTCGGCAGTTCGACCGTGGTGTTCGCGGGATTGACGAACAATGTGAGCGGAAGATCGGCCTGGAAGACCGGGCCCGAGAGGTAGTCGACCAATTTGGCGGCCGCATCCTCGTTCTTCGTGCCGCGCAGCACGCCCGCGAACTCAACTTGTCGGAAGCACGTCGATTCGATGACGGCCGTGGGTGGTGCATCAACCGGCGGGTCGGAGTACACGACCTCTGCGGGCGGACTCGATGCATAACTGACGACGAGCGGGCGGGTGCCCTTGCCCGACGAACCCGAGAATTCGACGGTGTACGCCTCGGTCCATCCGTCAACGACCTTCACGTCGTTGTCGCGCAGAGCCGACCAGTAGTCCTGCCATCCGGTCTCGCCGAACGTGGCGATGGTGGCGAGGAGGAACGCGAGCCCGGGTGACGACGTGTTCGGGTTTTGAACGACGAGTAGCCCCTTGTAATCGGGCTTCGCCAGATCGTCGAGCGAGCCCGGGGGAGTGAGCTTGTTCTCGTCGAACCAGGCTTTGTCGTAGTTCACGCACACGTCGCCGGTGTCGACGGGCGTGAGGAGATCGTCGGTCACCAGCGCGACGGCCGCCGGGTCAAGGTCGTCGATGTGTGCCGACCGGTGCGGTGCGAAGACGTCGGCCTCGATGGCCCGTGACATCAGGGTGTTGTCGACACCCCACAGCACGTCACCTTCGGGCTCGCCCGCAGTGAGGACGGCCTTGGCGACGAGTTCCCCCGCATCGCCGCCGGTCACCACCTCGACCTCGATACCCGTCTCTTTCGTGAACGCATCGAAGATTCCCTCGGACGGTGTGAACGAGTCGTAAGCGAGCAGGGTGAGCGACTTCGGTGTCGACTCGGAGTCGCCGCCGCAGGCACCGAGCGCGGTCGCAGCGACAAGAGCCGTGACAACAAACGACGTTTTCTTCATTTCATGTCTCCTTCGTGAAGGGGGTGGTGGGAGATTGTTCGTGGGCGAGCGGTTGCACGACAATGAGTGCCCCGTGTTCAACCGACACCTCCGCAACGGGCGCCACCATTTCGTTGCTGACGCCGCGGCTCACCCACGGCGCGAGGTCGTCGTTCGACAGGTTCCAGCGGAATCCCGAGGTGGTGACGCCGCGAGCCACGCCGTTCATCGCGTGCAGTGCAGTGAGGTGGGAACCCCGCAGCGGAATCGAGCGTGTATCGGCACCGTGCAGGACGGTGACGTGGGCGGTGTCGATGATCGCTTCGACTGCGATGGCCGACAGCTCCGGGTTCGCCAGTGCCGTGAGAAGACCATGGGCGTGGTCGAGGCGACCACCGCCCGGACTCAGAACCGTCGCGCACCGCACACCGAGGGTGAGAAGATGGACGAGAGCCAGTTCGGTGTCGGTGAGGTCCTTGTCGGTGGGCGACTCGATCACGATGGCGTTCGACGCGCGCACGCGTGCCAACCCGCTCTCCGAAACGGAATCGAGGTCACCGATGACGACGTCGGGGTGCAAGCCGAGGGCGAATGCGGAGTCGACCCCCGAATCGGCCGCGACGATCAGGTCGAATGCGTCGAGCTGCGGGGCGACGCGCATCACCGATCCTCCGGTGACCACGAGAACTCGCTTGTCGACTGCGTCGCCTTGCATCGCTTCCCTCCGCCGGCATTACCCGGATCAGGTTCTCGGGTCGGTGGCGGCGGCCACCCTCTCAGCCCGCCGATCCGACGAGCTCCCCGTGGTGTTGCTGCGAAGTTTACCCCGTCGGGCGCTGATTAGGTTTGTCGACATGGGACAACTTGATGGGCGCGTTGCAATCGTGACCGGGGGCGGCCGGGGTATCGGCGCCGGCATCAGTCGCCGACTCGCGGCCGAGGGTGCGGCGATCGCCATCAACTATTCGCGGGGCAAGGACGAGGCCGATGCGGTGTGCCGCGACATCGTTGCCACGGGTGGCACCGCCCGCACCTATCAAGCGTCCGTGGCCGACTACGACGCCTGTCGGGCGATGGTTGCACAGGTCATTTCTGATTTCGGCTTCGTCGACATTCTCGTGAACAACGCGGGAATCGCTTCGAAAGGCAGGGCGGTGGCCGATACCGACGCAGCCGAAGTGGAAAAACTCCTGGCCGTTCATGCCATCGGCGGCCACCAACTTGCCGCGGCCGTTCTGCCGTCGATGCGCACCCGGGAACGCGGCGACATCGTCTTCGTGTCGTCGGTTGCCACGTCGCACTATTCCGCCAAGGGGGCGCCCTACAACATGGGCAAGGCGGCTATGGAAGCACTTGCGTACACACTCGCCAAGGAAGAACGCCACAACAACATCCACGTCAACATCGCCGCACCCGGCCTGGTGGAAACCGACATGGGGGTGCGCCTCGCGCGCTCGATGCACGGCAAACGCGAAATGGACGACCTGCGTGAACTCGACGCGAAATCGCCGTTCGGGCGCGTGTGCCAGCCGAACGATGTGGCCGAAGTCATTCTCTGGTTCTGCTCGGCGGGCTCGGGTTACGTCACCGGCCAGCGCATCGAATGTGACGGTGGCGGTGCCATCTCCAGTTACTGACGACGGGTGCTTGACGACGCAGATACCCTGAAGCACGTGACGACACCCCCCAGTCCGCTCGCAGGATCCACCGTTCCCACAAGCCCCTTTGCCGAGGGTGGAAACACCGTCGACAACGCTCTCGTCGACGTCACGGCCACCGCCGTCGTGAAACTGAAAGAGCTTCGCGACATGGAACCCGAAACCACGCAGTTGGGCCTTCGCATCGAAATCATCAGTGCTCCTGGCGAGGACTTCCGCTACGACCTCTCGTTCGAGAAGGTCACCACCGCCGCTTTCACCGACGAGGTGCGCACCGTCGATGGCCTGAAGATCATCGTGCCCGCCAACAGCATCGAACTGCTCACCGGATCCATCCTCGACTACAACGACACCCAGGGTCTCATCATCCGGAACCCGAACAAGCCGCTTGCTCCGTCGGTCGACGGCCTCGTCAGCGACGACGAGATGTCGGTGTCGATCAACGACGTGCTTCGCTCGGAAGTCAACCCGGCGCTCGCTGCACACGGTGGCTTCGTCACCTTCGTCGGCCACGACGGCGAAGGCACCGCCTACCTCACAATGGGCGGGGGTTGCCACGGGTGCTCGATGAGCCGCATGACGATGCTCGAAGGTGTCCAGACGACCCTCGTCGAGAAGGTCCCCGGCGTGTTGAAGGTCCGTGACCTGACCGACCACGCCAACGGCGAAAACCCCTACTACTCGTAGTTCGGCGGCACCAGCCGCGCTGGATTCGGCATTGTCGCTGTGGGTTATTGTCCCCACATGACCGGAATCGTCGCTTACGGGTCCTACATCCCTTACTGGCGCCTGCAGCGCGGAGTCATCACAAAGTCGCTCGGCGCGGGTGGTGGCAAGGGTGAACGCGCGGTCGCGAGCTTCGACGAGGACACGACGTCGATGGGCGTCGAGGCCGGTCGCATCGCGATGCGCAACGCGGCTCCGAATTGGATGCCGAATTCGCTGTGGTTCGCAACCACCGACCCCGCGTACCTCGACAAGACGAATGCGAACACGATCCACGCTGCGCTCAGCCTCCCCGGGTCGACCAACGCATTCGACACCGTCGGCTCGGTGCGCAGCGGAGTGGCCGCAATGATGGGTGCCAGTTTCGACGATGCGATGGCAATCGTTTCCGACATTCGCACCGGTCTTCCCGGTGGTGCCGACGAAGCAGCCGGTGGTGATGCGGCAGCGGCGTTCTGTTTTGGCAACGACGGTGTGATCGCCGAGGTCATCGGCGGGGCGGCAGCAACCGCCGAGTTCACCGATCGCTGGCGCCAGCCGGGCGAGCCCGCAAGCAAGCAGTGGGAAGAACGATTCGGGGAGCATGCGTATGCACCGCTCGTCGACAACGCATTCGGTGACGCACTGAAGGCGGCGAACCTCGCTCCCGGCGACATCGCGCATGCAATCTTCTCCGGACTCCACACCCGCGCCGTGAAAGCCGCGGTGAAAGCGTGCGGTGTGGCAGCGGAATCGGTCGCCGACGACTTGTCGGCGAGCATCGGCAACCCAGGGACGGCACAGTGGGCCGTCATCCTGGCCGACGTTCTCGACCGCGCCGAGCCTGGCCAGATCATCGCCCTTGTTTTGTTGGCGGACGGCGTGAACGTGTGGCTGTTGCGCACCACCGATGCCATCACGAAGTACCGCGCGCGCCAGGATGCGGCATTGACCGTGCGTGGACAGATCGCCGCCGGACGAAACGACCTCGCCTACACGCAGTTCCTCACGTGGCGGGGATTCCTGCACCGCGAGCCGCCACGGCGCCCCGAACCCGATCGCCCTGCCGGCCCACCGAGCCTGCGCGCGCAGGCATGGAAGTACGGTCTGTACGGAAGTCGCGACGAGAGCGGCTTCGTGTACTTGCCGCCAGCGCGCGTCAGCATGAAGTCGGGCAGCATCGACCAGATGGAGATGGTTCGCATGGCCGACGTGCAGGCCACCATCGCCACCTACACAGTCGACAGACTGGCCTACAGCATGAGCCCGCCCGTCGTGGCCGCCGTCATCGACTTCGACGGTGGCGGTCGGTTCCAGTGCGAACTCACCGACGTCGACCCGGCAGCAGTGAAGATTGGCGACCGAGTGGAGATGACGTTCCGCCGTCTCTACACCGTCGACGGCATCCACAATTATTTCTGGAAAGCGAAGCCCGTGAGGGCGTAGCGCATAGGCAAAGCGAAGCCCGTGAGGGCGTAGCGCAAAATCAAAGAGGAGACATGGCAAGTCACGGAATTCGCGACAAGGTGGCAATCATCGGCATGGG
>CAZVPL010000047.1:0-15233 GCA_964629075.1 uncultured Bifidobacterium sp. | reverse complement strand
CCGCGAAGCGGTCGCGCAGGGTCTTCTTCGAGAACTTTCCGACGCTCGTCTTCGGGACTTCGTCGATGAACACCACGTCGTCGGGAAGTTGCCACTTGGCCAGTCGCGGCACGAGGAAGTCGATGATCTCGTCCTTCGAAATGGTCTCGCCATCCTTCGGCACGATGCACGCCAGCGGGCGCTCGGCCCACTTCGGGTGCGGAACGCCGATGACCGCCGCCTCCTTGATCTTCGGATGAGCCATCAATTCGTTCTCGACATCGACCGACGAGATCCACTCCCCACCGCTCTTGATGAGGTCCTTCGTCCGGTCGACCAGGCGCACGCGGCCCTGCGCGTCCATTGTCGCCACGTCACCGGTGCGCAGCCACCCGTCGGCTGTGAAGCTCTCCCCCGCGCGCTCGTCGTTGTAGTACGTCGCCGCAATCCACGGACCACGACACTGCAATTCACCGCTGGTTTCTCCGTCCCACGGCACGGGGTTCGTGGTGTCGGGTTCGACGACACGACACTCGACGCCGAAGTTGATGCGGCCAACCGTCGTGCGCAGTTCGGCCTGCTGTTCGTGCGACAGCAACTTGTCGGCCGCGGACAGGGTGCAGGTCGATGCAATCGGGCTGGTTTCGGTCATTCCCCAGGCCTGGAGAATCGGAAGTCCGGTTTGTTCGCGGTAGGCCTCGCTGAGTGCCTTCGGCACCGCGGAGCCACCGCAGGGAATCGCCCGCAGCGAGGACGTGTCGCGCCCCTTCAGTTCGGGAAGCACACCCATCCAGATTGTCGGCACACCTGCGGCGACCGTCACCTTTTCCTCGACGATGAGGTTTGCGATCGCCTTGCCCGACAGATCCGGTCCGGGCATCACGAGGCTCGCACCCGAGGCGACTGCCGCATGGGCCAATCCCCACGCGTTCGCATGAAACATCGGAACGACCGGAAGAATGATGTCGCTCTCGCGCGCACCAAGACTGTCGACCGTCATCGCCCCCATCGTGTGCAGGTACGTGCTGCGGTGGCTGTAGACGACACCCTTCGGGTTGCCCGTCGTGCCACTGGTGTAACACATGCTTGCCGCGAGATTTTCGTCGCGCACGTCGAACTCGACGGGCTTGGCCTTGGCGAGGAGCGTCTCGTAGTCGTGCACCTGCACACCGGGGACCGTTGGCATGTCACCCGGCGCGTCATCCATGACCACGAGATGCTTGACGCAACCAAATGTGGGAAACAACGGCAACAAGAGACCGAGGAGCGACTTGTCGGCGAAGATCACCTCGTCGTTCGCGTGGTTGACGATGTACGTCACCTGCTCCGGGAAGAGACGGATGTTCAGCGTGTGAAGGACACGTCCGGTGCACGGCGCGGCGAAGTACAACTCGAGGTGACGTTGTGTGTTCCATGCAAATGTTGCGACTCGTCCATCGGCCGAGATCCCGAGATTGTCGAGCACGCCACCGAGGCGTCGTGTCCGTTCGGCCCAGTCGCCGTAGTTGATCTTTTCCTTGCCACGCGGTGTCGCCGTCGTGATTGTCTTGTCTCGGTGGTACTTCTCGGCACGATCGAAAAGATGAACGATCGTCAACGGTGTGTCCTGCATGAGTCCGCGCATGAAAGAAGAGTAGCCAGCCCGAAAAGGCACCCTCCATGGTGTCAACCCACGCCCCGTCGGTTAGTTTTCGCCCGTGCGCAAAGCGGTTCTCGCGATCACGTCGCTTCTCTTCATCGCGGGAACCATCGGCTCGAACATCGGGCCGGCCCTCGTCGACGAAAAACCTCTCCCGATGCTTGTTTTGTCGTCCCGCAACCGAAACCTCTTCGGGTCGGTTCCGTTCACCTCACCCGTGCCGTGGTTCATCATCGGGTTCTTGCGCATCCTCGCCGCCGGGGTCGCACTCTTCTTCGTCGGGCGTTGGTACGGCGACCGAACCGTGCGGTGGGTGGAAGAGACCGTGGGCGAGACCCCGGCGATCTACCGCTGGGTCGAGCGCGCCGTCGACAAGGCTGGTGGCTTCGCGGTGGTTCTGATGCCGGGGAGCAATGTCGTCTGCGTCCTGCTCGGCCACCGCAAGATGTCGTTCACAAAGTACCTGCCGTGCCTCGTGGTCGGCATCGTCATCAAGTTGATTCTCCTGCGCATCGGCGGAGACATCTTCGAAGACCAGGTGCGCTCGTTCCTGAAGGCCATTGAGCGTTATCAATGGTGGATCGTTATCGCTCTGTTCGGAGTCTCGGCGCTCCAGGCCCGGAAACGTCGCCCGCTTGATCCTCCGATCAACGACGAGACGACGGGCAGCTAGCGCCGGTCAGAGAATCGCGTCGAGGCCAAGTGTCAGACCGGGCGTGTCGGTCACCTTCTTGCATGCCAGCACGACGCCCGGCATGAAACTGACCCGATCGAAGCTGTCGTGCCGGATGGTCAACGTCTGGCCGGACCCCCCGAGGATGACCTCTTGATGCGCGGTCATGCCGACCATGCGCACCGAATGAATCCGGATTCCGGCGGGACCTTCGCCACCGCGAGCCCCGGGGTACACCTCGTGGGTTGTCGGATCGGATGCCCACGTGTCGCTTGCCGCGGCCATACGTTGTGCGGTCACAACGGCGGTACCACTTGGTGCGTCGGCTTTCGCGTTGTGGTGCAATTCGATGATCTCAGCCGTGTCGAAGTACGGCGCGGCCTGCTCGGCAAACTTCATCATCAACACCGCGCCGATGGCGAAGTTTGCTGCGATCAGACAATTGCTGGCCGAAAACGACCGGCGAAAGTTCACCAGATCGTCGTCGGAGAATCCCGTGGTCCCCACGACCGCGTGCATACCGTGCATCGCGAGCCAGGGAAGCGTCGTGCGAGCGGCGGCTGCCACCGTGAAGTCGACGACAACCGAGCAGTTCGCATCGGCGAGCGCCTTCAGGTCTGCTGCAACCGTGACACCGTGGAGCGACACGCCCACGTGACCGGGATCAACCGCAGCAGCGAGATGAAGCTGAGGGTCGGCCGCGACCGCGGCGCACACGGTTGCCCCCATGCGCCCGCCGGCGCCGACGACACCGACGCGAATTGTTTCCGAAGACGTCACGACCCCGACCGTAGTCGGTCGGGGTCGTGAGTCGGATTTCGTTTTGTTCGCTGTGATCAGCGGTGACGACGGCGTCCCGAGTCGCGACCGGGGCCGAGGTCGCCGAGTTGCTCGGAGAGCTCGTTTTCGAACTCATCCTCGAAGCTGACCGACACGGCCTCGCCGCCTTCGTCATCGGACTTCGGCGCACGACGCTCGCCACGGTCTTCGCGTGGGCCACGATCACCGCGATCGTTCCGGCCGCCGCGGTCACCACGTCCGCCGCGATCACCGCGGGGGCCACGATCGTCGCGGGGACCACGCTCGCGGCGCTCGCCACCGTCGTCGACGGGAAGGTTCTCGTAGCCCTCACCGACCGGCGTGAGACTGATCTTGCCCTTGTCGTCGATGTCGTCGACACGCACCTCGATTTCGTCACCCAACTGCAGCACATCTTCGACGTTGTTGATGCGCTTGCCCTTGCCCAACTTCGAGATGTGCACGAGACCATCGCGCCCGGGGAGGATGTTCACGAACGCACCGAACTTGGTGATCGAAACAACGCGACCCTTGTAGGTGGCGCCGAGGTCGGCCGTCGGCGGCTGGACGATGTTCATGATTCGCTCGCGCGCATCGTTCACCTTCAGCGAGTCGGGTGAACCGATGGTCACGATGCCCACGGCGCCGTCGTCGCTGATGGCGATGTCGGCTCCGGTCTCTTGCTGGATGGTGTTGATGACCTTGCCCTTCGGGCCGATGACCTCGCCGACCTTGTCGAGCGGAATCGTGAACGACACGATCTTCGGTGCGGTTTCGGCCACTTCGGCACGCGGACCCGCAATGGCGCGGTTCATGACGTCGAGAATCGCAAGACGCGCTTCCTTGGCCTGATCGAGCGCGGCGGCGAGAACGTCGGCGGGAATGCCGTCGATCTTCGTGTCGAGCTGCAAGGCCGTCACAGCATCGGCGGTTCCGGCGACCTTGAAGTCCATGTCACCGAAGGCATCTTCGGCTCCGAGAATGTCGGTGAGGGTGGTGTACTTGCCCTCGGCGTACACAAGACCCATCGCGATACCGGCAACCGGCGCCTTGATGGGAACACCCGCGTCCATGAGCGACAGGCTCGACGAGCAGACCGAACCCATGGAGGTCGAGCCGTTCGACGACAGCACTTCACTGACGAGGCGAATGGTGTACGCGAAGTCTTCCTGACTGGGCACAACAGGCAGGAGCGCGCGCTCGGCCAACGCGCCGTGGCCGATTTCGCGACGCTTGGGCGAACCCACGCGACCGGTCTCACCGTTGGCCCACGGAGCCATGTTGTAGTGGTGGATGAAGCGCTTTTCGGTGTCGGGCGTGAGCGTGTCGAGCATCTGGTTCATACGCGGCATGGCGAGTGTGCACACGTTCATGACCTGGGTCTCGCCACGCTGGAAGAGGCCCGTGCCGTGGGCCGTCGGCAGGATGCCGACTTCCGACGACAGCGCACGCAGGTCGCGCGGACCACGTCCGTCGATACGCATGCCCTCTTCGACGATGCGCTTGCGCACCAGCTTCTTGGTAAGGCTGCGGACGGCTTCCTTCACACCCTTTTCCTGGCCGGCGAAACGACCGGGGGCATCGGCGGTGCCGCAGAGTTCGGCGACAGTTTCGGCGGTTGCCTTGTCGATCGCCTCGTTGCGCTCGCTCTTCAGCGAGATGCGAACGGCCGGCGCGAGCTTCGACGTTGCCGACGCCTCGACAGCCGCAAAAACCTCGTCTGTGTAGTCGAGGACCGGCGTGTACGACAGCGGCTCGATCGGGCCCTTGGTCGCGATGACGCTGGCGACCAGTTGACGCTGGAGTGCGATCGACTCCTTGATCCACTTCTTCGATGCCTCGAGACCGCCGGCGAGGACGCTCTCGTTCACCTTCGGTGCACCGGCCTCGTAGAAAGTGAAGCTCTTCTCGGTTCCGCCCGCCTCGACCATCATGATCGCGACGTCGCCGTCTTCGAGTTCACGACCTGCAACGACGAGTTCGAAGGTCGATGTTTCGCTTTCCTCGAAGGTGGGGTGCGGGACCCACTCACCATCGGTCGAGTACGCAACTCGCACCGCGCCGATCGGTCCCTCGAAGGGGATGCCGCTGATCATCAACGATGCCGACGCCGCATTGATCGACAACACGTCGTGCGGGTTCGTCTGGTCGGCACCGATGACCGTGAGAACGATCTGCGTCTCGTTGCGGTACCCGTCGGGGAACGCGGGACGCAGCGGGCGGTCGGTGAGACGGCACGTGAGAATCGCCATTTCGGTCGGACGACCCTCACGGCGGAAGAAAGCGCCGGGGATCTTTCCTGCGGCGTAGGCACGCTCTTCGACGTCGACCGTCAGCGGGAAGAAGTCGATGCCGTCACGCACCCCCTTCGCGGCGTTGGCGGTGGCCAAGACCGTGGTGCGGCCGAGGCTCGCGACGACGGCACCCTGTGATTGCTGTGCAAGTTTCCCCGTCTCGAAAGCGAGGATCTTGTCGGTGCCCGAAACGGCACCAGAGACGCGAATGGCATCAGCCATCTGTCTGCTCCTTATCTACGGTTCTGCCTCCTCGGCAGAACGTCTTTGTGCGTTTCGCCACCTTGGCGAAACGTGTGCACCGGAGCTGGTGTCGGTTCCCAGTCGGCAATCTCGCGGCAGGCCATGACGCAATGGGCATGTCCGCGGGTTCGGCGACTGACAACCGACGCATACGTGCTTCGGTGCAATTCAATTGTGGCGCGGGCACCCACCGCGTTGGTGGGATACCCACGCCGGAGGATCAGCGGCGCAGACCCAGCTTGGCGATGAGATCGCGGTAACGCTGGACATCGCGGTCGCGCACGTAGTCGAGCATGCGGCGACGACGACCGACCAGCATCAAAAGGCCACGACGCGAGTGGTGGTCTTTGGGATGGGTCTTCAGGTGCTCCGTCAGTTCGTTGATGCGATCGGTGAGGAGCGCGATCTGAACGTCGGGGGAACCGGTGTCGGTGCCGTGCTGCTGGTGCGCAGCGATTGTTGTCTGCTTGCTGGATTTCTCCGGCATGTGTGCCTCGCTTCTGGAACGGGTCGCTCGTGGACCTTGTGACCACGGGCATCGGCTGAAGGTGTGGCCTCAACCGACCCCGTCAGGCTACGGAAAGGGTCGGTCTCCCCCAACCCAGCCGGCATTAGGGTTTGGCGCGTGTTCACGGGAATCGTCGAAGAGTTGGGGACAATCGCCTCCCGTGCCGGCTCCCGCTTGCGTATCAACGCCCGTACCGTGCTGGACGGCAGCGGCCTCGGCGCCTCGATTGCCGTCAACGGTTGTTGCCTCACCCTCGTCGCATCCGGTGACGACTGGTGGGAGGCCGAGGTCAGCGACGAAACCTATTCACGCACCAATCTGTCCGACGCGCAGTCCGGCGACCGCGTGAACCTCGAGCGCCCGATGGCGCTCGGCGAGCGACTCGGCGGACACATCGTCCTCGGGCACGTCGACGGTGTCGGAACAGTCGTCAACTCCGCTCCCGACCTTCGCGTCCGCATCCCCTCACATCTCATGCGCTACCTCGTCGAGAAGGGATCCGTCACCGTCGACGGCATCAGCCTCACTGCCTTCAATCTCGGCGCCGACACCTTCGACGTCGCGGTCATCCCGCACACAGCCGAAGTCACCACCCTCGGTGTACGCCGCCCGGGAGATCGTGTGAACATCGAGATGGACGTCCTTGCGAAACACATCGAACGGTTGATCGAACCACACACCTCATGAGCACCAACGACGAACTGGCTGCGCTGCGCAACGAGATCGACGAGATCGACCGCGGAATCGTCGAACTCCTCGCCCGCCGACTCGACGTGTGCCGGCGGGTCGCCGAAGTGAAGTCGAGGAGTGCGACGACAATCATCCAGCCGGAACGAGTTCGTCAGGTTCTCACGAGCCGTCGCCAGTGGGCCATCGACAAGGGCATCGATGCCGACTTCGCCGAACAGATCTTCCGCACGTTGCTGTCCGAGACGCATCGCATCGAGGTTGCCATCGAACGCGCGGAGGCCGCCCCGGTGAAAGTGGCCGAGCCGAGCGGAGACACCGAACTCGACACGGTCGCCTGCCGAATCGACCACGTCGTCGTTGCCGTCGTCGACATCGTTGCCGCACGAACGTTCTTCGCACAGATGGGCTTTCGCATCGAGCCCACCGACGACCCGGCGATGTTCCTCGCCGAGGCCGGCGGCGTCACCGTCGTCCTGCTCGGTGCCGGCGACGATCCCGCCGTGCGGGCACATCTCGACCAATACGGTTCGGGGGTGCAGCACATCGCCATCGAGGTGTTGAACGCCGGCTTCACCCAGCAGGCCCTGGCACGTACGGGTGTGCCGCTTCTCACCGACGTGATCGTCGACCAAGACGGCCACGAGCAACTGTTCACGGTGCTCGACCCCGCAACGGGCGTGCAGCTGGGCTTCATCAGCCGCACGGGCCACCGTCTCCCCATGAGCAGCCACAACGTGCGCGCTCTCTTCACCGCGCTGCACCGCTGACGCACCCCATTGCACTCGATCACCCGTCTTGGGCTAACCTGACAATGCTCGACATCTAGGGGGTCGGCCGGATTTCTTGCTCCCGGTCATCCTCCGTCAAGCGCTGGCATTCACATCCGACTCGACCCTCGAAGAGGTTCACACATGTCGTCCCAGCGCATGTCGCACGACTTTTTGCTCTCCGCCCCACTCGACGAGCTGCTTGCCCTCGCTTCTGCCCGACGCGACGCACTCTTTGGTTCGCGTGTCACCTTTTCCCCGAAGGTCTTCATTCCCCTCACCATGTTGTGCCGTGACACGTGCGGTTACTGCACCTTCGCCCAGCCGCCGGCGCGACTCGAAAACCCCTACCTCACGGCCGACCAGGTTCTGGCGATTGCGCGCGAGGGTGCACGCCATGGCTGCCACGAAGCACTCTTCACCCTCGGTGAACGTCCCGAACTGCGTTACGACGTCGCCGCAAAGTGGCTGGCGACCAACGGCTACGACTCGACCGTCCACTACGTACACGACATGGCCAAACTGGTGCTCGACGAGACGGGTCTTCTCCCCCATGCGAACGCCGGAGCCCTGTACCGCGACGAGCTCGACATGCTCCGTGCGGTGTCACCGTCGCAAGGGATGATGGTCGAAACCCTGCGCGACGATCTCGCTTGCCACCGCGGCGCACCCGACAAGATTCCCCAGCGTCGACTCGACACGCTCGAGTGGGCCGGCGAACTGAAGATCCCGTTCACCACGGGCATCCTCGTCGGCATCGGTGAGAACCGCGAAGACCGCATTGCCGCTCTTGAAGCCATCGCCGCCTCGCACGCGCGGCACGGCCACGTGCAGGAAGTCATCGTGCAGAACTTCCTCCCGAAGCCCCGCACCGGAATGCAACACGCCGCACCGTGCCCACCCGACGAGTACATGTGGTCGATCGCAGTCGCCCGCCTCCTTCTTCCCGAGACGATCCATCTGCAGGCACCACCGAACCTCTCCGACGACTTCGGTGTGCTTCTCCATGCCGGTATCGACGATTGGGGTGGCGTCTCGCCCGTCACGGCCGACCACGTGAACCCCGAGCGTCCGTGGCCGGCGCTCGACCTGCTGCGTCGCGCCAGCAACGAGCGGGGCTTCGAACTCGCCCCACGACTCACCATTTATCCGGAATACGTGGCGCGACCGCACGAATGGCTCGCTCCGTCGCTGCACTTCGCGGTACAGGACCGCACCGACGCGGAGTTCCTCGGGCGAGACGACCCCGGTTCGGTGTGGCCCGAAAAAGTGAGTGCGGCCGATGTCGTGAAGGACGGCGCCGAGGTCGTGCTCGTCGGCCACAAGTCTTCGCAGTGGTACTCGGGCGCAACCAACCAGGCCCCCACCTTGTTGCCCGGCGCGTCGAAAACACCACTCGACCTCGCCGAAATCTTCGATGGCGTCGGTCGTGGTGAACTGCCCGATGAATCGCAGATCGTGCGCATGTTCCGGGCCCGCGGTCGGGAAGTCAATGCGATCGCCGAGTTCGCCGACCACCTACGCCGGGAAGCAGTCGGCGACGTGGTGACGTGGGTGCACAACCGCAACATCAACTACACAAACGTGTGCACGTTCAAGTGTCGCTTCTGTGGCTTTGCGAAGGGAAAGCTGTCGCTCAACCTGCGCGGCACTCCCTACCTGCTCACGCTCGACGACATTGCCCACCGTGCAGCCGAGGCCGCGGCGATGGGGGCCACGGAAGTCACGTTGCAGGGTGGCATTCACCCCGACTTCGACGGCGACTACTACATCCACGTCGCACAGGCCGTGAAGGACGCCGTACCCGAGATCCACGTGCACGGCTTCACCGCGCTCGAAGTCACCGAGGGCGCACGACGACTCGGTGAACCGCTCGAGTCGTATCTCACGCGCCTGAAAGACGCGGGGCTCGCGTCGTTGCCCGGCACGGCCGCCGAGATCCTCGACGACAAAGTTCGCGCAATTCTCTGCCCCGACAAGATCAACACCGAGGAATGGCTCGAATGCCACCGGGTCGCGCACTCCGTCGGATTGCGCTCGAACATCACCATCATGTTCGGCAGCATCGAAGGAATCGACTCTTGGGCGCGGCACATGGTCGTCACCCGCGACTTGCAGCGAGAGACGGGTGGCTTCACCGAGTTCGTCGGGCTCCCCTTCGTCCACATGGCGTCACCCATCTATCTCCAGCGGCAGGCGCGTCGCGGCCCGACTTTCCGCGAGACGGTGTTGATGCACGCGATCGCGCGCATCGCGTATCACGGTCTCATCGACAACATTCAGGTGTCGTGGGTGAAGATCGGCGTCGACGGCGCACGTCAGCTTCTTCAGGCCGGCTGCAACGACCTCGGCGGAACGCTGATGGACGAGAACATCTCGCGGGCCGCGGGCGCCGCCCACGGCCAGAAGATGAGCGAAGACTCGTTCGGCGCGGTTGTCTCGCCGCTCGGCCGCACGCTCGAGCAGCGCACCACTCTCTACGGCCGCACGTCGGGTGGCAAGGAACTGACCAACTCACGCGCATGATCGATGTCGAGCTTGACCTGGGCGATCAGCGCGTCGGGTCCGTTGAATTTGCGCTCTGAGCGAAGGAAATGAGTGAACTGCACCCTTGCAGCCTCGCCGTAGAGGTTCACCGATGCATCGATGAGGTGCGCCTCGAGCAGTGACGAGTCGCTGTGTTCGTAGAAGGTCGGTCGGCGACCGAGGTTCACCGCGCACGGCCAGCGCGAGCCGTCGGGACGCGTGTAGATGCCCGCGTACACGCCATCGGCGGGAAGACAGATGAAGCCGGGCACCTGCACGTTCGCCGTTGCAAACCCGATGGTGCGTCCGCGGTGGTCTCCGTCGACGACCGGTCCGCGGGCTTCGAACCAGCGGCCGAGCATGTGGGCGGCAATCGCGACATCGCCACCCTTCAGCGCGCGGCGAATCGCCGTTGAACTGACAGGTTCATCGACACCGTCGTCGCGCTGCAACAACTCGAGCGGGCCGACCGTGAAACCATGTCGCGCGCCTTGCTCGCGCAGCATGCTGACGTCGCCCGCACGGTTCTTGCCGAAGTGGAAGTCCTCGCCCACGGCGACGTGACTCGCCGCAAGACAACGAACCAAGACCCGCTCGATGAACCCGCTCGGCGCTTCCGATGCCTGGGTCTCGTCGAAGGGCACCACGACGACCGCGTCGACGCCGGTCGCCGCGAGGAGTTCGAGCTTCTGGTCGAGATCGGTGAGCAAGAGTGGCGCCGACTCGGGGCGAACCACCGACGCCGGGTGGCGATCGAACGTGACGACCGTGCTCAGTGCACCTTCAGCGGCCGCCTTCTCGCGCACGGAAGCGATGACCGACTGGTGTCCACGATGCACACCGTCGTAGGCACCGATCGTGACAACCGACCGGCGACCCGGCCACGGCGACTTCGACAGATCGCGAACGACGAGCATCGACGGAACGCTACCCGCCAACCGACAACACCACAGATGGCTTCACCAGCGTGCTGCCGTCGTCGGCGTTTCGTCCACTCGCTTCATAAACGGCCAACAATGATCCGTCGGGGTCGTGCACCCGCCACGGACCCGAGCCCGTGAAACCAACCTCGACGGAGAGCATCGCGCCGTTGGCGATACGCGCTGCCGTCGCCACGTCGACGTCGACCCGTGGAAGGTGGGCGACCATCTCAGACTCCGACAGCACGGCCGGCGCATCGAGCGACGAGCACATTGCCTCATCGAAACGACCGACTCGGTGACGGCGCAGTTTTCTGATGTGTGCTGCGCCGCCGAGCAGGCGCCCCAGATCATCACCGAGGCTGCGCACGTAGGTTCCCGACGAGCACGTCACGATCATCCGCCACACGCCTGCATCGGCCGTTTCCTCGAGATCGAAACGCGCCACATGTACCGGCCGCGCCTTGCGTTCGATCTCGACACCTTCACGGGCGTATTCGTGCAATCGCTTTCCATCGACTTTCAATGCCGAGACCATCGGTGGCACCTGGTCGATGTCACCGATGAGGTATTCGGCGACCACGGCACGACCATCCGCAATGGTCACGGCCGACATGTCGAAGGTTTCCAATACGTCACCCGAGTCGTCGAGTGTCGATGTACGCGAGCCCAGAATCACTTCGCACGAGTAGTCCTTGTCAGCCCCGGTCACCCACTGCATCAAGCGAGTCGCGCGACCCACGCCGACCACGAGGACGCCCGTGGCATCGGGGTCGAGCGTTCCCGCATGACCGATGCGCCTTTCCCCCAGTGTCTTGCGCAACTTTCCGACGACGTCGTGGCTGGTCATGCCGGCGGGCTTGTCGATCACAATCGTGCCGTGCACGACCGGAGGCCTGCGCTTCGCCATGTTCCGACGCGATCAGTCCTGGTCGAGGCGGGTTCGTTCGCGGCGTTCGCGATCGGCACGCAGCACCTCGTCGATGCGCTCTGCGGCGCGAATGACGTTGTCGGGGCGGAACTCGAGAACGGGCGTCTTTTTCGCGCGAACCTGCTTGCCGATCGAGGACTGGATGCGACGGCGGTGTTCTTCCAGGACTTCGAGGATCGCCGCGTCACCCGCCTCGCCCGCGAGGGAGTCGTAGTAGACGATGCCCCGATTGAGCTCGGCGTCGACGTCGACCGATGTCACCGTGACAAACTCGAGCCGCTCATCGTCGATCCGGGTGAGTTCGTCGGCAATGACTTCGCGGAGGATTTCGTTCAGTCGCGCCTCGCGGGGGTACCGGTGCGCCGAGGCGTTGGCAGAGCGCTTCTTCGGCCTCGACATGGGCGTCACGCTACCGTCGCTTCCCCGTACGATTGGGCGCCATGGCTGCCGACACCCCCCGCCACCGGTACAACGCCGCCTTCGCCGACACCATCGAGGTGAAGTGGCAAGACCACTGGGAAGCGAACGGGACCTTCGAGGCGCCGAACCCCGCCGGGCCACTCGCCGAACCCGACAAGGTTGCCGGCCGCCCGAAGTTGTTCGTGCTCGACATGTTCCCCTACCCATCGGGTGCGGGCCTGCACGTCGGCCATCCACTCGGCTACATCGGTACCGACGTCTTCGCGCGCTACAAGCGCATGACGGGTTACAACGTTCTCCACTCGCTCGGCTACGACAGCTTCGGTCTGCCCGCGGAACAGCACGCAATCGCAACGGGTATCCACCCGCGGGTCAACACCGAATCGAACATCGCCAACATGCGTCGTCAGTTGCGCCGCCTCGGCCTCGGCCACGATGCCCGTCGCAGCATCAGCACCACCGACGAGGCGTACTACCGCTGGACCCAATGGATCTTCCTGCAGATCTTCGGCTCGTGGTACGACGAGACGCTGAAAAAGGCGCGCCCTGTCACCGAACTCGAGGCCGAGTACGCGGCAGGGACGCGTGCAACACCCGATGGCCGCGCGTGGGCCGCCCTCACTCGCAATGAACAGCGCAAGATCATCGACGCCCAACGCCTCGTGTACCTCACCGAGGCGCCCGTCAACTGGTGCCCCGGCCTCGGCACGATTCTCGCGAACGAGGAAGTCACGGCCGAAGGACGCAGCGACATCGGCAACTTCCCCGTCTTCAAACGCAACATGCGCCAGTGGATGATGCGCATCACCGCGTACGCGGATCGCTTGATCGACGACCTCGACCGTCTCGATTGGCCCGAGCCCATCAAGTTGATGCAGCGCAACTGGATCGGCCGCAGTGAAGGAGCGCGGGTGCGGTTTCCCTCCCCCGCCGGCGACATCGAGGTGTTCACCACGCGGCCCGACACGCTCTTCGGTGCGACGTTCATGGTGCTCTCGCCCGAACATCCCCTCGTCGATGCGCTCACCACCCAGACGCAACGCTCCGCAGTCGAGGGTTACCGTTCCGACGCCGCGGCGAAAAAGGACGATGAACGTGCCGACGACGCGCGCGAAAAGACCGGTGTCTTCACCGGCTCGTACGCCACAAACCCCGTGACAGGCCAGGAGATACCGGTATGGATCGCCGACTATGTCCTCATGGGTTACGGCACCGGCGCCATCATGGCGGTGCCGTCGGGTGACGAACGCGACTTCGCCTTCGCCCGCAAGTACTCGCTCCCCATCGTGGCCACGCAACGGCCGCCCCAAGAGTGGTTCGACTCTCGTGGCATCGCACCGACCATCGACTGTTCAACGTGGCCCGAGGCCTACGTCGGCGACGGCCCCTACGTGAACTCGAAGAATGCATCGGTTTCGCTCGAGACCTTCACCACCGTTGCCGAGGCGAAGTCGGCCATGAACGCGTGGCTCGAATCGCAGGGAAAGGGAACTGCCGCCATCACGTACAAGCTGCGCGACTGGCTGTTCGCCCGCCAGCGCTACTGGGGCGAACCCTTCCCCATCGTCTTCGACGACGATGGCAACCCGCACGCAGTTCCCGACTCGCAGCTTCCCGTACTGCTTCCCGAACTTGCCGATTTCAAGCCGCAAGGACTCGACCCGAACGATGCCGTGAGCGAACCCATTCCGCCACTCGCACGCTCGAAAGAGTGGACCTCTGTTGAACTCGATCTCGGCGATGGGGCAAGAACCTACCGACGCGAGGTGAACGTGATGCCGCAGTGGGCGGGCTCGTGCTGGTACGAATTGCGCTACCTCGACCCCACCAACTCACAAGCTTTCGTCGACAAAGAGGTCGAGCGCTACTGGATGGGCCCGAAGGGTCCCGGCCACACGGGCGGCGTCGATCTGTATGTGGGTGGTGTCGAGCACGCCGTGCTCCACCTTCTCTATTCGCGTTTCTGGCACAAGGTCCTTTACGACCTCGGCCACGTGTCGTCGGAAGAGCCCTTCCATCGCCTGTTCAACCAGGGTTACATCCAGGCCTACGCATACCGCGACATGCGCGGCCAGCCAGTACCCGCCAACGAGGTCGAAGATCGTGACGGCACGTACTTCTTCGACGGCGAAGAAGTCGCCCGCGAGTACGGAAAAATGGGCAAGAGCCTGAAGAACATCGTCACACCCGACGACATGTACGCCGAGTACGGAGCCGACACGTTCCGCCTCTACGAGATGTCGATGGGGCCGCTCGAAGCCAGCCGCCCGTGGAACACCCGTGACGTCGTCGGCATGCAGCGCTTCCTGCAGCGCGTGTGGCGCAACATCGTCGATGAAGACTCGGGCAAGACCCGCGTGACCGACGAGCCCGCCTCCGACGACATTCGACGCGTGCTACACAAGTGCATCGACGGCGTCGGTGCCGACATGGACAATCTCCGCTTCAACACGGCAATTGCCAAACTCATCGAGCTCAACAATGCGCTCACACCTTTTGTCGCCGAACGCGGCGCGTGCCCACGTGAAGTCGCCGAGCCCCTCGCCATCATGCTGTCCCCTCTGTGCCCTCACATCGCGGAAGAAATTTGGCACCGCCTCGGCCATTCAACGACCATCACCTACGAACCCTTCCCGGTCGCCGACGGGTCGTTGCTCGCGAGCGACACCATCGAGATTCCCGTGCAGATCAACGGCAAGGTGAAGCACCGGATCAACGTCGCCGTCGGCGCCGATCAAGCGGCAACGAAAGCCGCTGCAATGGCCGACCCCAAGGTGATCGAACTTCTCGCCGGCGCAACACCCAAGAAGGAAGTCATCGTCCCCGGACGACTCGTGAACTTCGT
>CAZVPL010000046.1:0-15333 GCA_964629075.1 uncultured Bifidobacterium sp. | reverse complement strand
AGGAACTGACGACGATTCAACTTGCCTGCCATGGTTCTGCCTTTCTTGCGGGTTGATGAGAGGTTATTACGAAGCGGTTGCCAACTACAGCGAGGCCTCGATCGAGTCGACGTTGGTGGTGGTTGCTCCCGCGACACTCGGCCATCCGTCGAGAACGTACGGCGCGTCCGGGTTCCATGACAGCCACACCGTGGAGTCGGGACGCAGGAACGGCAGATCGGCATCGCCGGCCACGAGGGCGGTCACCTCGGTGCCGTTCGCCAGTCGAGCGACAATGCGCACCGACGCACCCTGGAACACGATGTCGGTGACCGTCGCAGAAAGCGACTCGGCCGCGGGCTGAGTACCCGTGACGTGCAGATGCTCGGGGCGCAGCATGACCGTGACCTGCTCGCCCGCAGTGAGAGCGACCGCGGCGTTCACGTGGTCGGACTTCACCGTGATGCGACCGCCACCCCAAAAGTCGAAGGAGGCGCCGGACGAATCACCCTGCACGACGACCGCCGGCAGAAGATTCGCCGAGCCGATGAACCCGGCAACGAAGAGCGACTGCGGCCGCTTGTAAATGTCGGTGGCCGAGCCGATCTGTTCAACGACGCCCTGACTCATGACGGCGATGCGGTCGCTCATCGTGAGGGCCTCGCCCTGGTCGTGGGTGACGAACACGAAGGTGATTTCGACCTCGCGCTGGATTCGCTTCAGTTCGATCTGCATCGCCTCACGCAACTTCAAGTCGAGGGCCGCAAGCGGCTCGTCGAGCAGCAACGCGCTCGGGTAGTTGACGAGGGCGCGGGCAAGAGCAACACGCTGCTGCTGACCACCCGACAACTGGGAGGGACGGCGATTGGCGAACTCCGACAGCCGCACGACATCGAGCATGTCGCCAACGCGCTTCTTGATCTCGGCATCGGCGATTTTCCTGCTGCGGGGACCGAACGCGATGTTGTCGGCAACCGTCATGTGCGGAAAGAGCGCGTATTGCTGGAACACCGTGTTCACGTTGCGCTTGTGCGGTGGGACGGTCGATACGTCGACGCCCTCGAGTAGAACCCGACCGGAAGTTGGCTGTTCGAAGCCGGCGATCATCTTCAGCGTCGTGGTTTTGCCGCAGCCGGATGGGCCGAGCATGGCAAAAAATTCTCCGCGTCCGATGGAGAAGTCGGCATTGTCGACGGCGACGAACGAGCCGTACTGCTTTCGCACCTGGTCGAGGCGGATGACGTCGCTCGCCGCCGGTGACGCAGCACCGTTCACGCCGTGTCGTCCCTCCTCAGACATTGGGACGAGCGTAACACCGGGCGTACGATCACCCGTGATGACCGACTCGTCCGCGACTTCTCCTCAGAACGGTCCGGTGCGTCTCGACGCGACCGACCAACGCATCATCGAGCAGCTGCAGGCCGACGGACGACTTCCCTACACGCAACTCGGTGCCGCCGTCGGACTGTCCGAGGCAGCGGTGCGCCAGCGCGTTCAACGCCTCATCACCACCGGCGTCATCCAGGTGGCCGCAGTGACGAACCCGCTCATGGTCGGCCTGCGGCGCATGGCCCTCATCGGTATCTCAACAACGGGACCGACCAACGGCATCGCCGACACCCTGCGCAGCATCGATGCGATCGAATACCTGGTTGTCACCGCGGGCAAGTTCGACTTTCTCGCCGAAGTCATCGTTCGCGACGAAGCCGAGCTTCTTTCGGTCACGAATGCAATCCGTGCGGTTCACGGAGTGCTCGCTACCGAAACCTTCGTCTACCTCGACATCGCCAAGCAGACGTATACATACGGCGTTCACTGAACGCCGGGAGCGGGGTACGGCGTTCAGTGAACGCCGGCGTCTCAACTGTCGAGGTTTGCCATCACGTGCTTGATACGGGTGTAGTCCTCGAGTGAGTACGCCGACAGGTCCTTGCCGTAGCCCGACTTCTTGAACCCACCGTGCGGCATTTCCGCGACGACAGGGATGTGGGTGTTGATCCACACGCAGCCGAAGTCGAGGCGCTTGGCCATGCGCATCGCACGACCGAAGTCCTTGGTCCACACCGACGATGCAAGTCCGTATTCGACGCCGTTCGCCCAGCGCACGGCTTCGTCCTCGTCGCTGAATTGCTGAACCGTGAGAACCGGACCGAAGAACACGTATTGAATCATCACGTCGTTCTGCTTCAGGTCGGCGACGACGGTCGGTGAATAGAAGAATCCATCGCCTGCCACCTTGCCACCGCCGGTCGTGACGCGGGCATGCGAAGGCGCGCGGTCGACGAAACCCGCGACACGGGCCAACTGGTTCTCGTTGTTCAAGGGGCCGTAGAGCACGTCGGCGTCGTCGGGCTGGCCGGTTTTCGAGCCCGCCACCGCCTCGGTGAGCGCTGCCACGAAATCGGAGTACACGCGCGGAGCGGCGAGCACCCGAGTTGCCGCGGTGCAGTCCTGACCCGCGTTGAACAGACCCGCCGTCGCAATCGCCGCGGCGGCGGCCTCGAGGTCGGCGTCGTCGAAGACGACGACGGGAGCCTTGCCACCGAGCTCAAGGTGCACTCGCTTCAGGCTGGCCGCAGCGGCCTGCGCCACTTCCATTCCGGCTCGCACACTGCCCGTCACCGAGACCAAGCTCGGAGTCGCATGGGACACCATCGCACGACCGGTATCGCGGTCGCCGCAGATGACGTTGAACACGCCGGGGGGAAGAAACTCGGCCGCGATTTCAGCGAGGATCGTCGTGGTGGCGGGTGTCGTGTCCGATGGCTTCAACACGATGCTGTTGCCGGCGGCGATTGCGGGTGCGAACTTCCACACGGCCATCATCATCGGATAGTTCCACGGTGCAACCTGGGCACAAACACCGATGGGCTCGCGACGGATCATCGACGTCATGTTGCGCATGTACTCACCCGTGCTCTTGCCTTCGAGATGCCGCGCCGCACCGGCGAAAAAGCGAATCTGGTCGACCATCGGCGGGATTTCCTCGCTGGTTGTCAGGCTGATCGGCTTGCCGGTGTTTTCGACCTCGGCGGCGATCAGATCCTTCGCGCGGGCCTCCACCGCATCAGCGATGCGGAAGAGCGCGAGAGAACGTTCGGAGGGTGTGGACTCGCGCCACACCTCGAAACCGGCCTCGGCTGCGCGCATTGCGGCATCGACATCGGCTTCGCGTGACAGCGCAGCCTTTCCGTACACCTTGCCGTTTGAGGGATTGATGACATCGGTCGTCTCGCCGTTCTTTGCATCGACAAATTGACCGTTGATGAAGTTCCTGAACGCCTGCATTCCGTCATCCTGCCACAGCGATTCGTGTGTATAAATAGGTCATGACCACGACGACAGGTTCGGGCATTCGCACCGTTGGTGTTCCGCGCGAGATCAAAGAGTCGGAAGGTCGTGTCGCACTCACACCCGACGGGGTCCGGGAGCTCGAGCGCCTGGGCATCAACGTGTACGTCGAAACGAACGCGGGTGCCGGCGCATCCATCACCGATGCCGACTACGTCGCCGCGGGTGCCGACATCGTTCCCGGCGCGGCCGATGCGTGGGCGTGTGACATGGTCGTCAAAGTGAAAGAGCCGAAGGTCGAAGAGTTCGGCTTCATGCGACCGGGTCTCGTTCTCTTCACCTATCTCCATCTCGCCGCGTATCCCGAGGTCGCCAAGGCACTCGTCGCATCGGGAACCACCGCTTTCGCGTACGAGACGGTGCAGACGAAGAACGACCAACTTCCCCTTCTTGCACCCATGAGCGAGGTCGCCGGACGCCTTGCCCCACAAATGGGCGCACATTTCCTCGAGCGCACGCACGGGGGTCGCGGCGTGTTGATGGGTGGCGCACCAGGTGTCCGCCCGGCACGCGTCGTCGTACTGGGCGCCGGCAACGTCGGCTGGAATGCCGCCTGGATTGCTGCAGGCATGGAGGCCGAGGTGATCCTGCTCGACAAGAACATCGACAGGTTGCGCTATGTCGACCAGATCCACAAGGGACGCATCATGACTCTCGCGTCGAACCGCGGAGCGATCGAACGCTCGGTCGCAGAAGCCGACCTCCTCATCGGCGCGGTACTCGTCGCCGGAGGCCGTGCACCGGTTGTCGTCTCCGAGCAGATGGTGCGAACCATGAAGCCGGGCGCGGTCATCGTCGATGTCGCCGTCGATCAGGGCGGTTGCATCGAGACCACGAAGGAAACAACGCACTCGAAGCCCACGTACGTGCTGCACGATGTCGTGCATTACGCCGTGGGCAACATGCCGGGAGCTGTGCCGCACACCAGCACCTATGCGCTCACGAATGCAACGCTCCCCTACGTCATCGCGGTGGCACAGAAGGGCCCCCGCGAAGCGGTGAATTCCGACTTGGCTCTTGCGTACGGTCTGAACGTCGCGGCTGGCGCCGTGACGAACGAGCCCGTTGCCGAAGCGCTCGGTCTCCCGTTCGTCGCACCGACAACGGCCGTAGCCTGACTTCCATGTCTCCCACTCCGGTCGGCGAACTCGACCTGCCGTACCTCGGTATCTCCGACGATCGCAACGAGCGGTTGACCGCCGGACTCGACGCAGCCACTCGGTCGTGGATCGCACGCGGAGACATTGGCTTTTCCATCCTTCGCTACGACGACGTCGTAGCAGTGCTTCGCGACAAACGCTGGCACAGCGCCGTACCTCTGGTCATCGAAATGGCGGCCGACGTCACACCCGAATTCAAGATGCGCCGACGCGAATCCATCCTTTCCGCCGAGGGCGAGACCCACGTCCGATTGCGTCGCCTCGTCGCGCCGGCTTTTTCACCTCGGCGCGCCGATCTCTTGCGACCCTTCATGCGCGACGTCGTGAACGGTCTCGTCGACGCCGTCGTCGCATCGGGTCGGGCCGACGTCGCCACCGACATCTGCGAGCCCTACCCGATCCCCATCATCTGTGAGTTGCTCGGTGCCCCGAAAGAAGACTGGGAGCTGTTCAGCCGCTGGGCCACCGATGTCCTCAGGGTGTTCGACAACAACTTCAAAGAAGACATGCCGCTCATCGCCGCGGCGCAAGACGGCCTCGACGCCTACACGCGCGAGTTGATCGCCGACCGTCGCAGCAAGCCGCGCGACGACCTGCTCACCGACCTCATCGCCGCCGAAGAGTCCGGCGATCGTCTCACAACCGAGGAACTCGTCATGATGGTCGAGGCCGTCATCGTGGGCGGCACCGACACCACCCGCAATCAGCTCGGTCTCGCGGTCGATCTGCTCATCGACCACCCCGACAAGTGGACACGTCTCGCCGACGATCCCTCGACGGCGTCGAAGTTCGTGGAAGAGACCATGCGCGTGAACGGTGCGGTGCGGGGCACGGGCCGCGTCGCCTCGTGCGACATCGAGTACAAGGGCGTGTTGTTTCCCGCCGGGACAATCGTGTTTCCGCTGCTTGCCACCGCGAACCGCGACGGCGCGGTGTTCCCGGAACCGAACGTGTTCAAACCGGTGGGCCGCGCGTCCGATCAGCCGCAGCTCACCTTCGGGTCGGGAATTCATTACTGCCTTGGCGCGGCACTCGCCAGGGCCGAGCTGCAAGAGGTGCTGCCCATCCTCGCACGACGCATGCCAGGCCTGCGTCGTGGCGGCGAGCCTCGGTACAAGATCGCCACCGCGGGCATCTTCGGGCCGACCTCACTGCCCGTCGAGTTCGATCCGACCTGACCTCGGGGACTGTCGTAACGTCTCGGGAATGTCCCCCAAGAAAAATCTGAAGCTCGGCTACAACACCGGTTATTGGGGCAGCGGCCCACCGGCAGGTGCCCTCGAGGGCATCAAAGAAGCCGAGCGTCTCGGTTTCGACTCCGTGTGGACCGCCGAGGCTTACGGCAGCGACGCCCTGACGCCGCTCGCATGGTGGGGTGCGCACACCGAACGTGTGCGACTCGGTACCGGCATCATCCAAATGAGCGCGCGCACGCCCGCAGCAACCGCGATGGCCGCGATGACCATCGACCACCTCAGCAACGGCAGGTTCATTCTCGGTCTCGGCGCATCGGGACCACAGGTCGTCGAGGGTTGGTACGGCCAGCCCTATCCGAAGCCCCTCGCCCGCACGCGCGAGTACATCGGCATCGTGCGCGACATCATTCGACGCGAAACGCCGATCAACCACCACGGCGAGTTCTACGACATGCCGTATCCGGGCGGTGCCGGTCTCGGCAAGCCGCTGAAGAGCACCATCCACCCGCTGCGCAAGGAGATTCCCATCTTCCTCGGTGCCGAGGGACCGAAGAACGTCGCTCTCACCGCCGAGATCTGCGACGGCTGGCTGCCGCTCTTCTTCTCGCCCAAGGAAGACGCGTTTTACCGAAAGTGCCTGAACGAAGGTTTCACCAAGAGCGGCGAAGCGGGCAAGGCCGACCGTTTCGAGGTTGCGTCGGGTCTCTTCATCATTCCGGGTGACGACGCCGAGAAGTGCGCCGATTTCGTCCGCCCGTTCCTTGCGCTCTATGCGGGTGGCATGGGCGCACGCGGTGCGAACTTCCACTTCGAGGTCTTCGCCCGCATGGGATACGAGGACGTCGCCCTCAAGGTGCAGGACCTCTACCTGGCGGGCAAGAAGGCCGAGGCAGCCGCCGCCATTCCGCTGTCGATGGTCGAGGACGTCGCCTTGGTTGGCCCCGTTGCGAAGATCAAGGACGAACTGCAGAAGTGGCGCGAGACCTGCATCACCACGTTCCTGCTCAGCGGTCCACCCCAGACCCTGTCGATGTTCGCAGAGATCCTCGCCGACTGATGTCCGAAGTTCGGCGCGGCACCGTACGTGCCGCGCTTCAGTCGCGTGCGTTCCGACTGATGTTCGTCGGCTCGTTCATGTCGAACATCGGCACGTGGATGCAGAACGTCGTCCTGCCGGCGTACATCTACAACCGAACCGGTCGGGCATCGCTCGTGGGAATCTTCATCTTTGCCCAGCTCGGGCCGCTGCTCGTTCGCTCGATTCCCGCCGGGGTCATCGACGATCGGTTCGACCGCCGCAAGTGGTTGATCTGCACCCAGCTCGTCCAGATGTCGTTCGCGTTCCTGCTGTTCCCGCTGACGGCCAACGATTCGCACATCGCCCTCATTTTCCTCGCCCAGTTGGGGGTGGGAATCGGCAACGCGCTGAACGCCCCCGCGTGGTCGGCCTCGCTTCCCAGCCTCGTTCCGCCCGAGGACTTGCCAGGCGCGATCTCCCTCAACTCGACGGTGATCAACGGCTCGCGAGTGATCGGACCCATCATCGTCGCGCTGCTCGCCAACTGGGGTGTCGGCACCTCGCAGGTGTTCTTCATCAACTCGCTCACGTACCTCTTCGTCATCTTTGCTCTCCTGCGCGTGACCATTCCGCACCTTGCGCCTGTCGGTTCGGACGAGGGGTGGCGCCAGCTCACAACAGGCATACGGATTGCCCGCGAACGCCGCGTCATCGGGCGACTGCTCCTCTCACTTGCGACGTTTTCATTCCTCTCCCTCCCCTACGTCGGTCTCTTTCCGGCGGTTGCGAGGTTGAACTTCGGTATCGACGAGACGGGTTCGACCTACCGATGGCTCTACGCGACGTGGGGTCTCGGTGCGGCAATCGGTGGACTCGCAATCGGAACCGTGCTCGTATCGGTCGACAAGCGAACGATCATTCGCGCCGGTTTCGCGTCCTTCGCGTTGTTCCTCGCGCTCTTTGGCATCGCCAACACACCGTTGCTCTCCTTCGTCGTCGCCTTTCCGCTCGGTGTCGCGTACTTCGGCACCACCACCGCAATGATGACCGTGCTGCAGTCCCGCCTCGCGCCGAACGAACGGGGTCGCGTCATGTCGCTGTGGTTCATGGCATTCGGTGGAACGGTTCCAATCGGCAACCTCTTGTTTGGACCCGTGATCGATGCGGTCGGGGCCCGTTGGGTGCTCATCGGCGGCGCGGTGTGGGCGTTGTTCCTTGCCTGGTGGTGCAACGTGAAGTCGCTCGAGGGATCAGCCCCGGATCAGTCGCACTACGTGGTCGAGCCCGACGACGCGTGAGCCCTTCAACAAGACCGCGCCACCTTCGGGTAACGCCCTGACCACGGCGAGGGCCTCGTCGTAGGAATCGATGCGACGAGTTCCGTAGAGATCGGTACCGAATGCGACGACCTCGATTCCCAACTCTTCCGCGCGTCGGGCAACTTCGCGGTGACGACGCTCGGTGTCGTCGATTTCGGCCATCGTGCCGAGCACCGCGAGACGACGCCCGGCGGGAAGTGAAGCAAGGGTTTCCAGCGCGGCAAGTGTCGACGTGGGGCTTGCGTTGTAGGTGTCGTCGACGACGGTGAGACCCCCGACCCGGTGCACCGCCATGCGCATCGGCGACAACTCGGTGCGGGCCAGCGCGTCCGCCGCGGCAGCGAGGTCGACCTCGCACACCGCGGCAGCGAGCAGCGCCGCAGCAGCGTTCGACACCATGTGCCTTCCGGGAACCGACAGCGTGCAGGTCCCGCCGCCCCACTTCGACGCATACGAAAAAGAAACACCGCTCGAGCCGTGCGCCGTGACGGTGCCGATGCGCATGTCGGCATCGACACTTGCGCCGAAGGTGACACATACACCGCCGGTGAGTCCACGCATTGCTGCCACCCGCGGGTCGTCGGCGTTCAGAATGACCGTGCCGTCAGCCGGAATGGCCTGCACCAGTTCGCTCTTCGCCTTGGCGACACCGTCGACGCCGCCCACGCGCTCACTGTGTGACTCTCCGACGCGCGTGACGATTCCGATGTTGGGCCGCGCCAAGTCAGCCAGACGCGCGATCTCACCGAATCCGCGCATTCCCATTTCGAGAACCAACGCTTGGGCTTCGTCCGGCGCGTTCAACAGCGTGACGGGCATGCCCTGGTCGTTGTTCAGTGACTTCTCGCTCGCACCCACCACGTAACGGGAACGAAGTGCGGCGGCAACGAAGTCCTTTGTCGTGGTCTTGCCCACCGACCCCGTGATGCCGACGACTCGACCGTCAACTTGTACTGCGAGTCGATCGCGCGCCCACCGCCCGAGTCGGGTGAGAGCCACGGACGTGTCGTCGACGATCATCTGCGGCGCGCTACAACCCGGCACCTCCCGCGAAACCAGCACCGCTGCACATCCGGATCGCACGGCATCGTCGATGAAATCGTGTCCATCGCGGGCCGCGACGATGGCGACGAACAGATTGCCTCGAGAAAGAGTGCGCGAGTCGTACGACACCGCGTCACACACGGCAGCGTCGTTGCCGACGAGCCTGGCACCGAGAACACGCGCAGCCTCGGCGACGGGAATCCGCATACCGTGACGCTACCGCCGGTGGCTAGTACCGTCGGGGCCATGAACGGCACGCGACTAAACCTTGTCGTGCTGTTCGGCGGCGAATCCGCCGAACACGATGTGAGTTGCGTGACCGCTGCGCACGTCATCGCCGCGGCGAACGAGGCGAAGTACGTCATCACGGCAATCGGCATCGATCGCGACGGCGTCTGGCACCGCGCCGATGCGACGCTCGCCCCCGCGGGTCGACTCACACCCTCGGGAGACGAGGTGTCGCTCGACGACATCCCCCGGAAGAACAGCGTCGTCCTGCCGCTGCTCCACGGCCCCCTCGGCGAGGACGGCACGGTGCAGGGCATGCTCGAAGTGGCGAACATTCCCTACGTCGGGGCGGGCGTGCTGTCGAGCGCTCTGTGCATGGACAAGGCGATGGCAAAGCAGATCGTCGCCGCCGCAGGCCTCCCTCAGCCGCACTTCCGCGTCATCCGCGAGCCGCACTTCACCGACGACGAGATCGACGAGATCATCGCCTCGGTCGGTCTGCCGATGTTCGTGAAGCCGGCGAACATGGGCTCGTCGGTCGGTGTGAGAAAGGCGAAGACTCGCGAGCAGGCTCTCGCCGCAATTCGCCACGCCTTTGTCTTCGACGAGTGGGTGCTGTGCGAAGAGGCAATCACCGGCCGCGAGATCGAGGTTGCGGTTCTCGGCAACGTGACGCCCGAAGTATCGGTGCCGGGCGAGATCGTCGCCGGGGCCGAGTTCTACGACTACGACGACAAATACGTGAACTCCTCTGCGCAACTCACCATTCCGGCGGTTCTCGACCCCGACCAAACGCGCATCGTGCGCGAATTGGCCGCACGGGTCTACACCGAACTGCGCTGCGAGGGCATGGCGCGTGTCGACTTCTTCTACGAAGAAAAGGGTCGCGGATTTCTGTGCAACGAGGTGAACACCATCCCCGGCTTCACGCCGATCTCGATGTACCCGAAGATGTGGGAGGCGACCGGCCTTTCCTACGACCGCCTCATCGACCGCTTGGTCGATCTGGCGCTCGACCGTCGGTCACGGAGCAAGCGCGGCGCGCAGGAACGCAAGTAGCTCGGCGCGCAACCGCCTCAACGATGCGACCGTCGGCTCCCAGCCAACCGCACGCAGTGCAACCGGCTCCGTGGCGACACCAACGACCGTCGAGTAAGCGAACGCCATGACGAGCCGCGCATCAGCTCGACGCAGGCGACCGGCATCCATCTCGCCTTCGATGTAGGCAACCGCAAGGTCGACGAGCGGTTTCATTCGCAGCACCACCGCGTCGGCGAGTTCGGGACTCAACCGATTGAGCTCACGCACGAGACCAAGCAGTGCGGGTCGACGTACCGCCGGTCGGAACACCGCGGTCACCGCGGCCTCAACACGCGCAAAGCCGTGCGGCGCCCCGCGCACGGCGGCGCCAACCTCGAGGGTGAGTTCGTCGGCCACGCGTTGCAGCACCGCCACCACCAACTCCTCTTTTGAGGCAAACCAATAGAGCAACGTCTGCTTGGCGACCCCCACTCCACGGGCAATGTCGTCGAGGCTGGTGGCGTCGATCCCCGCCGTCCCGAAGCGGTCCAGCGCTTCTTCCAAAATCCGCTCCCGGGTGGGTTTTCGGGACATGTTGGGAGGGTACCAAAGTTCCTCTACCAATTGGTAGAGAGATCTGCTAGAACTACCTCGATGATTGCGGAGTCATTGGCGGGGCGGCGCATTGCCATCACAGGGTCGACGGGTTTCGTCGGCACCGCCCTCGTCGAACGACTTCTCCGTGGGGCACCCGACTGCGAGCTCTTCCTCATCGTGCGCGGCGGACGACGAGGTGCCGCCGGCCGCGTGAAGCGAGAGATCCTGAACAACGATGCGTTCGATCGCTTGCGCGAGGAACTCGCCGGCACCGCAGAGGAATTCGACGCGATGTGTGCGCGGCGCGTCCACGCGATCGACGGTGACATTTCTGTCGATGGTCTCGGACTCTCCGATGCGGGGCGCGCACAGCTCGCGACATGCGACATCATCATTCACTCGGCCGCGGCGGTCGCATTCGACTCACCGCTCGACTCGGCAGTCGAGGTCAACCTGCTCGGGCCCGTACGCCTCGCCGCGGTGTTGAACGAACTCCACGCGAAGTCCGCCACGAAACCGCACCTCGTGGCAGTCAGCACCTGTTACGTGGCGGGGAACCGGCGAGGACATGCACCCGAACTGCTCGTGTCCGAGGGTCCTTTCGACATCGGTCTCGACTGGCGCGCCGAGGTCGATTCCGCCCGGCGTCTGCGCGGCGACATCGAAGCCGCGAGTCGCACGCCACACGCCCTTGAGCGGTTCCGCGCAGATGCGCGCCGTGAGCTCGGTGCGGCCGGCGCACCCGCCCTCGCCGCAAAAACCGAACAATTCCGCGACAAGTGGGTGCAGAACGAACTCGTTCAGGCGGGTCGTTCGCGCGCCGCAAGCGTCGGGTGGCCCGACGCGTACGCATTCACCAAGGCACTGGCCGAGCAGGCGGTGTTCGAAACCAAGGGCGACCTTCCCGTCAACATCGTCCGACCGTCGATCATCGAGTCCGCTCTCGCCGAACCACGCCCGGGCTGGATCCGCGGTTTTCGCATGGCCGAGCCCGTCATCATCTCGTACGCGCGTGGCCTTCTCCGAGAGTTTCCGGGAGTACCAGAAGGAACGATCGACGTCATTCCGGTCGACATCGTGGTCGCCGCGATCATTGCCGTCGCCGCAAAAGGACCGAGCGCACCGTTCATCACCCAGGTCGCGTCGGGAAGCACGAACCCGCTGCGCTACAGCCAACTCGTCGACAACGTGCGCGACTGGTTCACCGCACATCCGGTGCACGACGCCGAGGGTCAGCCGATCGTGGTCCCCGACTGGAATTTCCCGGGTCGCGGGCGCGTACAGAAGCAGCTGAACCGCGCACAGTCTCTCGTGACGCGTGGTGAACGCCTGCTGCAGTCGTTGCCGCTGCGCGGAACACAGGCAACCTGGAGCGCAAAGCTCGAGGAGCGTCGCATCGAGATCGAGCGCGCACTCGAATACGTCGAGCTCTACGGCCTCTACACCGAGTGCGAGGCGATCTACTCGGTCGACAACCTTCTCGGACTGTGGAACGAGCTCGACGCCGGCGATCGCGCCGCATTCTGCTTCGACCCGCGTGCCGTGTCGTGGGACAACTACGTGCAGAACATCCACCTGCCGTCGGTTGTCGAACACGCACGCGTGAAGATGACCCCGGGGAAGACCAAGACCGACCGCAGCGCGCGGCTTCGGGCCAACGTTCTCTCCCCCGCGCGCCAGGTCGCCGCCTTCGACCTGGAGAACACCCTCATCGCATCGAACGTTGTCGAGAGCTACTCGTGGCTGGCAACGCGCCATCTGAACGGTCCCGAGCGCATGCGATACGTACTACGCACCTTGCGCGAGGCACCAAGTCTCCTCAGCATGGATCGCAAGGACCGTGGCGATTTCCTCAGGTATTTCTACCGCCGATACGAGGACGCCCCGGTGGAACAGATCGAGCGCGACGCAATCGAGATGATGACGCACATCATCGTCGCCAAGTCGTTTCCCGCCGCAATTCGTCGCGTACGTGAACACCGCGCGCTCGGACACAAGACGATCCTCATCACGGGTGCACTTTCCTTCAACGTCGAGTCACTGCGTCCGCTTTTCGACGAGATTGTTGCCGCGGAAATGTCGATTCGCCCCGACGGCACGTACAGCGGTCAGTTGAGCAAGGTTCCGCCGACGGGTGAAACCCGCGCGCAGGTACTTTCCGACTACTGCGATGCAAACGGTTTTTCTCTCGAAGAATGCGTTGCATACGCCGACTCCACCTCCGACCTGCCCCTCCTCGAAGCCGTCGGTCACCCCGTCGCCGTGAACCCCGAGACCCGTCTGGCAGCAATCGCCCGCAAACGCGGCTGGCTCGTCGAAGAGTGGGAAAGAGCCGCCGGTGCACCTCGGAAGCTGTTGCCGCTCGCACCGATGATGAACGAGAGACAGAGATGAAGGCCCTGCGCATCGAACGCAACACGGGGCGCTTCATGCTCGCGCGACTCGTGTCGGGCATCGACACCGGCTCGGCGGCGAAAATCGGCCCGCTCACCCTCGGCGACGACGATGCACCCGAACTTCCCGGACCCGGTTGGCACCGCGTGTTTCCGCGCCTCACCGGAATCTGCGGAAGTGACCTCGCAACCGTCGAGGGACACGCATCGACGTACTTCGAGAACTGGGTCAGCTTCCCCTTCGTTCCCGGCCACGAAGTTGTCGGAGAACTCGAGTCGGGCGAACGCGTCGTCATCGAACCAGTGCTCGGTCACGCGGCACGTGGCCACGCCCTTCCGTTCGACGGCGCTGCTCCGGGCGACGGCGACGACTACGCCCATCTCGCCCTCCCCCCGCTCGAGCCGGGCATCCAAATCGGTTTCTGCAACTCGACCGGTGGAGGTTGGGCAACGGAACTCGTCGCCCACGAGTCGCAAATTCACCGAATTCCCGACGACATGAGCGACGAACGCGCGGTTCTCATCGAACCGCTCGCCGGCGGAATCCATTCCGCTCTGCAGGCCATCGAATCGGTGCGTGGTGTCGCGTCACCGGTCATCGCGGTGCAGGGTGCGGGCACGATGGGGCTCTGTGCCATCGCCGGATTGCGCGCGTTCGCCCCGCAGGCTCACATCGTGGTCGGCGCCCGCTACCCCGCCCAGATGCGCGCCGCCAAGGAACTCGGCGCGACCACAGTGATCAAGGCAAGCGAACTCGCCCGTACCGTGCGTCATGTCGTCGGCTGCCACGTCGTCGGCGACTATCTGTCGTCCGGTGCGCATGCCACCATCGACGCGGTCGGCAACAGCGACAGCATCGCCACGTCGATCCGTCTCACCCGCCCGCGCGGTCGCATCGTCTTGATGGGGATGCCGGCACAGGTCGAAGTCGACCTCACCGGCTTGTGGCATCGCGAGACGGAATTGAAGGGCTCGTACACCTACGGAACCGAGACTCTTCCCGACGGCTCGCGTCGGCGAACCTTCGACTTGGCGATCGAGCTTGCCGCCATCGTCCGCTCAGAGAGACTGTTGTCCGCCACCTATCCACTCTCCGACTACTCGCATGCACTGCGTCACGCCGCCGAGGCGGGACCACGAGGAGCCATCAAGGTCGCATTCGACCTGCGAGGCGAACGATCGAAAAAAGACGTCAGATTGAAGAAAGAGGGGCAGCACTGATGCCACGCCCAGGTTTCGTCCTCGAAGTCGACCGCTCGACTCCCCCGATTCTCTTCTGGCGGGGCGAAAACTTCTCTCTCGAGAAACTCCCCGCCGACAGGTCCCGCGTCATCTACGCACCCGAGCCGCACAAGGTGATCGATGACATCGACGGTGCGATCCGACATTCGCTGCTGAACCCGATCGACATGGATCCGCTGCCGACGCTTCTGTTCCCCGGCATGAAGCTGACGATCGCATTCGACGACATCAGCCTGCCCCTGCCGAAGATGACCCGACCCGACATCCGTCAGCGCATCATCGAAGCCGTGCTCGACATGGCGGCCGAGGCCGGCGTCGACGACGTTCACATCATCGCCGCCCTCGCCCTGCACCGCCGGATGACCGAGGACGAACTGCGCCATCAATTGGGTGATCGCATCTACGACGCATTCGCGCCACGCGGAATGCTGTACCAGCACGACGCGGAAGATCCCGACAATCTCGTGCTGCTGGGCGAAACACCCCACGGCGAAGAGGTGGAAATCAACAAGCGCGCCGCGGAGAGCGACCTACTCGTCTACGTCAACATCAACCTGGTCGCGATGGACGGAGGCTGGAAAAGCACCGCAACGGGACTCGCGTCGTATCGCTCGCTGCGCCATCATCACAACACGCACACCATGCAGAACAGCCGCTCGTTCATGGATGCCCACAAGAGCGAGTTGCACAAGAGCAACTGGCGTATGGGCGAAGTGATGCGCAAGCACGGTCCGAAGATCTTCCAGATCGAGACGACGGTCAACAACGACACGTTCCCGAAGCCCT
>CAZVPL010000045.1:0-15463 GCA_964629075.1 uncultured Bifidobacterium sp. | reverse complement strand
AACAGCCTGAAGTGGGGCAGCCGCATCCCGTGGGACTCCGAACACGTCACCTACGTGTGGTTCGACGCGCTTGCCAACTACATCACCGCGGTCGGTTACGGAACCGACGACGACGCCTTTGCCCGCAACTGGCCCGTGTCGGTGCACCTCATCGGCAAGGACATCATCCGATTCCACTGCGTGTACTGGCCCGCCATGCTCATGTCGGCAGGAATCGAACCGCCGCAGCATTGGGCGGTTGGTGGCTGGCTTCTCGTCGGCGGCGAGAAGATGTCGAAGACCACCGGCAACGTCGTCAACCCGCTCGATCTCATCGACGAATTCGGCGTCGACGGCTTCCGTTACTACGTCCTTTCCGACACCCAGTACGGAAACGACGGTGACTTCACCTACGAGGGGCTCGTCTCTCGTTACAACTCGGACCTTGCGAACAACCTCGGCAACCTCGCGGCCCGTGTCGCGACCGTGGTGCAGAAGAAGTGTGGCGGCATCGGCACCGCACCGCGCGCCGATTCGCCGTTGCGCGAAACCGCCGAACGCGCCGTCGCCGACACATCGGCTGCATGGCAGTCGTTCCAGCCGAGCCGCGCGCTCGAGGCCACGTGGTCGCTGATCCACGCCACGAACGCGTTCCTCGAAAACCACGAGCCGTGGAAGGCCGAACCGTCGGCGGAACTCGACGGCATCATGGGCGACGCGCTCGAAGCGCTGCGCATCGTGTCGATTCTCTGCGTTCCGGCCATGCCCGGCACGGCCCAGGCGGTTTGGCAGCGCATCGGACTCGACGGTGACGTGTCCGCGCAGCTGTTGCCCAATAGCGTTTCCTGGGGGAAGTACCCCGCAGGACGCAGCGTGGAAAAGGGCGATCCGCTCTTTCCGCGCAAATCCAAGTAACCGCCCCACCAACACCTTTCTTATGTGGACCGATACCCACTGCCACCTCGAGGACAACCGCATGGACCTCGGCACTGATGCGGCGGTTCGCGCCGCCCTCGATGCGGGCGTATCGACCATGGTCACCATCGGATGCGACGCCGACACCAGCCGTGCCGCCATTGCGGTAGCGGCCAAGCACCCCGAAGTGTGGGCAACGGTCGGGTTGCACCCCCACGAGGCCCAACACGGCACCGAACAGTTGCTGCCCCTCATCGCCCAGCCACGCGTCGTCGCCATTGGTGAGTGCGGTCTCGACTACTACTACGAGCACTCCGACAGGCCGTCGCAACGCAGGGCATTCGCCGAGCAGATCGCACTCGCCCACCAACACGAACTCACCCTCGTCGTGCACACCCGCGATGCCTGGGACGAAACGCTCGACATTCTCGATGCCGAAGGCGTGCCCACCAACACCGTGATGCACTGCTTCAGCGGTGGCCCCGAGCACGCAAAGTTGTGTCTCGACCGCGGAATGTTCCTTTCTTTTTCGGGAATCGTCACGTTCAAGAACGCCGCCGACCTGCGCGACGCGGCGCTCATGTGTCCCGAAGACCGGCTCCTCGTGGAAACCGACAGTCCGTATCTCGCACCGGTCCCACACCGGGGCAAGCAGAACCAACCCGCATTCGTCGCCGTCGTGGGCAATGCGATCGCAAAACTGCGTGACGTGCCTCCGGAGCACCTTGCCGAAGCAACGTCACGCAACGCCCGTCGCGCATTTCCGCGAATGGCGGCTTGACGATGAATGTCTACGAGCGCCGACGCATCGCGGTTCTCGCAATCGCAACGACCGTGATCGCGTTCGCATTCGTCGCGACCAACGGATCGTCCGACTCGGCCACCGACACCACGGCCGGGGCGACCACGACGATGCAGTCGACCACCACGTCGACGCCGCTCGAGAACGCCTCGGCAGTTGGTCCGCTTGCGGATGATTCGTCGAAGCCGGTCAACCTCGATGGCCCTCTCGCCCAGCAACCCACCGGCACCGCGCCAATTGCCTATCCCGGCCCGGGCGAGATGAACCGCGTCAATGCCAAGGCCAGTTACGTGCGGTTTCCCGACTACAACTCGGCAATTTGTTACGCCTCGACGGCACCACTCGGTGTCGAGGTCACCATCGTCAACCTGAACAACGGACGATCGCTCACGTGCACGAACGTTTTCGCCGTCACGCTCCCTTCCGGTGCCGACGTCGTCATTCACACGCCCCTCTATCTGCAGATCGCCAACCTGGTCGATGCGCCACTTCCCGTCACGGTGAGCTGGTGACACTCAGCCGTCCACAGGCCGCGGCCCTTCTCGAACGGCACGGCCTGTCGCCGCGCCGCACCCTCGGCCAGAACTTCGTGGTCGACCCCAACACCGTCCGGCGCATCGCCCGCCTCGCCGGTGTGGCCGTGGGCGACGTCGTCATCGAAATCGGCGCGGGGCTCGGCTCGCTCACGGCAGCACTTGCCGAAACGGGCGCAGGCGTCGTCGCCGTCGAGGTCGACCGTGGCATCGTCCCCGTGCTGCGCGATCAGATGGCCGAGTTTGCCAACGTCGAGGTTCACGAGGCCGACGCGATGCAACTCGATTGGTCGTCGTTCATCTCATCGATCAACGCTGCGCGCAACCGTGATCCGCATGCTCCAGTCACCGTCGTTGCGAATCTCCCCTACAACATCGCAACGCCGCTCGTCGCCGACCTGCTCGACGACGTGCCCGAGGTGCGCTCGATGCTCGTCATGGTCCAGGCAGAAGTTGGCGAGCGTTTTTGTGCACAACCGGGAACCGAGGCCTACGGTGCCGTCAGTGTGAAGGTCGCGTACTGGGCACACGCCGAAATCGTCGGTTCGGTTCCGCCCACCGTGTTCTTGCCGCGGCCGAAGGTCGACTCGGCGCTCGTGCGCATCACACGCCACGCACGACCCGCGATCGACGACGTCTCGCCCCAACAGCTGTTCCCACTTGTTCGCGCGGGATTCGCCAAACGGCGCAAGATGTTGCGCTCCGCACTCGCCGGCATTGTTTCGGCAGACCACTTTGTCGCAAGTGGCATCGACCCCACCTTGCGCGCCGAGCAACTCTCGCTCGACGACTGGGCGAGACTGTCTCGAACGGTTCACCCATGACGATCACCGCCCATGCCAAGTTGACCCTCGACCTGCGCGTCACGGGCGTGCGCGACGACGGCTTCCACCTGATTGACGCCGAGATGGTCACGCTCGACCTCGCCGATTCGATCGCCATCGCCCCCTCTTCGGGCAACTCGACCCTCACCATCGACGGCCCCTATGCCGACGGAATCGACACCGGGCCGACCAACCTCGTTCTGCGCGCTCTCGCGTTGTCGGGCCGCGGTGCAGACGTGCGTCTCACCAAGAACATTCCGCACGGAGGTGGTCTCGGCGGAGGTTCCGCCGACGCGGCAGCTGTGCTGCGCTGGGCGGGATTCAACGACATGGTCGCCGCGTCTCGTCTTGGCGCCGACATTCCCTTTTGCATGGTGGGCGGTCGGGCGCGTGTGCAGGGAATCGGAGAAATCGTCGAGCCGTTGCCGCACGACGACATCGACATCACCCTTGTGATTCCGCCGTTCGGTGTCTCGACACCACTCGTTTACAAAACGTGGGACTCGATCGGCGGGCCGCGTCACGCGGGCTCACCGCAGGGGGCGAACGATCTCGAGCCGGCCGCGTTGGTGGCCGAACCCCGACTCTCGCGCGTGCGAGACCGCATCAGCGACGTGGCGGGTACGGCACCGTTGCTCGCGGGCAGCGGCTCGACGTGGTTTCTGCGCGGCCACTACGCCTGGCTGGCCGACGCACTTGCCGACTGCACCGTGGTGTTGACACGCACGGTGCGTCGGGACTGATCGGTTGAGCGCTATTTACGACGCTGGTGGCGGGTGCGGCGCAGCATCTTCTTGTGCTTCTTCTTGCGCATCCGCTTGCGGCGCTTCTTGATCAGTGAACCCATAAGGCTCACGACGATATCGGTCGGCGCATCGAAACGGAAAGCCCGAAAAAGAAAAACCCGCTACCGTTGACCCCGACGATTCATTCGGTCCGGGGTCGTTCAATTGGCAGGACAACGGGTTTTGGTCCCGTATATAGGGGTTCGAGTCCTCTCCCCGGAACCATCCGACGACGCGAGGGTTTTCGGGCCCGTTCATCACCTCACCTAATATTCGACTCAGCGGCGCGGGGCGGCTGAAAGCGGGAGAGGTGCCTGGATGAACGGCCTGAACATCGACAGGGTCACAACGAAACGTCTGTCGCTGTACACGGGTCGCACCCACCCCGAGCTCGCCGAGGAAGTGGCCGAGCACCTCGGCATCCGCCTGGGCGACGCCAACATCGTCGAGTTTGCAAACGGTGAGCTACGCCCTCGCTTTGCCGATTCGGTGCGCGGTGGCGACGTGTTCGTCATGCAGACGCACTACGGCATCGACGGTCGTTCGATCAACGACTCGATCATGGAGCAACTCATCATGATCGATGCCGCCTACCGCGCGTCGGCCAAGCGCATCACCGCCGTGTGCCCGTTCTACGGATATGCACGTCAAGACCGCAAGGCCGAGGGACGCGAGCCCATCACCGCGCGCCTCATCGCCGACATGTTCCGTGCTGCGGGCGCGGGCCGCATGGTGTCGGTCGACCTGCACAGCGGACAGATCCAGGGTTTTTTCGACGGTCCGGTCGATCACCTCACCGCGATGCCCGTGCTCGAGAAATACGTGCGCAAGAACGCAAGTGACGGCATGGTCATCGTGTCGCCCGATGCAGGTCGTGTGAAGGTGGCCGAACGCTTCGCCCAGCACCTCTCCGACATGAACGCCGACGTGGCCTTCATCAACAAGCGTCGTCCGAAGGGCACCACCAACGTCGCCGTCGCAAAGGAAGTGATCGGTGAAGTCGAAGGGCGTCTGTGCATCCTCACCGACGACATGATCGACACCGGCGGCACCATCACCTCGGCAGCCGAGCTGCTGCTCGAACGCGGCGCGACCGAGGTCTGGGCCATGGCGACCCACGGCGTGTTGTCGGGTCCGGCAATCGACCGCCTCGAACAGAGCGCCATCTCCCGGGTCGTCGTCACGAACACCCTGCCCCTCGCAAAGGAAAATCGGCTCGACAAGATCGAGGTGCTCTCGGTCGCCCAAATCCTCGCCGATGCGCTTGCCGCCGTCTTCGACGAGACGAGCGTGAGCGAGCTCTTCGGCGGCGAAAACCAAGCCTGACGGTTTCCCGGTCGGGCCCGATGGCGGGTCGCCGGCGCGTGGGTTTTCGCGGAGATCGGCCCGTAGACTCCAGTCCCCTATGGCGAATGCATCCCTCTCCGCAGAACTCGGTCGCGCCACGGGCAGCGCCGCGTCGCGCCGCCTGCGCAGCGACGACAAGATCCCCGGCGTCCTCTACGGACACGGCATGGCCCCCATCTCGCTGTCGGTTGCCCGCCGCGATCTGCGCAGTGCACTGTCCGGCCCCGCCGGTGTCAACACCATCATCGATCTGAACGTCGGTGGCGCCACGTACCCCACCATCGTGAAGGAACTGCAGCGTCACCCCGTGCGCCGCACGGTCAGCCACATCGACTTCCAGCAGATCAGCATGACCGAAGAGATCGTCGTCAGCGTTCCGATCAACCTGTCGGGCACCGCCAAGGCCGTCGTTGCCGAGGGTGGCCTTGTCGACGCAGCCGTCGACAGCATCGAAGTGCGCACCACGCCGTCGTCGATGCCGAACGAAATCGTCGTCGACATCACCAACATGACCGTCAACGACGTCATCCACCTGCGCGACATCGCATTGCCCGCGGGCGTCACCGCAGTGGGCGACCCCGACCTCGTCGTCGTCACGGTTCTCACCACCCGCGCCGAATCACCGGCCGCCGCGGCATCGGCCGAGGGCGCCGCACCTGCCGCAGGTGCCGCTCCCAGCGCGTCGTAATCCCACGGCCCGTTTTCCCGGGGTCGCACCGACATGTGGATCGTCGTCGGATTGGGTAACCCCGGCAAGAAGTACGAACGCACACGTCACAACGTCGGTCAAGATGCCGTCGCCGAAATCGCACGTCGTCACGGTGCTGCCCTGAAGGAGGGCCGCGACAAGTCGCTCGTCGCCGAGTTGTCCATCCGCGATGAAAAGGTCGTGCTCGCTGTTCCACTCACGTTCATGAACGAGTCGGGTCAGGCCGTTCGTGGCATCGTCAAGCGACACAACATGAAGCCCGAGGATTTCGCGACCCACCTCGTCATCGTTCACGATGAGCTTGACCTGCCCCCCGGCACCGTTCGGGTGAAAGAGGGAGGTGGCCTCGCCGGCCACAACGGTCTGCGGTCGATCACCTCGCACCTGTCGACGCAGGACTACCTGCGCGTGCGCATCGGTGTCGGCAAGCCTCCGTCTGCCGAGATGGGCGCCGACCACGTGTTGCGGAAGGTTCCCCCCGCCGAACGGCAATTGCTCGACGACGCGGAGTCGCGTGCCGCCGACGCGGTCGAGTCACTCATCGTGAACGGTGTCGCAGCGACGATGAACACGTTCAACCAATGAGCCACAAATCATGAGCGTTGGTGTCGTCGGACAACTCGTCGCGTCCGACGCGGCGGTGGCGGGTTCGCTGTCGGGACTCGACGGGTCGCTCGCTTGCCCCGATGCGGCACGACCGGCCGTACTTGCCGCGCTGACCACCCTTCATCCGCAGGCCACGTTCATCGTCGCAACTGCGACGGGCCAAAGCGCGGGACAGATCGCCGACGACCTGCAGGCTCTCATCGGAAGCGACAACGTCACGTTGTTCCCCGCATGGGAGACCCTCCCCTTCGAACGCATCAGCCCGAACGTCGAAACAATGGGTCGGCGACTCGAAGTGTTGTGGCGCCTGCGCACACCCGAACGACGCCCCCGCATCATCGTCGCGGGCGCCCGGGCTCTGCTGCAAAAGACCGCTCCCGCGGCGGACATCGAGATGTCGCAACCGTGGCCGGTTCACCTGAAGGTCGGAATGCAGATCGACCCGACGCAACTGGTGCGTGATCTGGTGACACTCGGCTACCGACGCGAAGACCTGGTCGAGCTACGCGGACACGTCGCACAGCGCGGAGCAATCGTCGACGTGTTTGGTTCGACCCACGACGAGCCGTTGCGTGTCGAGTTCTGGGGCGACGAAATCGAGCGCCTTCAGACCTTCAACGTGAACGACCAGCGCAGCACGGCCACCATCGAAGAGACCTGGCTGCACCCGGCGCGCGAGTTCCTCCTCGACGAAACGATTCGTGAGCGCGCCGCGCGTTTGGTCGCCGAGGAACCGTGGGGGCGCGAACACTGGGACCGTATCTCCGAGGGTCTCGTCTTCGACGGCATGGAGAGTTGGCTTCCGTGGTTCAGCGACGGGTCGACGCTCGTGAACGCAGCCGTCGAGGCAACACGTGGCAAGTCGAACGCCGATGTGCGCTTCGTGTTCGTCGAGCCGCGACGCATTCGTGACCGCGGGGTCGACATCCTCGCCGAAGAAGCCGACATCGCAAGCGCGCTCGCCACGACGTGGGGGCGTGATCCCGCAGCTGACGACTTCCCTCGTCTCCACGCCTCACCCGACACGGTTCTCGCCGACGCCGGCGCCGTGCCGACGTACCACCTGCTCGCGGCTGCCGACACCGGGTCGGCAAAGAGCGTCAATGCCTCGGCATGGGGCCCCATCACGAACGACCCGTCGGGTGCCGTGCGTCGCTTTGCCGAGCTCGTGCGCGAGGGGAACCGCGTGATCATCGCAGCCGACACGCCGAACTCGGCCGCACGCATCGCCGACAGCCTGCGCGGCGAGGGCGCCGACGTCGTCGATCTCGACTCAGTTCCGGCCGCACGACGCGATGCGGTTGGTCCCGGCATGTTCGTCACGGTGCATCGCCTGCACCACGGTGCCTACATGCCGAGCGCAAAGCTCGCACTGATCGCCGAATCCGACCTGACGGGTCGCCGACCCGGTCCGCGCCGCCAGAAGCCGCGCACCTCGGGAACCGCGTTCCAAGACCTGAAGCCCGGCGACTACGTCGTTCACTACCACCACGGCGTCGGCAAGTTCGAGGGTCTCGTCAGCCGCGCAATCGGCGGCACACAACGTGACTACCTGCTGCTTGCCTACAAGGGCGGCGACAAGCTGTACGTACCGACCGATCAAATCGACACGATCCGTCAGTACGTCGGTGGCGAAACCCCGACGATGCACCGACTCGGCGGTTCCGACTTTGCGCGGGCGAAGTCGAAGGTCCGCTCGGCGGTGCAGGAAATCGCCCAAGAGTTGGTGGTGCTCTACCAGCGTCGCGTCACCGCCGAGGGGCACGCGTTCGCGCAGGACACACCGTGGCAACACGACATGGAGTCGGCGTTTCCCTACGTCGAAACCCCCGACCAACGTCGGGCCATTGTCGAGGTGAAAGGCGACATGGAACGCGCCGTACCGATGGACCGACTCGTGTGTGGTGACGTGGGCTTCGGCAAAACCGAGGTCGCCATTCGCGCCGCCTTCAAGGCGGTGCAAGAAGGCAAGCAAGTGGCGGTGCTGTGCCCGACCACCCTTCTTGCTTCGCAGCACGGCACGACCTTTCGCGACCGGTTCGCCGGATTCCCGGTTCGGGTCGAGGTGCTGTCACGGTTCCAAACCGCCGCCGAAGCGAAGAAGATCCTGGCCGGACTCGCCGCGGGCGACATCGACTGCGTCATCGGTACGCACCGTCTCTTGCAGGACGGCGTGAAGTTCAAGGACTTGGGTCTGCTCGTGGTCGATGAAGAGCAGCGATTCGGCGTGCAGCACAAGGAAGCCATGAAGAAGATGCGCACGAACGTCGACGTGCTCACTCTCAGCGCCACGCCCATTCCGCGAACGCTCGAAATGAGCCTCGTTGGCATCCGTGATCTGTCGTTGTTGCAAACCCCTCCGGCCGATCGCCAGCCGATCCTCACCTACGTGGGAGAACTCGACAAGCGACTCGCCGTCGAGGCCATTCGTCGCGAACTTCTCCGCGAGGGACAGGTGTTCTGGGTGCACAACCGCGTCCAGAGCATCGAAGAGCGCGCCGCCGAACTGCGCGAGCTCGTGCCCGAGGCGCGTGTCGCGGTCGCGCACGGTCAGATGGACGAGGCGACACTCGAACGTGTCGTCTTCGACTTCTGGCAGGGCAACTTCGACGTGCTCGTGTGCACCACCATCATCGAAAGTGGCATCGACATGCCGACGGTCAACACGCTTGTCGTCGAACGTGCCGACCTGCTCGGCCTCGGCCAACTCCACCAGTTGCGCGGTCGCGTTGGCCGTAGCGGACAACGCGCGTACGCGTACCTGTTTCACCCGCGTGATCGCGTGCTCACCGAAGAGGCCTACGAACGCCTTCGGGCAATCGGTGAGGCGACGGAACTCGGCAGCGGATTCAAGATCGCGATGCGCGACCTTGAAATCCGCGGCGCGGGAAACATTCTGGGCGAGGCCCAAAGCGGCCATATCGCCGCCGTGGGCTACGACCTTTATTGCCAGATGGTCACCGAAGTCGTTGCCGAGATGAAGGGCGAACCCGTCGAACTTCCCGTCGAGCTGAAGCTCGACGTTCCGGTGTCCGCATACCTTCCCGACACGTACGTTCCGACCGAAGACCTGCGCCTCGAGGCATATCGTCGCCTCGCGGAGGTGAAGACCCAGGGCGAGGTCGACGACGTGCGCACCGAGTGGCTCGACCGCTACGGCCCGATTCCAAAGGAAGCCGAAACACTGCTGGCCGTCGGAGCCCTGCGTGCCGCGTGCCACGGCTTCGGCATCACCGACTTCACCGTCACCATGAACACCGCACGTGTCACCCCCGTCGACCTGCGCACCAGCCAACAGTTGCGCCTCACCCGACTTGCGCGGGGAACCTTCACGGGTCTCACGTGGCGCGAGAAGGAAAAGCAGCTCATCATTCCCCTTCCTTCAGCCCAACGAAGCAAGGCTCCCGACGGCACCCAGTTGGTGACTCAATTGCGCGAACTGCTCGAAGAAATGCTCGGCGACTAGGGTTTCCCCGTGCGTTCTTCCGCCCCCTCCCGCCGCAAGTTCCTCCGCTCGTCGAGCATTCTCGTCGCCGTAGCCGGCATCGGATTGTCGGCTTGCGCGACGTTCACCAACAACTCCGCCGCCGCGACGGTCAATGGCAACGACATCTCGCGCGACAAGCTCGAATCGTTCATCGACGAGTTCGCCGCCAACCAACAACTACCGCTGGCCGACGGAGTGGTTCAAGCCGACGATGCGCGAAATCTCCTTGCCGGCATCATCAAGGCCGGCCTCTACGCCGACTTCCTCGCGGACTACGGCAAGCCGCTCACCAAGGCGCAACGCGACGCGATTCGTGCGGAAATCGGCGATGGCCAGATCGACGCATTCTCGCCCGAACTCCAGAGCCTCGTCATCGATCTGAACGCCGCCACCAAGGCGATCACCGAACTCGACGCTCCGAGCGATGCAGCCATCGAGAAGATGTACAAGGAGAACCCGTCGCTCACCGGTGCGATGTGCGCAAGCCACATCGTCGTGAAGAAGAAGGCGAAAGCGCAGAAAATGCTCTCGATGCTGTCGAAGGGCGCCAAGTTCGCCGATCTCGCGAAGAAATACTCGATCGAGCCCGCGGCAAAAACCTCGGGCGGCGCGCTCGAAGGTCAGTCGGAAGACGGCAAGTCGGGGCCGTGCATGTCGATCCTCGAATACCAACAGAACTTCGACCCCGGCTTCACGCGTGGAGCGATCGCCGCACGCGCCGGCGTTCCCTACGGACCCGTGCAGTCGTCGTTCGGCTGGCACGTCATCCTTCTCGCCCCGTGGGACGAAGTGAAAGATGCTGCGCTCGATCTCGTGAAGAGCGAACCGGGACCGAACCTCGCCACCGGCTGGCTGGCAAACGCCGACATCACAGTCGACCCCGCCTACGGACGCTGGGATTCGGCGACCGGAACCATCGCCGCGAACTGACACGGCACGAACGATGCCCTCGGTCGTTGTCGTCGGACTCGGACCGGGTGACCCTTCACTCGTCACCGCCGCCACCTCGAGTGCGATTACACACACACCGGTTCGCTTTCTGCGCACCGCACGACATCCATCGGCCTCGCTCGTGCTCGACGCAGCCGGCGGTGCCACGACATTCGACGACGTCTACGACACCGCTGCGACCTTCGACGAGGTGTACGAGCACATTGCCGGCGCATTGATTCGTGCGGCTCACGAATCGAACGAGGTTCTCTACGCCGTTCCCGGTTCACCCTTGGTGCTCGAGCGCAGCGTGAGGATTCTCCTCGAACGAGCAGCGCGCGAAGGCGTCGACGTGCGTGTACTTCCCGCGGTGTCGTTCCTTGATGCGGCATGGACTGCGCTCGGCATCGACCCGGTCGACGCAGGTGTGCGTCTGATAGATGGTCACCGATTCGCAACCGAGGCCGCCGGCGAGCGCGGGCCTTTGTTGGTGGCACACACCCACGCAAACTGGGTGTTGTCCGACGTGAAGTTGGCAGCCGAGTCCGAGCCGGGCGACACGCCGGTCGTTCTTCTTCATCACCTCGGGCTTCCCGACGAGGCGATCGTCTCGACCACATGGGCCGACATCGACCGCACCATCGAGGCCGATCACCTCACATCCTTGTACGTACCGCATCTTGCCGCCCCGGTCGCGGGTGAACTGGTGCGCTGCCATCAACTGGCCCGCACGTTGCGCGAGCAGTGTCCATGGGACCGCGAGCAAACGCACCGGTCACTCATTCGCTACCTCATCGAAGAAACCTACGAGGTGGTCGATGCGCTCGAGGCACTCGATCCCGACGATCCGTCCACCGACGAGGCTCTCATCGAGGAACTGGGCGACCTGCTTTACCAGGTCGAGTTCCACTCCACCATCGCCGAACAAGAGGGTCGCTTCACCATCGCCGACGTCGCGCGCACCGTTCACGACAAGTTGGTCTCGCGACATCCACACGTGTTCGGCGACGTGAAGGCCGAGACCGCCGAAGCGGTGACGTCGAACTGGGAGGCGATCAAGCGCGCCGAAAAGCCCGAGCGAACCAGAGTGTTCGACGGCGTCGTGCGATCCGGACCTTCTCTCTTGTATGCACAGCAACTCCAGAAGAAAGCAGCGAAGGTCGGCTTCGACTGGCCCGACGTGTCGGGACCCCTCGACAAGATCGAAGAGGAGACGGCCGAACTGCGCGAGGCGATGCAGTCGGGCGACCCCGAGGCGGTTGCGCTCGAGCTCGGTGACCTTTTGTTCTCCGTGGTCAACGTGGCGCGGCACCTGTCGCTCGACGCCGAGTCGGCCCTGCGCGCCGCCGCCGGCAAGTTCCGCGAGCGTTTCGAGCAAGTTGAATCTCTCGCCCAACAGCGTGGTGTCGACATGCAAAAAGCCGGCCTCGCCGAACTCGACGCTCTCTGGGACGAAGTAAAAGGCGGATAGCGTTTTCCCCATGAGCACGATTGTCAGCGTCACCGGTCGCGAGGTTCTCGACTCGCGGGGCAACCCCACCGTCGAGGTCGAAATCCACCTTGCTTCGGGGGCAAGTGGACGCGCGATGGTGCCGAGTGGCGCCTCGACTGGCGAACACGAGGCTGTCGAACTGCGCGACGGCGACAAAGGTCGCTACGCGGGCAAGGGCGTTCTCTCCGCGGTGAAGAACGTGAACGACGAGATCCAACAGGCCCTGCTCGGACTCGACGCCGTCGACCAGCGCACGATCGACCATCTCCTCATCGACCTCGACGGAACCGAAAACAAGGGTCGCCTCGGCGCGAATGCCATCCTCGGCACATCGCTTGCCGTTGCGCGGGCGGCTGCCGACGAGCTCGATCTCCCACTTTTTCGGTCGATCGGCGGTCCGAACGCACACGTTCTTCCCGTTCCCATGATGAACGTCATCAACGGTGGCGCCCATGCCGACAACAACATCGACCTCCAAGAGTTCATGATCATGCCGGTCGGCGCGGCGAGTTTCTCCGAGGCCTTGCGTTGGGGAACCGAGACGTACCACGTGCTGAAAAAGGTGCTGGCCGACCGTGGACTCGCCACCGCCGTCGGCGATGAAGGTGGATTCGCGCCGAACCTCTCGTCGAACGAAGAGGCCATCAAGGTTCTCATCGAAGCCATCGAGCGCGCCGGACGCACACCTGGGGAAGACATCGCCATCGCGCTCGACCCTGCGATGAGCGAGCTCTTCCGCGACGGCAAGTACCACCTCTCCGGCGAAGGCAAGGTGCTCTCGTCGAACGAGCTCGCCGACTGGTGGACGGGCCTCGTCGGCAAGTACCCCATCGTCTCCATCGAAGACGGCATGGCCGAAGACGACTGGGACGGCTGGTCGGCACTCAGCACCAAGCTCGGCTCGAAAGTGCAGTTGGTCGGCGACGATCTTTTCGTCACCAACGCCCGTCGTCTGCGCATGGGAATCGACCGTGGCGTCGCCAACAGCGTTCTCGTGAAGGTCAACCAGATCGGTTCGCTCACCGAAACGCTCGACACGGTCGAACTGGCGACGCGTCACTCGTACACCAGCGTGATGAGCCATCGCAGCGGCGAAACCGAGGACTCCACCATCGCCGACCTCGCCGTCGCCACGAACTGCGGACAAATCAAAACGGGCGCACCGGCCCGCAGTGATCGTGTTGCGAAGTACAACCAGTTGCTGCGCATCGAAGAGATGCTCGGTGATACGGCGGCGTACATGGGCCGCTCGGCGCTCGCGCCGCGCAAGTAACGATTGGCAAATGACGACCTTGCCACCCCGAGAGGGTGGCCAAGCGCCACAATGGAGGGGTGAACTCCCGCCCGCTCACCCGTGAACTCACGCGCCCCGTGCCGCGCGACTCGCGGCTGTTCCAGCGGCGCAGCACCCGCATCATCATCCTCTTCGCGGGTGCGCTCCTCGTGCTCATCGTCGGTCTCGTGCTCTTCGCCTTTCCGATTCGCGACTACTTCACCCAGCATCAATCGATCGCCCGCACCGAAGCCGAGTTCGCCGCTCTCGAAGACGCAAACGAACAAATTCAGGCCGACATTCAGCGCCTCGAGACGCCATCGGGAATCAAAGAGGCGGCCCGGCGCGAACTTGGGTATCTGTTGCCGGGCGAGCGTCGCCTCGCCCTGCTCGACCTGCCTGCCGTCACCGGCACCTTGCCCGCCGGTTGGCCCTACAACGTGGTCGGCGCAATCCTCGCCGTTCGCTCCTCCACCGTCACCGCCAACCGCCCGGGGATGCTTGGCCCGCTGCAGGCGAATCCATAAAGCCCGCTGCAGGCGAATCCATAAAGCCCGCTGCAGGCGAATCCATCAAGCCCCGTTGCAGGGGGCCGTGGGGCCTTGGGTAGTGTCGGTCTCGTCATTCGACACCTGTCTCGAAGGGGAATCACATGGGTGGAAGCATTCTCGGCAACCGCGTCATCCGCAAGGAAGACCCGAAGTTCCTCACAACCGGCGGTGAGTACGTCGACGACCTGCTCGACGAACCGCTGTTGAAGGGCGCCGCTCACGTCACCTACGTCCGCAGCACCGTTGCGCACGGTCGCATCACCGGCATCGACGTCTCCGATGCGCTGTCGGCTCCAGGCGTCATCGCGGTGTATACCGCAGCCGATCTTGAACTTCAGCCGATGCCCGCAACGTTCAACCCCGGCGCCAAGCGCACGCTTCTCGCTGGCGACAAGGTCCGCTTCGTTGGCGAACCCGTCGCCGCGGTCATCACCGAAACCCGCGAACAGGGCGAAGACGCCGCCGAGATGGTCATCGTCGACTACGACATTCTTCCTGCGCTCGTCGACATGGAAGAGGCCATGGCCAGCTCGACACTCATTTTCGAAGAGTGCGGCAGCAACGTCGTGTTCGACTCCACCGCGCTCGGAATGCCCGACAACACCGGCGATGCATTCTTCGAAGGTTGCGAAGTTGTCGTCAAGGGTCGCTTCATCAACCAGCGCGTCGCCCCGTGCCCCCTCGAGGTGCGCGGTTCCGCCGTTGCATGGGTCGATGGCCGTCTCTACCAGTGGCTCAGCACGCAGCACGCCCAGGGCGCAAAAGACGGCATCAAGGCCGCGCTCGGTCTCGACGATTCGCAGTTGCGCGTCATCACCCCCGACGTCGGCGGCGGTTTCGGCGCCAAGATCGGCGTCTATCCCGAAGAGAGCCTGCTCGGCATGATGTCGAAGAAGCTCGGTCGTCCGTTGCGCTGGCGTGAAACCCGCAGCGAATCGATGCTCGGCATGGGTCACGGTCGTGCGCAGATTCAGTACGTCACCATCGGCGGCACGCGCGAGGGCAAGGTCCTCGCCTACCAGATGCACGTGCTGCAGGACTGCGGTGCTTGGGTCGACATGGGAACCATCCTTGCTCCGTTCATGACGCGCCCCATGTCGTCGGCCGTCTACGCATTCCCCAAGGTCGAGTGCCGCACGACGTCAATCGTCACCAACACCACGCCCACCACGGCGTACCGCGGTGCGGGTCGCCCCGAGGCAACCGCTGCCGCCGAGCGTGCGATGGACA
>CAZVPL010000044.1:0-15902 GCA_964629075.1 uncultured Bifidobacterium sp. | reverse complement strand
ACCTGATCAACCGTGCCCGACTGGGCGGCACCCCCGAATAGCCCAATTTTCATGGCCCGAAACTACCAGTCGGTCCCGGGGCCACCGGCTCCGATCAGGACAGGCTGACGAGGTCGAGCCAGGACTGGTTGAAGTAATCGACCTCACCGTCGGGCAACAACAGCACCTTGGTGGGCTCGAGCCGTTCGACGAACTCGGTGTCGTGACTGACGAAGATGATGGCGCCCTTCCAAGTGCTGAGAGCGTCGGCGATCGCTTCGCGACTTGCGGGGTCGAGGTTGTTCGTCGGTTCGTCGAGAAGCAACAGGTTGTTGCGCCCGACCATCAGCATCGCCAGTGCCAGCTTCGTCTTCTCCCCACCCGAGAGGGTCCCCGACTCCTGGAACACCTTGTTTGACGACAATCCGAACATGCCGAGGTAGCCACGCAACTGCGTCTCGGTGAGGTTGAGATGCGCGGGCGCTTCCTTGCGCATGTGATCGATGAGGCTCGCGTACGGATCGAGATTGTCGTGTTCCTGTGCGTAGTAGCCCATTTGCACGTTGTGACCGAACGAGAAATCGCCGATACTCGCCTCGGTTTCACCGGCGAGGATTCGCAGCATGCTCGTCTTGCCGGCACCGTTCAGGCCGAGCACGAGCAGGCGCTCTCCCCTGCCGAGGTCGAACGAGACGTCTTCGAAAATCGGCGGCCCACCGTAGGCCTTGGACAAGTGGTCGACACGTATGACGGTTTCGCCGGCCGCGGGTGGGTCGGGAAACTTCACCTTGAGCACGCGGTCCTTGGTGACGGCCTTGGTGCGGTTCGCCTCCATGCGGTCGATGCGCTTTTCGATGCTGTGCGCCATCGACGCCTTCGTCGCTTTCGCGCCGAAGCGATCGACGAGCGTCTGCAGACGGTCGATTTCCTTCGATTCGAGGGTGGCCTTGCGGGCCAGGCGTTTTTCGTCTTCTGCCCGTGCCGTCTTGTACTGCGAGTAGGTCCCCTTGTACTCGACGAGATTGCCGAGGTCGTCTTCGCCGGGGCGGTCGAGGTGCAAGACGCGCGTGATTGCCTCGTCGAGGAGTTCGAGGTCGTGGCTGATCACCAACAGGGCACCTCGGTACTGGCGCAGGAAGTTGAGCAGCCACGTCTTCGCATCGACATCGAGGTGGTTGGTCGGCTCGTCGAGCAGCAGAACGTCGCTGCCCGCAAAAAGAATCTTCGCCAATTCGACGCGGCGGCGTTCGCCGCCCGACAGCACGCTGAGCTGCAGATCGAGGCGGTCGGCGCGCAGGCCGAGCCCCGCCGCGATGGCTCGTGCCTCGCTTTCAGCGGCGTAACCGCCCTGCGATGAGAACAGGTCCTGCGCCTTTGTGTACTTGTTGATGTTGGCTTCGCTCGCGTTCTCTTCCATTGCGATGCGCAGCTTTTCGATCCGTGTCAACTGCTCGTCGATGTTGCGTCCCGCGAGAATGTGTGTGATCGCCCGACGGCCGTCGAATTCGCCCGCCTGCCGCGGGTCTTGCGAGAGGTAGCCGAATCCGCCCTTGCAGATGACCGATCCACCGGCGGGTTCGAGGTCACCGCCGAGCGTCTTGAAGAACGTCGTCTTGCCCGCGCCGTTGCGACCAACGAGGCCGACTTTGTCCCTGGACATGATCGTGAACGAGGCACCCTCGACGATTGTCTTGCCACCCACCTCGACGGTGAGCGAATTGACCTGCAGCATCAGCCCGCCGACGAGCTCGGCGCAACCACCGCGGTCGTTGGTGCGGCAGTGGGCGGTGGTGCGGCGACCGTTGTCGGTGACGCGATAGTCGTTTGTGCGGCGACCGTTGTCGGTACCCCGGTGGTCGCGGGAACTGTGGAAGTTTCGGCCACCGCAACGGTTGTCTCGACACTCTCACTCGTCGGAGGAACGGTCGTGTCGTCCTTGCCCGGCATCACGTCGGGAAGCACCCGACTGTCGTCTTGGAAGTAGACCTTCATGCAGTCACCCGGTGATGACGGAGCCACACCTGCGGCCCGCGCGATCGCCGTGGCAAGAACCACGCGACCTTTCGGGGTTGGGTGGATACGGTCACCGCTCAGCACACCAGGCGACTTCGAGATCGCCGCCCAGTCGAGCAGAGTTGCATTGGGGTAACGCTCGACGAGTTCATCGACGACCGTGTTCACCTCTTTTTGGGGCGCGCGGAACACCGTCGTGTTGGCGAGAACGACGGGCGTGTCGCCGATGCGGTCGAGGATTTTCTCCATCGTTTCGCGGTACCGATCCTTGCTTCCCGCGTAGTTGGTGCCGAGTTCGATGAGAACCGCGTCCCAGCCCTCGCTCCAACGCTTCTCGAGAACGTCGAGGCCGAACTCGACGAACTGCCCGGCCTCGGCCTCGAGCGCAACGTTCCAACCCTGCGGGACCAGAAGGCCGCAGGCCTCGTTGCCGTACCGCTTGGCGATCGACGAAAGAATCGAGTCGCCGATCATCAAAAACCGGTTGCCCTTGGCCACGGCGCCGAGGACGGCGCCGTCGATCTCCGGAATCGACACGTCGGACGCGATGTCGGGTGGAAGGGTCGCGACGCCGACGAAATCGTTGCCCGGGATGCGACCAACACCGTCGAGCGTGCCGCTCGTGTTGGCGGATCCACCGCCGCACGAGGGCAGCACCAGCGCAACGGCTGCAAGCGCCACGGCGGCGGCGAGCACGACGGGGCGCTTGGTCATGACCGCCGACGCAATTCGTCGCGAATCTCGGTGAGGATCTCGTTGGTTGTCGGCGCGGGCTTGGCATTTGCCTCACCCGAACGAAAGCGGTTGTAGAGACGAATGACGAGGAACATCGCAAGCGACACGAGGAGAAAATTGAAAGCGGCGGTGAGAAGCGACCCCAGCGGCAGGAAGCTGCCGTTCAGCGTGACGCCTTTGTCGTTGAAGTTCGGCGTCTTGCCCCCGAAGATCGCGCCGATGAGGCCCCCGAGGATTCCGGGATTCTTGCCGCCGTCACCGGCGAAGGAGTCGATGACAGTCTTGAAGGTCGCGCCCATGACGAACGCAACACCCAACTCGACCACGTTGCCGCGGTCGACGAACGCGCGAAATTCGCGGACCAAACGCTTTTTTTCACGCAACTTTTCGGTGGGGAGTACCGGCACCCCACCATTTTACGTGGCGTCAGCCCGAATTCTCGGCGCGCTCTTCGAGGTCGGAAAAGCGATCGACGCGACGCAGCGCGGGAAAGAGAACCCACCACAAGCCTGCGATACCCACGGTCGCGATGCCTCCACCAACAACCGCACCGGCGGTACCAACGGCCTGTGACGCGACACCTGATTCGAATGCACCGAGTTCGTTCGATGCACCGATGAAGACGTTCTCGACGGCCAATACTCGGCCACGCTTTTCATCCGGAGTCACCAACGGAACGATCGAACTGCGGATGAAGACACTCACCATGTCGGCAGCACTCATGACGACGATCGCGATGAAGGCAACGACGTAGTTGTGCGTGAGTCCGAGGACGACCGTCATGACACCGAATGTCGCAACCACGACGAACAACTTGTGTCCGACACGTCGCCGAACGGGCCGCCATGCGAGGAAGAGCGCCATCGCTGCTGCGCCGATTCCGACGGCGGCACGGAGCCATCCGTAGGCGACGTCACCCACGCCGAGCCGCTCTTCGGCAATGACGGGCAACAGTGCGATGGCGCCACCGAAGAGCACCGCAAACAGATCGAGAGAGATTGCCGCGAGCAGTATCGGGGTGCGGCGAATGAACACGAGGCCTTCGATCGCATGCCGAAAAGTCGGCCGTTCGGTCGTCGCCACGACGCTCCGCGGCACGTTCACACGAAGAATCGCCACCATTCCCATCGCGATCAGCACCGATGCAGCGAAATACGCGACCCATGGATCGATGCTGTAGAGCAGCCCCGACATCGCCGGGCCCGCGATGGCGGCACCCGTCCACGTCGCCGACGACAAGGCAACGACGGCGGGCAGACCACCCGGTGGAGCGATTGATGGCCAGATCGACCGCGCGGCGGGCGCAACGAAGGCACGCGCGACGCCGTACAAGAGGGTGATCATGAAGATGGGAGCGACAGCCGTCGGGTTCGTACGGGCATAGAACATGAGAGCGACCGCACTGATCAACTCACCCGCCACTGCAACCAGCACAACGTTTCGCCTGTAGAAGCGATCGGCCACCACACCCGTCACGAGCACCAACACCGCGGCGGGGAGGAACTCGACGAGACCGATCCAACCGATGTCGATTTCACGACCGGTGATGTCGTAGACCTGCTTGCCGAGGACCGCCGCCTGCAGCATGAGACCCGTGTAGAGACACGTTCCGTACACCAACATCGCCCGTACATCGGGCGAGCGCAGCACCTCGCGAGAGGTCAACTGAGGAGGAAGCTCGGGCGTGCTCAGTTGGGGCGGATCAGCGGACACTTTCCCCGACGCTAGCCCACTACAAACACTGATAGACTAAAGGTCTGAAAAGAGGGCGGCCATGACATCACTCGCAGACGACACTCGCTGGCTGGACGCCACTGCCCAGGCACAACTCGTTCGCGAGGGCAAGGTGTCGGCAGGGGAACTGACGCAAGCAGCGATTGCGCGCATCGAATCGATCGATCCGTCGCTGAATGCGGTGAACTACAGGTGGTTCGACCACGGCCGGGAACTTGCCGCCCGCGTCGACCGCGACAAGCCCTCCACCACCTTCGCCGGTGTCCCGTTCCTCTTGAAGGACCTCCACACCTTCTATGCAGGCTTCCCCATCTCGAATGGCAACAAGGCAATGAAGGCCGCGCACTTCACGCCAACGTTCTCGACCACGCTTGTCGAGCGCTTCGCTGCCCAGCATCTCGTCTTTCTCGGACGTGCAACGTCACCCGAGTGGGGCAGCGTTCCGGTGACCGAACCAGAGGCGTGGGGAGTCTCACGCAATCCCTGGAACACGAACCACACGTGTGGCGGATCGAGCGGTGGGTCCGCAGCGGCGGTCGCAGCGGGCATGGTGCCGATTGCGCATGCGAGCGACGGCGGTGGATCAATTCGTATCCCCGCATCGTGCTGTGGCCTCGTCGGTCTCAAGGTGTCGCAGGGTCGCATCACCGTCGGCCCGACCCGTCTCGAGTCGAACCTCGGCGTCGAACTCTGTGTGTCGCGCTCGGTTCGCGACACCGCGGCAATGCTCGACGCCGTGCACGGTCCGGGTGTGGGCGACCTCGTCATCGCACCGGCGCCCGTCCGCCCTTACACCGAAGAACTCGGTGTGCCGACAGGTCGCCTGCGTATCGGGTTCGTCACCACGAAGTTCACCGGCGAGGCAATTCACCCCGACTGCGTCGACGCGGTCTCCCGCACCGCGCGGTTGCTCGAGTCGCTCGGTCACCACGTCGAACCCGCGTTTCCGACCGCGCTCGACGACCCTCGCGCCGCGGCACGGTTCTCCGCGTTGTGGGCGACAAACATGGCCGCCAGTCGCGACGGGCTCGCCGCATTGCTCGGTCGCGAAGTAACGACCGACGACATCGAGTTGATGAACTGGGCAATGGCCGAATACGCAAGCAAGTTGTCGGCCCTCGACTACGCGCTCGCAACCAACGCCGCCGGAGCCTTCAGGCGCAACGTCGCACAGTGGTGGGAAGACGGATGGGACCTCCTTCTCACGCCCACCACTTCCGCTCCGCCCCTTGCCGTCGGCACGTCACGCAACGATCCAGCCGACCCCGGTGCGACGGGACGCATCGCTGCTGATTGGGTGTCGTTCACTTCGCAGTTCAACACCACCGGGCAACCCGCGATCAGCCTTCCCATGCACTGGAACGCGGAGGGGCTTCCGATCGGTGTACAACTCGTCGCCGCCTACGCCCGTGAAGACGTCCTCATTCGAGTCGCGTCGCAATTGGAAGATGCCGCCCCATGGGCGCACCGCCATCCGGAAATCTGATCAGCGCGCCGTCCACCCGCCGTCAACGACGAGTGTTTGACCGGTCATGAACGACGAAGCGTCGCTCGCAAGGAACAGCAGGGCGCCGTCGAGCTCATCGGCGTGCCCCATACGTGGAATCGGCGAATTCAGGTTGATGTAGCGCTGGCTGCCCTCGTCGGATTCCATGCCCGCGGTCATCTCCGTTTCGAACCAACCCGGACACAGGGCGTTCACCCGCACTCCCTTGCGGGCGAATTGAAGGGCAAGTTCCCGCGTCATGTTGATGACCGCACCCTTGCTTGCGGCGTAGTTCGACTGCTTGACGGGCGTTGCCCCGACAAGGCCGAGCATCGAAGCAACGTTGACGACGACACCGGACTTTCGCTCGAGCATTCCGGCGCTCACCAACTTGATGAGGTGCCAAGCGCCAACCGTGTTGACCTGAAGAACGTTTTCGAAGGTCTCCAGGGATTCGACCTCGATCCCACCCGTTCGCGAGATGCCGGCATTGTTGACGAGGATGTCAACCCGCCCGAAGTGCTCCTCGGCGCGCTTCACGAGGTTTTCGCGATCCGCCGCCACGCCAACATCGGTGGCCACCGCGAGACAGCCCGGCAGTTCGGCGGCAAGGGATTCGAGTCGATCAGCGCGACGAGCGGCGATCACAACTTTCGCGCCAACGGCGTGAAGCACGCGGGCGAATCGAACGCCGAGGCCCGATGACGCGCCGGTGACGATTGCGACACGGTCATCGAGACGGAACTGCGAAAGGGGGTCGAGGTTCTGTGGCACGATCTCCACCATGCCAGAAACTGCCGTTGGATTGGAAAGCCAGCCGCTGATCGTGTTGGTTCACGGCGCGTGGCACGGTGCATGGTGCTGGGCCGCACTGCAAAATGAACTCGACCGGCGCGGCATTCCGTCATTGGCAGTCGACCTGCCGGGCCACGGAGCTTCGGTCCTTCCATTCGGAGATCTTCACGGCGACGCCGCGCACGTTGTCGATGTCGTCACGACTCTGTCCAGACCTGTGGTGCTCGTCGGACACTCATACGGCGGCGCGGTCATCACCGAGGCGGCCGTACGACTGAAGGGAGCGACTGACTCCCCTGTCGGACACCTGGTTTACCTCGCCGCATTCTGTTTGGACGAGGGAGAGTCCGTCATGGATATCGCTCGCCACGAGTCCGGCGGCCCGGTCGACTTGGGCACGGCCATGGTTCCGATCGACGGCGGGCTCACCGTTCTCGATCCCGAGAAGGCCGCACCCGCTCTGTACGGCGCATGCGACGAGCGCGCGGTCGAGGCGGCGCTTGCACGACTGTCCCCGCAGCCCATCGCAACCTTGCTCCAGCCGGTCAGCGGAGCGCCTTGGTACTCGATACCCAGCACCTATGTCGTGTGCACTCGTGACCGCGCGGTTCACCCCGGCAACCAGGAATACATGGCCCGGCGGTGCAGAACAACCGTCAGACTCGACACCGATCACTCCCCCTTTCTCTCGATGACAAGTGAGACCGCCGACATTCTGGAAGGTGTGCTGCAATGAAGATTCGTGTCGGATACGGACTCGGAGTACGGACGCGGCTGAACGACACCTCGTTTCTCGACGTTGTCGATGCCCTCGAGGGGCTGCGCTACGACAGTTTGTGGGTGAGCGAACGCATCGGTTCGGAATGCCCCGATCCCGTCGTCGCAATGTCGGTCGCCGCCGCAAGAACGAAGAAGTTGAAGTTCGGCATGAGCGTGATGGTTCTGCCCGGCCGCAATCCGGTGCTCCTCGCCAAACAGTTGGCGACTCTCGACCGCATGTCCGACGGGCGGCTCCTGCCCGCCTTCGGGCTCGGTGTCGCCGACCAAGCAGAACAACAAGCGTTCGGCGTCGAACGCAGCGAGCGCGCGAAAATCTTCGACGAAGCATTGGAACTGATGCGGAAATGTTGGCTCGATGACGTGGTCACCCATTCGGGCAAGTGGTTCACCGTCGACGGCCTGCGCGTCGAACCAAAGCCCAAGCAACGGCCTCCCGACGTATGGCTCGGCGGCATCGCACCCAGCGAATTGAAGCGCGTCGCGCGTCTGAGTGACGGGTGGTTGCCGAGTTTCGTGATGCCCGACGAAGCCGGAACAGGGTGGGAGACCATCAACCGGCATGCGGCGGAGCTCGGTCGCGACATCGAAGACGAGCACTTCGGGGTGCTCATCCCCTACCGCTTCGGTCCATTGCCGGGCGCGCTGATGGCGGGTCTCGGCGCCCGACGGCCCGACCTTGCCGACCCAGGAGTGCTCATTCCGAATGGATGGGACGAACTCGTGGTTCGAATCAAGGACTTCATTTCCGTCGGCGCAAGTAAGTTCGTCGTACTGCCCCTCGTGGAACCGGACGGATCCGATGCTTGGATTAGGCATCTCGAAGAGGCCGCCGATGTCGTCATTCCCCTGCAAACCTGAAACAGTCCGACGCGCGGTCGCTTTGCTGACGGTTGTTGCCGTCTCTCTCGGTGCAATGTCCGACTCCGCACAGGCGGCCGCGCCTGAGAAGAAATCGCGAAAGCCGCGCGTTCTCGTGCTCGGAGACTCGGTGTTCTCGATGCTCCTGGTAGCCGACGAAGCGCTGGCGGAACTGAACGACATCATTCCCGTCATCTATCGGGGCCAACCGTGTCAGAAGTTGCTCACACGGGGCTGCATTCCCGAGGTCGAACTCAGTGCCCTGCAGCAGTTCAAGAACGCACGCGGCGAGTTCACCGATGCGGTCGTCGTCGCGACCGGCTACAACGAAAACCGATCCGACGCCCTGCAGGAGTCGCTTCGCGAATTCAGGGCCGAAGCCAAACGCCAAAAGGTCAAGTTGATCTGGGCCACGTATCGAATCGCCGGCAACGTCAAAGGCAAGGCCACCCAGTTCAACTCAGAACTGCGGCGGGCCCAGAAACGCGACGTGAGTCTCGCCCTCTTCGACTGGAACCGACTGTCGGGGAATCGCCCGTCATGGTTTTCCGGAGACAAGGTCCATCTCTCGCGCGGAGGAACCGTGAATCTCGCCCGTCAACTCGGCAAGTTCCTCAAGCGCACGCTTTCCCCTACAGCGTCGACCACAGCGCCAGGGTGAGACCTGCCACGGCGAGCCTGTACCACCCGAAGTGTGACAGCGGTCGACGCGCGAGATACCCGACGAGCCACCGCACCGACACTGCCGCAGTGACGAAAGCAATCACGACGCCGAGAAGAGGACGACCAATTCCGTAGGCGTCGAACAATTCGCCGCCGTTCTTCGCCAGGTCAAAAACCGTTGCTGCCGAAAGCGTGGCCAAGCCGAGCAGGAAGCTGTATTCGAGCGCCGCGGACAAAGAGAGACCGACGAGCACGGCGGCCGCGATGGTGACAAGGCTCCGGCTCACCCCGGGCCACAGAGCCAGTGCCTGCGCAATGCCGATCACTGCGGCGTTCCTTCCGGTCAGCGACGTGAGTGCCGCGCCTTCGGTGCGCGGTTTCCAGACGAGGAGAAACAGCCCTCCGACGATCCACGCGACGACAACGGGCCCGGGCGAGAACAATTCGTCCTTGATGGCATCGCCGAACGCCGCACCCAGCGCTGCCGCAGGGATGAACGAAGTGACGAGGAGGCCGAGGAGGCGTCGCCCCTCGGCGTCTCGGCCGATCACCCCGTTCAGCATCGAGGTCACCCGGCGTCGGTAGAGGAGCAGCACCGCGAGAATCGCGCCGACCTGAATCGCAATCGCATAGGTGTCGGCCGCATCGCGACCCGCGGCGTCTCCCAGACCCAGCCAGCGCTGCACGACAACCAAGTGGCCCGTCGACGAAACGGGAAGGTATTCGGTGATCCCCTCGACGACCCCCAGAATGATCGAGTCAAGGGTGCTGAGGGTTCCCGACAATGCGCGGTGTCACTTTCTCGGCGACGGGTTGTACCGACCTGCAGGGAACGCAGGTTCAACCATGTGGAGGATGTCCCAGTCGTGCGTCAGGCGCCGATGCGCAATGCGCCAGTCACCGTTCCGGCATTCGAACGAATCCCAGTAGCGGCCGGCAAAGTTCTCGAGATACTCACCGCGTTCGTTGCTGCAGCGATGCCACGCGATGACCTGCGTCTCGACTTCGGCTGTCGTCGCCGACGTGAAGGTGATCAACGAGTCCGAAGGAAAGTGCTTGGTCGCGATCGCATAGTCGCGCAATTTCGATGTCGCACCCTTCGCAAAGTCGGCGGCACTCCCCTTCACGGCGCCGTAGTCCGCCGTTGCATCGGCGTGGAACGCCTCCATCACCAAGTCGGCATCGCAGGTGTCGATTCCCTTGCAGTAGAGCAAGAGTGCTCGCCGGATTGCCCTCTGTGCATCGGCCGCTTCCGCGGAGGTGAAGGGGCCGTTCACGTCTTTCGTCGTTGCCATGGCACCGACATTACGTCACGCCGGTCGACCCGCGATCACCGCAGGTCAGCAGAGATCCTCAGAGGTAGGCGAGCACCATGTCGGTGAAGCGCTCGGCTCGCTGTTCATCGGACACGTCACGACCATTCACTTCGTCCGAGTCGAACAGCACGACCTCCAACAACAGCCCGAAGAGCGCCCGTCCCACCAGGTCGAGTTTCTCGAGGTCAACGTCCGATTTTCGGGTTGCGTGGGTTCCGACGATCTCGACAATCAATGCGAAAGCAGCCCGACTGAATTCGTTACCTTGCGCGCGCATGTCGACGTCGTGGGCATTTTGGATCATGTGAAAGTGCAACGTGTCGCGATGGCGGCGAACCGCTGCGAAGACGACCCCGAGGAAGAGGTGCAACGAGTCCCGCAGCGTCGACTGGACCAACGCGTCGTTTGCCGCTTGTCTCCATGTTGCGTCGAGGGTCTCAAGAAATCGCTGATGCATGGCGACGAAGAGACCTCGTCGATTACCGAATCGGGCGTAGAAGGACCCGGTGGAAGTGCCGGCCCGCTCGATGACCGCCTCGACGGTGAGGGCATCCGCGCCGCCGAGGCGCAACAGTTCTTCGGCAGCGACGAGCATCCGCCGGGTCGACTCGATACTGCGGCTCTGACGAGGCGGGCTGGACACTGGCTTTCGATCGTACCGAGGGCGTCTATCTAGAGAAAAACTTCTATTACTGTTCACGCATGGGTTCCTTGCGTGGACTAACCGCCATCACCCTTCTCTTCTCGCTGACTGTTGTCGCCTGCGCCCCCGACGGCAGTACCGCACCGACCACGTCGAACATCGCGACGATGAACGAAGGGCCAATGGTCGACTCGGTCGACGACTTGAAGGCCGTGCGCCTGCGGAATTTCAACCTCGGCAAGTCGATCAACAAGGGCGTCGGCAAGGCCACCGGCGCCGTGGAACGTAGCTTCGATCAAGCGGGTGGCGTCCTCAACTATTCGTTTGCCGAGGCACGACGCGAATCGGGACAGGCAGGTCGGACGGCGATGAGTTCGGTTGTCAACACCGAGCGTCAGGTCTGGCGCGATGCGAGCGGGCAGATCATCGACGGCGTCGGAAATCTCATCGCATCGATCCCGCTGACGTGGCCATCGGACATCGGACGTGAAGCTGCCGGGCAGGCGGTCAACGCCGCCCGCGGGCAAATGGACGAAGCGCTCAACGCACTCGACTCGCTCGGCGAGAGTCTTCTTGATGCGCCGGCCGACGTTGCCGAACGGCGCATCAACGACCTCCTGAGCAGTGCCAATGTGTCGTTCCCCAAGATCAATGTTCCCGGAGTCGGGCAGGCCTATGCGCCCGCCAAGAATCCGTTGTACGTGCGAATCCGAGAATCGCAGTGGACGTCGGCGAATGCCGCCAACCTGAAAGTCGATCTCGACTTCTTCGGAATCATGCGGTACCGGATCGGGATCGGTTGCATCGGATTCCCGAACGGGTTCACTGCCGAACCAAAGATTGCTTTGAACGGTGGCTGTGACAATCCGTGGAATCTGCTTGCGCAGGCCAACATGATCGCGGATGCAGCGAAGAGCCTGGTCAACGGCTTCACGAAACAGATCAATTCGCTGCAACCCATCATTCTTCAACTCATCAAGGAGGCCGCAGGCGGAGCCTCGAATCCAAGGTCAATCCCACCGCTTCTTATCGACCTTTCCGTCAACGAACTGCTCTCGATGTGCTGCTCGCTCGGCTATCCGTCCTCGAAGGCGTCGAAGGCACCTCCGAAGAACGCATCGAACGCATCTGCGGCCGGCGATTCTGCTGCGGCGAATGCACTTGGCTCGATGGCCCAGAACGCGGCTCTCTCGTTCACCGTGCCGCAACTCCAGGGCATCAGTTTTTCACTCTCGCCCGACCTCTCCCCCGTCGTCGTTGTCGATCAACGCTGGACCAACGAAGGGAAGCTTGAATTCGCCGTCCAGATCGGCTTGTTCGGCTTGTTCGTCGCATCAGTCGGCATGGGTTGCATGACTTTCGGAACGTCGTGGACGAGCGCACCGTCGATCACATTCGCAGGTGGCTGCGACAACTCGTGGAACGTCACGTTCAACGCCGGCGGCTACACCTCATCGTCGGTGCGGATCGACGCACGAATCGAAGGTGGGACGTCCGCACCCGCGCCGGTCGCCCCGGCGCTTCCTTCTCCGCCGACGGTTGCCAATGCGAACATCTACGCCCGGGGCGGGACTGTGGTCGATTACACGCAGGACGGCAAGAAATACCGTGCACACGTGTTCACCATCGATAACGAAAACGACTTCGTGGTTCCCTCGGAGATGGAAAACGTCCCGATGGAGTACTTCATCGTTGCCGGTGGCGGCTCGGGTGCGTCCAACAAGACGGGCAACAAGACCGGTGTCGGCGGCGGCGGTGCCGGAGGTTTGATCCACAACATCGGCCAGACACCGCTGTATCTCGCGGCTGGCACCTACAACGTGCTCGTGGGTGCCGGTGGCACCACCTCCTACACCGAGGGCAACGGATTCAACGGCGCCAACTCCAGCATCAACGGAACGGGGCTCGTCGCCATTGGCGGTGGCGGCGGCGGGCGGATGGATGACCCTGCACAGTCGGGCGGCTCGGGCGGTGGCGGCGGATTCCGTGCGGGAGCCAACTCGCCCGGCAGGGGCACCGTAGGCCAGGGCAACAACGGCGGCACCGGGTTCAGGGGATGCAAAGGCGATCAGTGCAGCGCCGGCGGTGGCGGCGGTGGCTTTGGCGGTGGCGGCGGTGATGCAACCAAGAACCTGGGTGGCGAAGGTGGCCGCGGGGGTCAGTTCTCGATGGACGGTGTGCAGCGCTGGTATGCCGGCGGCGGTGGCGGTGGAGGAAACAGCGGCGGCAAGGCAAGTACCGAAGGTGCGGGGGATGGCGGACGCCAGAAGACCGACGGAGGCGACGCGAGAGAGGGCTCGGGAAGCGGCGGAGGCGGCGCTGGCTCGGGCGACAACGACGCCCGTCGCGGGGGATACGGCGGTTCGGGCATCGTCATCATCAGGTATCCGGTCGGCTGATGAACCGTCGACACACTCTCCCACTCGCAGCATTGTTCGTCGCCTCGATGATCGTCGTCTCGTGCGCTGAAGACCCTGCTTCGATTCGCAGCGACAGCCCTCACGCTGATCTGATCGGGCAGCCGGTCGATAGCGGATTCCGTCCCGAGAAGGACGGGTTCTCGTTCGCAAACTTTGACGACCGCGACTTCCCGCAGAAGTTCGACGCACAGGCCTTCCTCGACACCGTCGGTGGCGGTCCCCGGGTGTGCGTTGACGGCGTCACCAACCCCTGCGTGCTGACCAAAGATGCCACGATCTTCGCCGACGCAGTGAATGAAGCCCGACGCGCCGGCCATTGCGAGGGAATGGTGGTGCTCGCTGCAGCCCGACACCACTGGAAACTCTCGCCGGCGACCGCGAAACTAAAGCCGAACGAACAGTTGGTCAACGGGATCATCCGTGCGTTCGCCACGATTTTTCTTCCCGAGGTACAAGCTGAGGCGCGCTCGTGGATGGAAAATTCGCTGGCCGACACAGTCGCCGAATTGGCGTCGGCACTCGCCGAGGGCCGTGTCGACTACGGCATGGGTATCTATCGCCCCGACGGGGGCCATGAAGTGCTGCCGTATGCCATCGAGTATCCGAACCCGACGACGGCGCGGGTTCTCGTGTACGACCCGAATTGGCCGATGGTCGAGCGATACGTCGAGTTGGACCTCAAGAATGAACGCTGGCGTTTCTCCTTTGCCGCAACCGATCAGGCCGCGGACCCGTACGCATGGTCGGGCGGCAACGCTGACCTGGATCTGAACTCGATCCCATTGCGCGCCGCGGCGCTCGAGGCACGTGGCGTCGACCTGACGCCACCAATCGAAGCCCAATCGGTCGAACCTGAAGGGTGATTGGCACTCCCAACGGGATTCGAACCCGTGCCGCCACCTTGAGAGGGTGGTGTCCTAGGCCACTAGACGATGGGAGCCTGGGAACGGCAAGGCTATCAGCGGCTCGAAAAATTCACTGGTGAGTTGCGTCGGTGGTTCCGAACAGCGTTGCGAGAATCGCCCGTTTTGTCATCTGATTCCAAGCCTGCCCAAGTTTGTCGTCGTTGACCAATTCAATGAGAACCCGGCTGAAGAACAGCCCCTGTATCCAATGCGAAACGGCGTACAGGTCGAGGGACTCGGCAATGAGGCCTCTCAGCTGCGGGACCCGGAATGCCGCTGCCAGTTGTTGACTGCTTTCGGCCTGTGCCTCACCCATCCGTTTGGCAAAGTCAGGGCGCATGTAGGTGCTTCCGAGGGCGTCGACGCGCCGGCTGCGCGCGATGGGACCGTTACCCACAATCAGCTGGTCGATCCAGTCGGAACAGAAAGCAACGAGTTCGTCACGTGTCTTCACGTCCTGGATCGCGGTATTGAAGGCCTCGGTGCGCTCTTGAAGAACTTTGGAGAACCGCACGATCTGTGCTTCATCGAGCAGACCACGAAGGTTGCCGAAGTGGTGGTAGAGCGAACTCGGCGAACAGTCAGCCGCGGCGAGAATGTTCTCGAGGCGGATCTCGGCCTCTCCCCCTTGGTTCAACTGCTCGACGGTTGCGCTCAACAACGCGTCGTAGGTCGATGAGCCTCGTCGGCGTTCATCGCGCGAGCGCCGAGGCACCATCTTCTTCTGCATCGTCATTTCTGCTGCATCGTCATGTTGGCTGGGGAGCAAGGAATCGAACCCTGAATAACAGAACCAGAATCTGCTGTGTTGCCAGTTACACCACTCCCCATCGAGGAATGACCTCTTGGGAACCCAAATTCTAACCGTCTACCCGGTGAGCTTCCACAGTGCCCGAAAACCGATGATTCTGCCGAGTGCAACGCCCACGCCTTCCTTCAGGTGCTTCGTCACGGCGGTCGCACCGTTGACGGGGCTGGTCGTCGTGGCCGACGTCGTTGCGTCAAAACCGTTCTCTTCGGCGATCAATCGTGAACGCAACGAATGAAACGGATCGGTGACGACGACGATCGAATGCAGCCGCTCGCCGAACTTTGCATCGTCATTCAATCGCCGGATGTTGTCGAACGCCTCCCACGTCGAGCGTGAAGACGCTTCTTCGAAGATGACTTCCGCGGGAACGCCCCGCTCGACGAGATAGTCGCGCGAGGCAGTCGCCTCGGTGAATCGGTCACCGGGCTGTTTTCCGCCGGTGACAACGACTTTCGGCGCAACTCCCGCCTTCCACAACTTGTTCGCGTGGTCGAGTCGTGCGGCGAGCTGTGGAGACGGTGAACCGTCGTACTGGGCCGCACCCATCACAACGATGGCCTCGGCTGTCGGCGCGGCGGAGTTTCGTCCCACGCGCCAGGCCTCGAAGACGGTCAGCGCCACGTAGAGGGAGAGGACTCCCCCGACGAGGAGCACAAACGCCGCGACTCTGCGCATCATCCGAGTCGGTCGAGGGCGTTGCGAAGACGTCGCATCGTGGCATCGCGCCCGAGCACCTCGAGCGATTCGAACAACGGAGGACCGAC
>CAZVPL010000043.1:0-15946 GCA_964629075.1 uncultured Bifidobacterium sp. | reverse complement strand
TGTCGAAGTGGCCGATGTTGCACACGATCGCGTTGTGCTTCATCTTCGCCATGTGCTCGACGGTGATGATTGCCTCGTTGCCGGTGGCGGTGACGAAGATGTCGGCGGTTCCGACCACCGATTCGAGCGTGTCGACCTGGTAGCCCTCCATTGCCGCCTGGAGCGCGTTGATGGGGTCGATCTCGGTGACGATGACACGCGCGCCCTGGCCGCGAAGGCTCTGTGCACAGCCCTTGCCCACGTCGCCGTATCCACACACCACGGCGAGCTTGCCCGCGATCATGATGTCGGTCGCCCGGTTGATGGCGTCGATGAGCGAATGGCGACAGCCGTAGAGGTTGTCGAACTTCGACTTGGTGACGCTGTCATTGACGTTGATGGCCGGGAACAGCAGTTCGTTGCGCTCGGCCATCTTGTAGAGACGCTTCACACCCGTCGTGGTCTCTTCGGTGACACCCTTGATTCCCGCCGCCATGCGGGTCCACTTCTGCGGGTCGGTCTTCAATGTGCGCTGCAGGAGCCCGAGAACGATGGCAAGTTCCGGGTTGCCCGCACTGCCCGGATCGGGAACCTGGCCGGCGCGCTCGTATTCGACACCTTTGTGAACGAGCAATGTGGCGTCACCACCGTCGTCGAGAATCATGTTCGGGCCGTCGCCGTCGGGCCACGTCATCATCTGCTCGGTGCACCACCAGTACTCCTCGAGCGTCTCGCCCTTCCATGCAAAGACCGGCACACCTTGCGGGTTGTCGACTGTTCCTTCCGGACCAACGACAACCGCTGCAGCAGCGTGATCCTGTGTCGAGAAGATGTTGCAGCTTGCCCAGCGCACTTCGGCGCCGAGCTCGGTCAGGGTTTCGATGAGCACCGCGGTTTGGATGGTCATGTGCAACGAGCCAGAAATACGACAACCCTTCAGGGGCTTCGACGCACCGAACTCTTTGCGCAGCGAGCGCAGACCCGGCATTTCGTGTTCGGCGAGATGGATCTCCTTGCGACCGAACGGGGCGAGATTGAGGTCGGCGACGCGGTAGTCGGTTTTCGAGGACAGTTTTGACATGAGGGAGCCTTTCGGATGCGAAGGATCCGGGCTGGGGCCTACTGGCTCCGGTCTGTCAGCCCGACGGGGATGTGAGCACGACAACGTGCAGGTGTGACCCTACTCCGCGGAAAAGGTGGGCGCGATGTTCTCCGCCGAGATACGCGCCATCAGTCGCTGGTGCTCGCCGTCACTGACCGTCGTGGCCTCGTCGATGAGCATGACAGGGATGCCGTCACGGACGTCGTACGACCTCTTGAGACGGGGGTTGTAGAGCCTGTCCTCGTCGGCAACGAACCAGAGTGGACCCTTGTCGTCGGGGCACGCAAGGATTTCGAGAAGGCGCGGATCAAGGACGCTGCTCATGGTTGCGACGATAGCGGTAATTCAACCTGCAGTGATGAGAGCGAGCAGCTCGACCACGCGATCGTCACACTCGGCCCGAGTCGGTGCCTCGAGGTTGAGGCGCAGAAGAGGTTCTGTGTTCGAGGCCCTGAGGTTGAACCACCACGGACCGCAGTCGACGGTGAGACCGTCGAGACGGTCCTGGGGGCGTCCCGGAAACGCTGCGGCCACGCGCTCGATGACCGCGGCGGGATCGTCGACCTGGGTATTGATTTCGCCGCTCGCGGCGTAACGGTCGAACGGCTTTCGCACCTCCGACAACGGCTTGCCGGCGCGTGAGAGTTCGGCAAGCACGAACATCGCAGCGATGAGGCCGCTGTCGGCGCGGTAGTTGTCGAGGAAGTAGTAATGCGCACTGTGTTCGCCGCCGAACACCGCGCCCGTTTCCGCCATCAACTGCTTGATGTAGCTGTGACCAACCTTCGACGTGACGGCCTTGCCGCCACCCTCGGCAATGACTTCAGCCACGGTGCGGGAGCAGATGAGGTTGTGGATGATCGTCGCGCCGGGATTCGTGCGCAGGATCGCGGCCGCGAGCAGTGCGGTCGTGGTACTGCCCGACAACCCGGTTCCGGTTTCGTCGACGACGAACACACGGTCGGCATCGCCGTCGAACGCGAGGCCGATGTCGAAACCGCCACCAAGCACCCGAGCCTGCAGGTCTTTTTGGTTGGCCGGCTGGATGGGGTCGGCCGGATGGTTCGGGAACGTTCCGTCGAGTTCGGGGAACATGACCTCGAGCGTCATCTGCGGAAGGCGCTCGAACACGGCCGGAACGACGAGACCGCCCATGCCGTTCGCCGTATCGGCGACCACACGCAAGGGCTTCAGTTCGGCCGCGTTGACGAATCCCACGACGTGGTCGGCGAAAGCGTCGAGCACGTTGCGCTGTGAGAGCGACCCGCGCGCGGCAACCGACGCCGACGGCGAGGTGAGTTCGCGCTCGACCCGGTCGCGCACGATGTTCAGGCCGGTATCGGCTCCGACGGGTCGGGCGCCCGACAAACAGAATTTGATGCCGTTGTACTGCGCAGGGTTGTGCGAGGCGGTGAACATGGCACCGGGCGCATCGAGGGAACCCGCCGCGAAGTACAGCATGTCGGTGCTTGCAAGCCCGAGGTCGATGACGTTGACACCTCGCGACATGGCCCCTTCAGCGAAGGCGGACGCCAGCTCGACACCCGAAGGGCGCATGTCACGCGCGACCAGCACGGTGGGTGCGGCCGCGAACTCGGCGAAGGCGACGCCAACCGCGCGGGCGATGTCGACGTTGAACTGTTCGGGCACCGTGCCCCGAACGTCGTAGGCCTTGAAGAGCGCATTGAGTTGCGCCGCATGCGATCGCTTGTTGTCAGAGGGGGCCATGGCCCTCACAGGCTATAAGGGCCGCGTCTCCACCAATAGACAACGATCACGATTCCGATCAATGTCAACAAATACGCCACTTTGTCGATGGCCGTGGACGAATAGTGAAGCCTCACATCGTTCGAGGTCGGAACGACGACCATCATGTTCGGCGCGGCGCGATACGGCCCGTCTGCACCGTCGACCTTCCAGTTCGGGAAGTAACTGACGCGCACCAACACCGGAACACCGACCTTGTCGACCGTGAACGACACCGAATCTTGTCCGCGCTTGAAGTTCGAGACGTTCACCTCGGGCAGATCGACGACATCGATTTCCTGCACGGGGGTCACGATGTCGACGTTGCGTGACGGGTCACCGGGTTCACCGACTCGTCGGTCGAGGTCGACGGCGACATCGATGCGCTGCCACGCATCGGGACCGTCGGCAACCGGAGTGGCGGCCCACTCCTCTCCGCGCTGGAACCAACTCGAACCAAGTTCCAGCCACCGCTCGCGCTGGTCACCGTCACGTTTGTTGACGACCACGGGCTGCCGCTTCATCGGTGTCACCCAGTCGCTTGCTTCGACTTCGTAGACGACCCAGGGCCCCGATCGCGCAACTTCGAGAAGGGCCGGCTGCGTTGCGGCCGAGTTGATCGCCTCGGTCGTGAAGGCCATGTAGTAGCGAACGCCGAGTTCCTGCAGGTAACGCACGCCTTTCGAGGCGTCGTTGTTGTCGTAGCGCAACTCACGCACCGGGTTACTGCTCTGCTTCGAGAGGGCCGCCGCCGAGATGAAGTGGTACGGCGTGGTTCCCGCTGCCTCGAAGAAGAGTCCCTCTTGCGAACCGATGCACCCGTCGGTCCAGAAGGGCAACAACATGAGCGCCATCGTCGTGCCGTACTTGTTGAGATCTCCGCTGTTTTCCCACAACGCACGACCACAACCGTGGTTCGGGTCTTCACCGAGTCGCTTCATCGCCTGGACGATGCCGTGGTACTCGCCGTACGAACCCTTGCCTTCGTAGCCCTCGAAATTCCACCGGGCCCAGCCGTCGACGAAGGACTTGTTGTCGGACTTCGCACGGAACGGTCCCCATGCGTACTGCGAGGTGCCGTCCGACTTGGTGAGGATCGAGCCTCCCGGGAGTTGCTGGAAACGGAATCCGATGATGCACAAAACGCCGATCGCCACGACCCACGCCGTGACGTTGCGCAACAGGTGATGCGAGGTGACGTAGGACGGGTCGGTCGTGCTTGTTCCCCGTTCGGCGGCGACCAACCGCAACCCCGCGACCGCAATCGACCACAGTCCGATCATGACGAGGAGATAACGACAAAGGAAGAGGAACGGCAACACGCGCGGGTTCCACAACAGTCCGATGACGGGCAGGCTGTCTCGTGTGATGTAGACGCCGATGAAGAGAAGAATCATCATCACACCCAGCCAGATGCCGATGATTTGGCGGCGCAGAATCGACGCGGCGAAGCCCACCGATGCGAGAACCATGATGACGATGTCCCAGAACGCCGTCAGCGGGAAGTACATGTCCCAGAACGAGTCGGCTGCACCACTCGGTCGCGGCTCGTACTTCATGTCGGTCATGAAGGCATGTGACGTGAGGAACGGAAAAACCCAGAAAGCGGCCAGCAGAACGGCGGCCCCGATGGTCATGACGCCGAAGAGAAGCTTGCGACGTCCGACGTGCAGGAGAACCATCACTGCGGCACCGCCGAACACGAAGATGAGGACGATGCCGTGACATAGCGCCGACAGCGCGATGAGTACCGCCGCCGTCGTTCTGTGCTTTCCCGTGTCGAGGCCACGCGCGAGAAACCCGAGGCCGAGCACGCCGAATGCCAACGAGATGGAAAAGGAGAACTCCCCCGCCATCGTGCTCGCGATGTTTCCGCCGTAGATGGTGAAGCTCTCGTCGTACAGAAAGACCGCGGCGGCGACCGCAAAAAGTTCCGGAATCGGATAGACGAAACGTGAGAGCCGCCCGAACGCCCACGCACACAACGGAAGCGCAACGATGCCGATGACGGCCACGATCTTGAACGCGATTCCGTAGGGCAGTACGACGTCGAGAAGCACGATGAAGATCGCGGGAACCACCATGTAGAAGCGGTAGATCGGGAAGCCGGAGTACCAATCCATCGTCCAGCCGCTCAGGCGGAAATTCGAGAGCAGATTGTCGCGCAGGAAGGCCGGGCCCCATACATGGGCACCCATGTCTCCACCTGTGGGGGTGTTGTTGCGGAAGATGAGACTCGGGTGGAGTGTCGCGAGGAGGAACAACATGGTTCCGCCGACGATCACGATCGACGAAAACAGCTGGAGCGAGGGGAATGTTCGGGCGGGACGAGACGTCGGGTCGGTTGGCTCGTCGCCGGCAGCCTCTGCAGCGGTTCCTGCGAGGCCCGCAGCCGGCGTCACGTCAGCAGCTGCATCCATACGGGATCAGTTTGGCAGGCATCAGCTGCCCGCGACGAGCAGCAGACCCGTTGCGTTGAAGGCCATATGTGCCGCGATCGCCATTCCCAGCCGCCCCGTGCCCTGGAAACACAGCCCGAGAACGATCGCAAACGCGAACAGCCCGGGAAACTCGACGGGCGTGAAGTGAATGAGCGTGAACCACACCGCTGCAGCCACAAGCGCGACGCCGTCGCTCAAGCGCCCCCGGAGCGAACCGTGGATGAACCCGCGGTACACAAGTTCCTCGATGACCGGTGCCCCGATCACAACGATGAGAACGAGCACGATGATCCACGCGCCGTCCGCGCGGTCGAAAAGCCCGCGCGCCCTGTCTTCAACTTTGTCGACGTCAAAGGTTTCCGGGAACCATTCGCGCAACGGCAGGTAGACGAGGTTCACCAAGACGAGCTGCGACGCGATACCGATCGGTACCCCGACCAAGTCGACGGGTCTGAACGACACGGCGTAATCGCGCATGAAGTTTCCGGTCCCGAGACGCGTCGACAACGTGAAGAGCACCGCGACCAAAGGAACCCACAGCGCCACCGCCACCAGGCCGATCACCCAAATCGGCTCTTCTCCCGATGCGGCGCCGGACGATCCGAAGATCACCGCCGCGAAGATGTTTGCGACGACAAATGCCCCCGCCCAACCGAGAAAAAGGACGGGAACGGGATACTGAGCTTCAGGTCCCGGAGACGAAGAAGAGCGGCGCACGTCGGCCGACCCAGCCGGCCGCGTCAGCCCGCGAGACGGTGTCCGAAGAGTCCGTCGCCCGTGTCGGTGAAAACGAGCTGCAACGGCTGGTGCCGACGGTCTTCGAGGCGCCAACCGGAGGGCACGGTGAGACGTTCGCCGTGGCGCTCGCACAGGTCGTATGCGTGGGGGTCACGCTCGCGCACGAGGTTGTCGAGCCACGCGACGGAACGGCTGTACTGGTACGTGAGGGTCATCGTTGCCGATGCTGTGCAACCGGTGCGCGAACAGTGACGGGACATGTGAAAAACCGTACTGGAGCACGATTCACGTTTAGTGGATCGCCCCTTTAGCATGAGTTCATGAGCGCCCTCCCTCCACCGCCTCCACCGCCCGCCCCAGGGTCGAAGCCGTCGGGACACAAGCAGTCGAACAAGCCCTCGTGGGGTCGACTCTCCTCTCGGGGGCAGAACGGCTCGCGCAAGGGTGCCGACTCGGGTCAACAGCAGCGTGACGGCCAAAAGCCGCAGGGGCGCGCGCCGCTTCCCCGTTGGGCAGTGTGGGTCATCGCCGCCTTTGCGGTCTTGCTGCTCATCGGACCCCGCCTGTGGCCGACGACCAGCGCCGACAAGCTCACCTACACCGAATTCCTCACCCTCGTGCGCGAGGGCAAGGTCGAAAAGGTCTCCATCAACAACGCCACCAATCAGATCAGCGGCGAGCTCACCAGCGGTCGCAACTTCGCCACGACCGGAGCTCCGCTCCTCAGCGACGCCGACGAGGAACTGTTGAAGTCGAGGGGCGTCGACTACAACTACAACACCCCGCAGCCGAACTGGTTCACCAGTCTCATTCCCATTCTCCTCCCGTTTCTCCTCATCGTCGGCTTCTTCGTGTGGATGCAGCGCCGGGCGATGGGACAGGCCGGCAACATCATGTCGATCGGTCGCAGCAGGGCGAAGAACTACGACGCGAGCAAGCCATCCACCACCTTCGCCGATGTCGCGGGTTACGACGGCGTCAAGATGGAAATCAAGGAGGTCGTCGACTTCCTGCGCATGCCCGAGCAGTTCAAGGAAATCGGCGCCCGTGTTCCAAAGGGCATCCTCCTCGTCGGACCCCCTGGAACGGGCAAGACTCTTTTCGCACGAGCCGTCGCCGGCGAGGCCGGCGTCGGATTCCTTTCGGTCACCGGTTCCGACTTCATGGAGATGTTCGTCGGTGTCGGCGCGAGCCGCGTGCGCGACCTCTTCCAGCAGGCGCGCAAGATGGGTCGCGCCATCATCTTCATCGACGAAATCGACTCGATCGGCCGCAAGCGAGGAGCCGGCCTCGGCGGCGGACACGACGAGCGCGAACAGACCCTCAACCAGATGCTTGCCGAGATGGACGGTTTCGAGACGAGCGAAGGCATCGTCATCATGGCTGCGACCAACCGCCCCGACATTCTCGACCCCGCTCTCCTGCGCCCTGGCCGCTTCGACCGCCAGATCGTGGTTCCGCTGCCGGAGTACGAAGAGCGCCTCGCAATTCTGAAGGTGCACTCGAAGGACAAGCGCATGGGGCCCGATGTCGACCTCGACACCATGGCCCGCGCGACGCCGGGAATGAGCGGCGCAGACCTTGCGAACCTCGTGAACGAAGCGGCCCTCTTCGCGGTTCGGCGCGGATCCAAGCAAGTCGAGCGCATCGACTTCGAAAATGCCCGTGACCGTGTCGTCATGGGCGCTCGTCGCGAGAGCCTCGTCTTGTCAGCCGAGGAAAAGCGTGCGACGGCGTACCACGAAGGTGGACACGCGGTGCTCGCCACCGTCCTGCCACACAGCGACCCGTTGCACAAGGTGACGATTCTTCCCCGCGGCATGGCTCTTGGCGTCACGTGGACGCTCCCCGAAGAGCGCCACACCTACTCGAAGGAGTACTTCGAAGACGTCATCTGCAAGGCCATGGGCGGTCGTGTCGCGGAAATGATCGTTTTCGGTCATCTGAACAGCGGTGCGGCGAACGATCTCGAGCAGGCGACATCGATCGCCCGTCGGATGGTGCGCGAGTGGGGCATGAGCCAGGCCGTCGGCCCGATGGCATGGAGCACGCAACAGCAAGTGTTCCTCGGCGAAGACCTCATGACCAACGGTCGTGAATACAGCGACGACACCGCGAAGATGATCGACGGCGAGATTGCGCGCATCCTGCGCGAGCAGGAAGAACGGGCGCGCGACATTCTCCAGAAGCACCGTCGTGGTCTCGACCTCGTCGCGTCAAAGTTGCTCGAAGAAGAGACGATCGACGGCCAGGCCGTCGTGCGCCTCGTCCAGCAGGGTCTCGCCGAAACACCGGCGATCCCGTCCAGCCCCACCGACTCGACTCAATCGTTGTGATCGTGGCAGGTCGCATCGGGGCGTGACCCCGGATCGCGACACTCGGCGACGGCCGCCCACAAATCGGTTGCCGTCACCGGTCCCATGAACGAGGCGCGAACCACTCCGACGCCGTCGGCAATCAGCACCGCAGGCACGGCATCGATGTCGTAGCGCTTGTGAAGTTCTCGAGCGGCCGAGTATTCGACGTCGTGAACGACGACGTCACGCGAGGACAGGGCGCGTGCCTTCCCAACAACATCGGCACACGTATGGCACGTCGCAGAGGAGAACACCGCGACGAGCCACGGCTTGTCGGGTTCGTCAAAATCGGCGCGGTCAATTTGGGTTGGCAACTGCATGCGCGGCTGGGTTGGTGCCTGCGGTCGGCGACGGCGGCCGAAGAAAGCCGCCAGTGCGGCACACCCAACAACCGCTGCCGCGATGAGAACGTTGTTCATTGCCCAATCTCTCCCGGAATGGTCGGGGTTACGGGAACGGGCAACGCCGGAACGATGTCGCGACCGCCGACGCCCGTGGCACGCGGAACAAAGCGCGCGACGAGCACCGGCTGCGTTGCCGTCACTTCGAACTGCGGCAGATCGATGCCGGGCGGTAGCGACACGTAGACGGGACGGCCGGCGGGCAACGCCACCCGTTCAAGCCCGACAATGGGCAGGCGACCCGCAGGACCAATGCTGGCGACAGCGGCCTCGGCATCGACACCGGTGGGATTGAAAACCAGAATCGCACGTTCGGTACCTCCGGCAAGACCGATCGCAGAACGCCACTTCGGTGACGCCATCGGTGACGGCATTGCCAAATCGACGGAGGTCGCAGCATTGTCCTTCAGTTGTCGGGTGACGACGTGTTCGACGACAACGGGGTCGCCCTCGAGAACCGACAGCGAAACGACGAACTCCGACTCGGGCAGGCCCGTGACGTTCGCCATCGACACGCTGACCACACGGTGCGATGGAACGACGAGCGAGAGCGGTGCGGCGGTCACTGCATCTGACCCGGAAAACAGAACCGACACGAGCGAGTCGCGTTCACCGGGATTGAAAACGTCGATCTGCTCGGATGGCTTGCCCGAGTAGTTTCCGGTCACCACCCACCAATCCTTGTGGGCGGCCGGCGAACCCAACTTGAGGGTGTAACCCAGTCGGCCCGTGCCGAGATAGTGCTGCGCACGTGCCGCAACGAAGGTTCCACTCTGCGCCCGCAGTTCGACTCCGACGAGTTCTTCACCGCGCGCTCCCTGGTTGGCGATCTCGATCACGCTGAGGGACTGCGGCGGCAAAACGAATCCCTGCAACGCAGAAGGTGCCCGCTCGCCGTCTTTCGTCACGAAGCGAACGTTGATCACCGTCGCGTCGACGAGAGGGTTCGTGAGCACCAGGTCTTGCTTGCTGTCACTCGCCGTGAAACCGTCGGCGAAGTACCACTCATCGGATGGCGCGTTGGCGCACGGCTGGTACGACTCGCCCGCCGGAAAGTCGGCACGCTGTTCGACAACGGCACCGCCACCGCCGTTGACTCCGGTCAGTTCGACGAGAGCACTGACGTAGCGACCGTCAACGCCGTCGTCGAGGTCGACCACGACACGGTCGCGCGGCGCGACAGAGATCGCGGTCACTTGCGGAGCAGCACCATCGACGTATCGCGTGACCAAGCCGGTGAGTTCGGCATCGGTCGGGTTGGCGACGATTGCCTCGCCGCCGTTGTCCTGGCCTTCGTAGCCCTTTCCACCGAGCGGAACCCCCGGGCAGTACCAGGCACTCGATGTGGCCGGCGCATCGCTCGACACTGGCGGCAACGCGGCGACATCGACCGTCACAGCGTCGACGCCCGCCACTACGGGCGACGCTGAATCGGTTCGACCCGCGCGATCGGCGACGACGATACCCACCCCGATCGCAACGATCAACAGCGCTGCGGGAACACGCCTCACCCGAGTCATCGCTGCTCCCCCACGGCTTGTGCAGCAAAGCTGGCGGAGCGCTCGTCACCCGAAGTACGAACCGCGATTGACCGACGGCGTCGAAGTCTGCGGCCGAAGGCGACGAACAGCGCAAAACACCACAGCGCAAACTGGCCAATGACGAACGCCACCTGCAGGAACGGCCGGTCGTAGCGCAGCGTGGCTCGGCTGCCGGGCGATACGGATTCCGGAACGTCGAAGCCAGTGGTTGCACCGAATGCGGGGCGTGACATCAATCGCCGACCGTCGACCGAGAGGGTCCACCGCGGCGATGGCGGCACGGCGACGGTGACGACACCGGGGCCGACTTCGAGACGCTGCGTGGCCCGACCGGGAACGAAGCCGCTCTTGGCCGGCGTCGCGCCGCGCAGGTCGGACAACACGAGTTCGTCCATGCCGGCAGTGGTGCTGGCGGCCGCACCGGCTTGGCTCAGCTGGGCAACCGTTGGTACCCAAGCGGTGTTTTCGTAAATGAGTAGGTCTGCCGACTCGTATTGACGACGCAAATCGAGCTGCACACGCAGGGCATCGACGAGCCCCCGGGGCTCGGGCTTCGGCGACTGTCTCGTGCTGCGTGCGCCGTCGATTCGCGGCACCACCACGTAACGCACGCCGAGTGGCGCCACGAGCCGACCGACTCGTGGCGTGTCACCGGCAACGAGGTGCACGATCGCGTTCTCGAGCGTGCGAACCGTCGACGTTTCCTTCGGTGACCATTGCGTAAAGAGCGTCGCAATGCCGTCATCGGTCACCGCGTAGGCAAGACGCACGCCCTCACCACCGAGATCCAGTGTGCGCGGTGCCGCAGGAAGAAGATCGGGATGACCGAGATACAGAATTCGGTAGTCACCCTCGTCTGGGTTCGCTGCCAGTTGCAGGAGCAACGTGTCGATGGACGAACGCGGTTGATTCCACCGACCGTCGGCCGCATTGACCGCGAGAGGCAGAGCGGGAACCAGCACGGCGACGGCAGCGAGCAGGGCGAGCGGCTGGCGCCAGCCAAAACGCTGACCCTTCACATCGTTTTCGACCGCATCGAAGAGCGCCACAACACCGAGGGCAAGACCGGCGGCGGCAAAAGTGAGGAGCACCCCGGGTTCGGGAAGTTGGAAACCGAAGAGACGCGAATCGGAGGCAACGGCGAGGAACACGAACACCGAAACGAGCACGGCACCCCGCACCGCCCACACGAAGCGTTCGGCCCTCGCCACCACGACCCCGACCGCGACGATGCCGTAGAGCACGAGCACCGCGGGTGCGAACATCGTGCGACCCGAGTCGAAGGTCAGGACGCGCAGGATGCCCTCGTTGCGACCAACGCCGGGGTCGGCGCCAACGACGAGCGACCACCAGTCGGAGGTGACGTAGTGACCGATCCACGGAAAGTTGAGCACAACCGCGGCGACGAGCGCGGCGGCAACGACGCCCGGCAAACCATGCAGTGAACGAATTCCGGTCGTGAGGCCCGTCACGACCATGTAGGCGATGGCCGCGACTCCGACAACAAGGACGAAGGACGCCTCGAATGCGGCGACAGCTGCGACCACGAGTCCCAGCCTGAGCGCACGACGCAACACGTCGGCCGCCGTCGCGGTGAGCACGTCGTTTGCCCGGCTGAACGCGAGCAGAACCCATGGCGCCGCGGCGTAACACGCGAGCACGCTCCACCAACCGGTTGCGATCGCCTCGTACGGCAACGGCACCATCGCGTATGCGAGCGTGCCCGCCGCGCGTGCCCGCGCCGACGTGGTGACGTCGCGCGCAAACCACCACATTCCAAGCACGCCGACGACGCCGAGGCCGACGACGGCGAGCGTGCGCACGACGGCCGGGTTCCCGAACGAGAAGAACGTGGCAACACCGACGAGCGCGGTTCCGGTTGGCGCAGGTGTCGCGGACCCAAAACCGCCCGGCCACCAACCGAGGCGGTAGGCGGCTCCGAGCGAGCGCCACGTTTCGGTGAATGGCACGAACTGGCCGACGAACGTGACACCCTCGGTGATCAGTCGACGGGAACCGGCGACGAAAACGACGCCGAGAAAGGCAAAAACGGCAAGAGTGGTGCGGGCACGCCGCTCGCGTTCCGCCGCCGCGATTCTGTTTTCGAGTCGTCGCGCATCGTTTCGCGCGCGACGCGCACGCAGGAACGACACGACCCGCGCGCTGCCCTGAACCTGAAGATCGTGGACTTCCGCATCGGACACGACGCGCAGTGCTTGAACGCGTGCACGACGGCGCCGCAATGAACCGAGACGCCCGATGGTTCCGAACACCGTCGCGAGGGCGGTGATGGCGCGTCGCGACCGACCGGAGAAGACCCCCACTGCAGCTTCGATGATCGAAAGACCAACGAGCAGCGCGAGCACGGGAACGAACCGCGAGCCCGATGTCGCGGCAAGCACCGTCTGGACCCTGTGGCGTTCGCGACGTTCGTTCAAGTCGATGTCGGGATTGCGCTCTGCGAACCTCTCGCGGTGTCGCGCGACGGCCGACGGCACCACCATCACACGACCGCCATTGAGGTGCACCCGCCAGCAGAGATCCATCTCTTCTCCACCGAAGTCGATGTCGGGGGCAAACCCTCCGGCTCGACGGAACACATCGGCCCGCACCAACATGCACGCGCTCGGCACACAGAACACGTCGCCCACTGCGTCGTGTTGCTCTTGGTCGCGTTCGCCCGGCAGCACGATCGGATCGATTTCACCGGTGCGGTCGACGCCCATCCCCACGTGCTGCAGAACACCCGGGTCGTCCCAGTCGACCAGTTTCGGACCGACGAGCGCCGCATTCGACCGGAACATCTCGGCCACCATCAGCGAGATCGCATCGGGGGCGAGAGCCACGTCGTCGTGCAGGAACAGAAACAGACCGTTGTCGCCTTCGACCATGCGAGCGAGTTCGTTCTGGGTCGGGCCGTAGCCCGGGTTGCCGACAACGCTGCGGACGATGGCATTCGGCAGCCGATCGCGGATTGTCTGCGCCGTCGGACCCGACAGCCCCGACAACCCGGCCGAGTCATCGGCCGCGGCCCCGACGACGAAGAAAACGAGGCGCAGGTCGGGGTGGTCCTGGGCGCCCAGGGAATCGAGAACCTCACCCAGGGTCGGGTGCGGTTGGGCAACCACGACAGCGGCCACCACGGGCACGGGGCCCGCCCCGGATTCCGGGCTGGAGGGGGTCTCGAGGGCGCTCTCCACGATGGGGCGAGGCTAGTTCGGGGCCGCAGAAAACCGGCTCCGGTCGGACCGCTACTGCTTGCAATAGTTAGCGCGACTGGGTACGGTTGTGCGCATGGCAACTCCCACCTTCAAACTCCCGAAGTTCGACAAGCTCCCCACCCTCCAGATTCCCGGTTTTGACCTCACCAACTTCGACGTGAAGAAGAACGTCGAAACGGCACGCGAGAACACCAAGCGCGCCGTTGAGATGGCAACGAATCTCTCGAAAGACGTCGCCTACGTCACCGTCGGCAGCGGCGTGCTCGCCTTCCAGCAGGTTCAGGTACGTCGCCGCGAGCTGACCTCGGCGATCCAGGCCCGCATTCCCTCGTCGTTCGGCGACGTCACTGCGGCCGGCGCAGCGGTGAGCGCGCGCGCAACCGCCGTTGCGAATTCCGCCAAGGAAGCAGCCGAAAAGGTCGTCGGCACCGCCACCAAGACCGTTTCGGAAACAATCGACACTCTGCGCTCGAAGGTCGCTCCGTCCGCCTGACGGACAATCGAACCCCCCGCCGCTCACGCGCCTCGCACTAGCCTGCGGGGCGCGTGAGCAGTGAATCTCCCAACGGTGCCAAGCGCATCGACACCATCAAGGCCGCGGTCCCCGAAGGGACGGTGCCGGTTGGTGTGGGACTCCTCGTTGCAGGCATCTCCAGTTACGCGTTTTTCAAGGTCGGTCAGCAGGCCCTCGGGAAAGAGGGCTTCAAGCCCATCGTCGCGCTGTGGTTCGCGACGTTCGCGCTGGCCCCCGGCTTTTTTCTGCCGATCGAACAAGAGGTCGGCCGCGCCCTTGCCCATCGTCGCGAACTCGGACAAGGCGGGTTGCCCGTCATCCGCAAGGTCGTACCTCTCGCCGTCGTCTTTGCGGCGCTCGTCAGCACCATCGTGCTCATCGGAAGCCCGTGGATCACGCGCGACTTTTTCGAAGAGAACTGGGTCGTCACTACGGCATTGCTCGTCGCATTCCTCGCATACGCACCCACGCACCTCGCACGTGGCATCTGCTCGGGGTCGGGTCGCTTCGTCGATTACGGCATCGTCATGGGCTTCGACGGAGCCACGCGCATTGTCGGCTGCGTGGTGCTGTGGCTCGTCGGTGTCGAAGTCGTCGGCGCCTACGCCATGGTGGTTGCGGCTGCGCCGCTGCTCGGTGTCGCCATCGTCGCCTCTCGTGGTGCGCTGCGCACCGACGACGGACCGCCCGCGTCGTGGGCCGAAATCACACCGAACCTCGGCTGGCTGCTGGGCGGCTCGGTGCTTGCTGCCGCACTCGTGAATGCCGCACCCATCGGCGTCGATGTCCTCGCCGATTCAACTCAGGCAGAGGCGGTGACGCAGTTCGGCAACGGCGTCATTCTTGCCCGTGTGCCGTTGTTCCTCTTCCAGGCCATCCAGGCCGCACTTCTCCCCCGCCTCGCGCGACTCGCCGCACACGGTGATCTCTCCGAGTTCCGCATCGCGTTCCGGCGTCTCGTCATCACCGTCGTCGGCATCGGCGTCCTCGGCGTGGCGGGTTCCGCGCTCGTTGGGCCAAAGGTTCTCGAGGTCGTCTACGAAGGCGGCCTCGACCGTCGAACCCTCACGTTGCTGGCCCTCGGCAGCGCGCTCTACATGCTCGCGCTCGGCACGTCGCAGGCCGTCATCGCCCTGCACGGCCACAAGTGGGTCACTCTCGGCTGGGCCGTCGCCATGGTGACGTTCGTCGTCGTCACGTGGTTGGCAAGCGACGATCTCTTCCTGCGCGTCGAGGCCGCGGCGGTTGCATCGTCGGCCGCGGCGCTGGTCGTGTTCGGTGTTGCATTGCGCGCACGGATGGCAAGTGGAGACAGGCCCGACACCGAGTCGCTGATCGAGGCGTTGACCGAGCGCCCCCTCGAGGGCTGAAGCGCCCTACTTGCCGAGTTTGGCCGACTCGACCGCGAGGTCGTGACGGACCATCATCTGCACGAGACCCGGAAAATCGACTTCGGGTGTCCACCCGAGTTTCGTCTTCGCTTTCGTCGGGTCGCCGATCAACAAGTCGACTTCGGCAGGACGGAAAAACCGCGGGTCCTGCTTGACGTACGGACGCCAATCCGTGATGCCGACCTCAGCAAACGCCAACTGCAGGAATTCCTCGATGGAGTGCGTTTCGCCCGTGGCGACGACATAGTCGTCGGGCTCGGGCTGTTGCAACATCATCCACATTGCCTTCACGTAGTCACCGGCGTAACCCCAGTCGCGCTTGGCGTCGAGGTTGCCGAGCGAGATGTCCTCTTGGACTCCCAATTTGATGCGGGCGACTGCATTCGAGATTTTTCGCGTGACGAACTCGAGACCCCGGCGCGGCCCTTCGTGGTTGAAGAGAATTCCCGAGCAGGCGTACAGGCCGTAGCTCTCGCGGTAGTTCACGGTGATGTCGTGGCCGAACACCTTGGCGC
>CAZVPL010000042.1:1489-16028 GCA_964629075.1 uncultured Bifidobacterium sp. | reverse complement strand
ACATGACGGGTCTTTCGGCGACGTTGACCGAGGATGTCGAACTGCTGAAGAAGGTTCTCACCTCGCACGTCTACGCCGGCAAGGTCATGGCCGCGGACACCGCTGCCCTCGATGGTCAGGAAGTTGAACTGGTGAGCGGCGAGAAGGCCACAGTGTCGTCGAAGGACGGCGCCGTCTCGCTGACGATCGGTACCTCGGTTGCCAACGTGACCGCTGCCGATGTTGAAGCATCGAATGGTGTCATCCACATCATTGACATTCCGTTGCTCCCGCTCGAACTTCAGAGCTGATTCATTCCCCCTTCGAAACGGGCGGGGTGCCTTCGGGTGCCCCGCCCGTTTTGTATTTGGTGGCAAGATTCCGAGATGAGTTCGGTGCGTGACTTCTTCGACTATTGGGGCGGAGTCGACGACAGGCAGGGGATGCGTCGCGTTGCCAATGAAATGGTGGTGTTACCGTTCCTCACGCCCGACTATTGCCGGGCCTTGATCGACGCCGCCGAAGCGGCGGGCGCCTTCGCGCAGGACCCGGGTGACCCTGTGCCGGGGACCGAGGTGTCGATTGCGCGGTTGAGCCCCGTTGTGTTCGAAGCGATGGAAAACGACATTGGCGCCCGAATCTGGCCCGAGTTGCGGGCGGAATGGCAGTACATCGACTACCACGGCATCAACGACGCCTTCATCATCAAGTACGAGCAGGGCGGCCAGGAAAGCCTGCGCATTCATCACGACGTTGCGCAGGTGTCGATGAGCGTGAAGTTGAACGACGACTACGAAGGCGCCGAGTTGGATTTTCCGCGGCAAGGGTTCACGAACGCGAACCTCGCGGTGGGTGAGTTGTTGGTGTGGCCAAGCTTGGTAACTCATCCACATGCTTCGTTGCAGATCGCAAGTGGTGTGAAGTACAGCCTGACGATCTGGTGCGAATTGCCACTTGCGATGAACCGTATGTAGGTAAGTTTTTCAGCGCCGATGAAAGCGCTGAGGTTGTTGACTGCTGCGGCGTTGTGCGCCGCTTCGACAGTGTGGGTTGGCGCGCCGTTTGCCGAGGCAGCCCCGATTCGGCGCCAGTTGCCCGTGAATCTTTTCCGCACGTCGCCCTTTCCGCTGCCGGTGATGGCGGTGCGCATGACGTCAGGCCCGGCCACGCAGGTGGTGCAGCTTCGCCTGCAGAATCTTGGCTTTTGGCTGAAGGCTGCGACGGGTGAGTACGACTTCACTACACGCCAGGCGGTGATGGCGTTCCAGAAGTTCGCGGGTCTCGCCGCCACAGGCAGCGTGGACGACGAGACGGCCGACGCGATTCTTCATGCCACTCGCCCGTTGTCGCGCAGCGAAGAAAAGGGTCTCGATGCCGACGTTGTGGAAGTCGATTTGGATCGTCAATTGGCCTTCGTGGTGCGGGCCGGCGTGATGGAGTCGGTGTTGAACGTGTCGACGGGAACCGGCAAGCCCTATGTCGAGCGCAGTCACAAGAACCCGAACATCGTGATTCGCGACGTGGGTGACACACCCCCGGGAAGATTTCGCGTGCAGAGGTTGCGACCGGACGGCTGGTGGGAAGGCGATCTTGGTCCGATCTATCGCCCCATCTATTTCCGAGGTGGCATTGCTTTCCATGGCTCGGCGGTGATTCCCGCGTATCCCGCATCGCACGGGTGCGTGCGAGTGTCGACCGACGCGATGGACATGTTGTGGGAAACCGGTCTGTTGGAGAAGTGGGACGACGTGTGGGTCTATTGACCCACGAATGCGAACAGTCCTTCGAGCGGGGCTCTAAGTTGGCGGAGCGATGACGGGGGAAGATCGACAACCGCGCCGACTGGGCCACGTTGAGGCCCTCGATGGGTTGCGCGGCATTGCAGTGCTGCTGGTGGTGATGAGCCACCTACCCAACGTTGCACCGGGGATATTTGCCGAGCAGCAATGGCTGCGGGGCATCATCCACGGCGGTTACCTGGGTGTCGACATCTTCTTCGTGTTGAGCGGGTTTTTGATCACGTCGTTGCTGGCCGAGGCGTTCGAGGCCAGCGATGGTCGGGCGAGGGTGTGGCGGAACTTCTACGGCCGGCGTGCGCTTCGATTGTTCCCCGCTTTGGTCGTTTTGATGGTTGTGTTCACGGCAGTGACCGTGGCCGACGGGGCGACGCTGGGCTCGTTGTGGCCGAGCGTTCGATCGGTGTTGCTGTACTACAACAACTGGCACAGCGTGTGGGACCCGGAACACTTCAACTCGGATCTCGGGCACTTGTGGTCGCTGGCGATTGAAGAACAGTTCTACATCGTGTGGCCGGTGGTGCTGGCCGCGGTGCTGGCGTTTTCACGACGCTTGTGGGTGCGCCTTGCGCTGGTCGCCCTGCCCATTCTGTGGGTGTTCTGGTATCGCGCACGGCTGTGGGATACGGGTGCTGGATGGGTGAACGTCTTCGTACGTACCGATACGCGCATCGACACATTGTTGTTTGGCTGTCTGGTGGCCTTGGTGTTCCGGTACGCGCGGCCGCGACGCGACATCGTGAAGTGGGCAGGAATCGCCGGTGGTGTCGCCCTGCTGGTGATGGTGGCAAAGTCGACCGCTCTGCAGGCCTGGATGTACAAGGGGGGATTCGTCATCACCGCAGTGGCAGCGGGTGCCGTGGTGTTGGCGATCGCCGAAGGCGCGGGTCCGTACTCGAAGGTGATGTCGAATGGGGTGCTGCGCCTTGTGGGTCGGGTGTCGTACGGCCTGTACTTGTGGCACCTTCCGGTTTTCAACTACGTGTTCCGACACACCCCGACATGGTCGGCGGTGCCGCGCACACTTGTCGCTCTCGGTGCATCGTTCGCATTGACCGCTGCATCGTGGGTGTTGATTGAGCGTGTGGCTCTCGCGCGGAAAGACAAGTGGTTCGGTTCGCAGAGCGTTCGTTCCACGCCGGTGGCGAGACCCGTGCCGACGGTCTTTGTGCAGTGCGTGTGGCGCGGCATCATCGCGGTGGGAACTGGCTCAGTGGTGACCCTTGCACTGGCGAACGTGTGGCCCCACAGCGAGATTCCGATGACCGACCGCATGGGCTACGCGCTGATCGCGGACTTCCACCTGAACCGTTACTGGCAGGTTGCCCTGTTGTGGATGTTGTTGATGCCGTTGATCGCAGTTTTCGTCTGGTCGCTGCTCCCGCGGTTGGCAAGCAGCCGACCGATCCTGCGATCGTTCGTTGGTGACACAGCTTTTCCGCGAGTGAACTTCGACGACACGGTTGTTCTGGAGACTTCGCGGGGCACTACCGCCGATTCGTTGGCGCGCCTCACGTTGGTCGGGGCCACAGCCGGTTTGTTAGTTGCGGTGAGTTTCGCACCCGGCATGAACAACGGGTGGTGGTGGCTGGTACTGACTGCGGCCGCCTACACGAGCGTCGTTGCACTTGTGGCGCGGAGGGGACCCGTCGACGGTTGGCGTGACCGCGCCGCGGTGCTGAACCTTTTGGCATCGTCGTTGCTGCCGCTGGTGTTGTGGTGGGCGGCGCGCACGACGTACGTGACGCGTGTCGACAACGGCAAGCGTGTGGAGTACCACTGGATTCCGCTTCTGCCCATGTTGGTAGTTGCGGTTGTCTTGTTGTTGGTCGACGCAGTGTGGCTGCGCCGCAATGGCATCGCGCAGGCGTTCCGGCGCGAACGGTCCCGGCTGGTGTTCTTCGTCGTACCGGTGTTGTTGTTCACGTGGGTGAGTCGACTGCGTGGCAGCACCGAACGAATCGACGTCTTCCACCACGGCGAGAGTCTGAACGGCGGATGGCTGTGGGCGACGGGGCGGGTGCCGTGGCGCGACTTCTTCTTCAACGTGGGTTTCTACCCGGCGGTGTTCGCCCCGCGGGCCGCGTTCCGGTTGTTCGGCACCAGCATGTGGGGACTGACGGCCGGAACGTACATGTTCCTCATCCCCATCTTGGTGGTGACCATTTACGTGGCGTGCGCCGTCTTGGTGACGAGGTACTGGGTGGCACTTGCCGCAATCGTCGTGTTGCTCGCGTTCCCCGCCGAAGCGATGGGTGGGTTCCTGCGCATTCTCGATGGAGACGCGACGTTGTTCATTTTCCGGTTCAGCTTCATGGCGCCGGCGATGGTGGCGTTGTTGTTCTTCCTGCGGAAGTCGACGTGGTTCAGAGCAATCATCTTCGGTGTACTGGTCGTGTTGAACGTCATCATGAGTTCGGAGATGATCGTCTTTGCGACCGCGTTTTGCGTGACGATCTTTGCGCGCGATTTGGTGGGTTGGCGTCGCGGCCAGCGGCTGGCGACGCACTTTGTCGCGACGCTGCGCGGAGCGGTCGGAATGCTGGTGGCCATGGGCCTTGCCGCGGCGGTGCTGTGGCAGATGGGTGCCCTCGGGGCGTACGTGGGTTGGTGGCGGATCTTTCCGTTCCGGTGGTACATCGAGACGGGTAACCCGATTGGCCTGGGGACGAACATCGACTCGTTCCGCTGGGGCAGCGAATGGGTGGTGTTCTTCGCCATCCCGATTTCCGTGCTGTGCTGCATCTTGTTTGCTGTTTGGCGACTGCGTACCCGACGCGAGATTCGAACCGAAGATTGGGTTGCGCTGGCGCTGGCGCTGGGGAATTTGCTGTTCTACCAAAAGGCCCTGAATCGCCCCGACAGTCACGTGTACCAGTCGTTGATCACCTCGATTCCACTGTGGTTCTACATGGTGGTGCGAGCAATCACCACCGTCGCGGAAACCGTAAAGCAACGTCAGGTGGCCGATGTGCCGCGTGAGCGCCGATCGAACACGTGGCTGGCAATCGCGACGGTTGTTGCCCTGTTCCCCTTCATGCCCGTGGCGAGCGTGCTGAATGCCGAGATGGCCGATGCGGGCTCGCGGTGGAAAGTGACGAGTGCGCCACCGGCGCCGATCGACCGCATCGGCTACACCGATGATGCGGCGTTCGTACAGACTGCGGTTTCAGTACGTGATTTTGTCGATTCGAACCTCGGTCGCGATGCGTTGATCTTCGACTTCGCCAACGCATCGGGTTTGTACAACTTCGTACTCGACGAGCGACCGCTCACACGGTTCAGCTACGCGTTGCAGATGTCGACCCGGCCGGCGATGCGAGAGGTGATTGCAGCACTGCGTCAGCGCAGTCCGGAAGTGGTGGTGTATGCCTGGGCGTCGACGATCGACGAGTGGGACGAGATTCCGAACAGCATTCGACACTACGACCTGGGCGAATACATCCTGCGGAACTACACACCGTGGGCCGTCGTGGGGGAAAAGGGATACAAACAAACCCTGATGCTGCGCAACGACCTGCGTCCCGGCTACTTGATGCCGGACAACGCAGCACCTGCATTGGCGGGCCAAGAGAGAGTTGATCAGTTGCTCGACCTGCAGGACTGCAACTGGGGCCATGCCGTGAACCATCTCAAGGTTGTTCCCGAGGGTGGTGAGCGGGTGAAGGCCGACCCGGTACTGGCAACGATCACCGCGTTCGGCTGGGCGCACACCACCACCGATGATCCGGTGCCGATTTCCGTCATGGTGCGCGGCACCGAGGTGTTCCGCGGGTTGACCACGCCGAACCGCGCCGACCTGGCTGCGCGAAACGTGCAGACGGGCACGAACTCGGGCTTCTATTTCGACATTCCGGTCATCGAAGCCGTCGCAGCACCCGAAGAGATCACGGTTGCGCGCGTTGCCGAGGACGGCAGCCTGGTGGAGTTGCCACGCGTGGCAAAGCAGGGTGTCAACGATGCGACCGGAGAATTCGACGTTCGGTTGAACCAGGCGATTGATGGTCAGGTGCCGATCGGTGGGGGAACCGATCGGCGATTCTTGATGCGCATCGAGTTCCCCGCCAATCGAACCGATTTTTCATGGTTGGTGGTGCGCAGCAAGTTCGGCTTCGCTGACACGAACTTTGCTCTCTACGACAAGGCGCTCGATCCAACCCGGCAGGCCAAGTTCAGTGCTGCAGCGCGAACCCATGCCACCGGCGGTCTGGTGGCGGCTTGTCCCGAGTGGTACGCGTGGGACACCAACGTGCTGTATCTCGAGTACGACCACATGATTCTCGACCCCGAGGTCTTCATGTCCGCTGAGCCGGAGAACCGTTAGCTGCCTTGAGGCGAGACGGGGTTCAACCGGGATCCTCCATTACGATCAGATGAACCATGGGGAAACACAACGGTCCCGCGTCAGGCACCTCCGTGCCCGGAAGTCCCCGCGTTGGCATTCTTGTCGTTGCCTACAACGCCGAGTCGACCCTGGAGGCGGTGCTCGACCGCATTCCCGGTGACGTAGCCGGCCTGGTCGAGGCGGTTTTGGTGTGCGACGACGCGAGCCTTGACCATACCCACGAGGTGGCCTTGGCCTACCAGCGCCGAAGTGACCGCCTTCCCCTGCACGTTGTGCGTCACCCGGTGAACCTGGGGTACGGCGGAAACCAAAAAGCCGGCTACCGCCTTGCCCAAGAAATGGGTCTCGACGTCATCGTGTTGCTGCACGGCGATGGCCAGTACGCGCCCGAAGTGATGATGGACATCATCAAGCCCTTGGCCGACGGCAGGGCTGATGCGGTGTTCGGGTCGCGGATGATCGATCGCGGTGCGGCACTGAAAGGTGGCATGCCGCTGTACAAGTACGTCGGCAACAAGATTCTCACCCGCTACGAAAACGCGATGGCCGGTTTGTCGCTGTCGGAGTGGCACAGCGGTTACCGCGCCTATCGCACGTCGACCCTGGCGACGCTTCCTCTTTCGTCGTATTCCGACGGCTTCGACTTCGACACGCAAATCATCCTCGGCTTGGCCGACGTGTCGGCCCGAATTGTCGAGATTCCGATCCCCACGTACTACGGCGACGAAATTTGCTACGTCGACGGAATGAAGTACGCCCGCGATCTGTTCCGCCACTCCACGAAGTACCGCTTGGCCAAGATGGGTTTCGGTGCATCAACTCGGGTGGCATCCGAGTCATACGAATACAAGAGCGACCCTCATTCGTCGCACGGCATGATTCTGCGGCATCTTTCGCAGGCAAAGCCGGCCGACGTTGTCGACCTGGGTTGCAGCGACGGTTTGTTGAGCGCCCAGATTCGCAGCCTGGGTCACCGGGTCACCGGGGTCGACCTGGAAGAGCACGCGATGGTGCACGGGCGTGTCGACAAATTCGTGCAGGCAAACCTTGATGCCGGCCTGCCGGCCGATCTGCCGGAGACCTTCGACTATGCGGTGTGCGCAGATGTGCTGGAACACGTGCGGGAACCCGAGAAATTGCTGGCTGAGATTCTCCCAAGGCTGAATTCCGGTGGTGCCGTCATTGCGAGCGTGCCGAACTTCGGACACTGGTACCCGAGGGCTCGCACGTTGTTCGGAATGTTCGACTACGACCGTCGGGGCATTCTCGACCGCACGCACGTGCGATTCTTCACGCGGCGCAGCTTCGAACGGCTTGCACGTGAAGCAGGTTGCACCGTCTACCGCGTGGGGGCAACCGGTTTGCCCTTCGACGTCGCCGACCGTGGCGGGTCGGGCGGGCTCAGCGGCAAGTTGCGATGGGTGGCCGCCATCGACCGTGCCCTCGTGCGCGTTCGGCCGCAGTTGTTCGGCTATCAGTTCATCTACGAATTGAAGCGTTGAGGGTCGCGGCGTGCTGAAAGTGATTTCTGCTGCCGACATGGCCGAGGTGGTGAACACCGATGCGCTCGAGCGCGCGGTCGCCTCGGGTGACTATTCCCGCAACACGCCGTTTCCCCACATCGTGATCGAAGACTTTCTTCGCGACTCGTGGTTCGAGGCCGTGGTCGCCGAATTTCCAACGATCTCCCCCGAGCGGTGGACCAACTACTCGCATGTGAATGAGCGCAAGTTCGCCAACCCGAACTACGCCACATGGGGCGATGCCACCAAACACGTGACATCGGTGTTGAACTCGCCCGCCTTCGTCGAGTGGCTGGGTCAACTAACAGGCATCGAAGGACTCATCATCGACGAGTCGTTCGAAGGTGGCGGCATGCACCAGTCGATCACCGGTGGATATCTGAACGTGCACGCCGACTTCACGGTGCATCCCCACAACCGACACTGGCAGCGCCGAGTGAACCTGTTGCTGTATTGCAATCAGGATTGGCGTAGTGAATACGGCGGCGAGTTGGAACTGTGGACCCGCGATATGAAGCGTTGTGAGAAGCGCGTGGCGCCACTGCGCAATCGGGTTCTCATTTTCAACACCGACATGGATTCATTCCACGGTCATCCCGACCCGCTCACCACTCCGGTGGGTGTGGCGCGCCAATCGCTGGCGCTCTACTACTTCACCGAGGAAGATGCCCCGGTGGTGAGGTCGACCGAATACCGCGCCCGCCCGGGCGACGGTGCAAAGCGCGCGCTCATTTATGCCGACAAGCAGGCTCTGCGCGGGTTTGACTGGGCCAAGCGCAAGTTCAACCTCAGCAACGACGCGGCCAGCCGCGTGCTCGGTGTCGTTGAAAAGTTCCGCCGCCGCAAGCGTTAGCGCTTGCGGATCTTCACGCTTTTGCCGACCGAGCTGCGGCAGGCGCCGGAGGCAAGGTCGAAGCGCCACCCGTGCAGCGTGCACACCAGTTCATTGCCTTCGATGACACCGAACATCCCGAGATCGGCCTGACGGTGCGGGCAGAAGCGCTCCACGACATAGTCACCAACCTGCACTTCGTCGCGCTGGATTTCCTGTGACTCGGTGACTTTGCGGAACGCTTCGACTTCGGTGCGGCCCATGCGTTCACTCGAGAGTGACTTGAAGAAGTTGTAGACGTTTTCATTGAAGTCGCCGTCGCGCCACGCGCGAAAACGTGCAGAGAGAAAAAGGGCATTCGACCAGTCGACGGCCTTGTTGGCGACGACTGTTTCCAGAAGCTCGCGCTGAATTTCGAATCGGTAGCGGTAAGGCTGGTTGGAGTACTTCTGCACGTCGGAGTATTCGAAGTGAAGAAGAATGCCAAGTTCGTCGTGACCGGTTGTTTGAATGAGCACGTTGCCGCCAATGCCGACCGAGACCGTGGGGCACATTGCCATGAGGGGTCGGAACCACTTCTGAATTTCGGAGAGCAACGAGTCGGTGGGTGCGTTCCAAGTGGCCTTGTGCCGCGCGAGCCATGGTTGCCAGTCGGATTGGTACGAGGCGAGGTAACTGCCGATGTTGTTCCAGATGTCGTGCAGTTCGGTGTCGGAAACGGGGTGGGCGACGTCGACGTTGTTGGGGGTGACCTCGATTGTGGTGCCGGGCATGTTGAGTACAGCGGATTTTCCGGTACGGGCGAGGCGTTCGATGAACTCGGGTTGATGCGGAAAGATCGTGATTTCGTTGCCGGCGACTTTGTTCAGATGGAACAGCTCGGGGTCGAGGAAGCAGGGCGGGCCGGCGCTGGGTACCACGACGCGGGCGTCGAGTGATTCAACGTATGCAACTGCACGGGCGAACTGTGACTCGACTTTCGATTCGGCGAGGCGCCGCTTGTCGGCGTCGGGCATGTCGTAGACCATCGGATACCAAATGGCACCGCTGTACTGCAGCAGGTGAACGTCGACCGGGCCGTGTTTGCGCAGAGCATCGATGTCGTGAATGCGACAGTCGTTCTGATTGACCGCCACCGTGTCGCCGTCGATGACGACAAGTGCAGAGTCACCACCAGGGCCGTCGGTGATGCTGGTTTCCACGTGAATGGCCACCGACACACCGTTGGTGAGGGGTTGGGCGATGGCGTGCTGCGTGCGCACGAAGGTGCGGAAGCCCAACTTGCCGAGGGTGCGTTCAAGTTCGCGCGTGGGGAAGTCGGGCAGAAGAACCGGTGTCGACTTGTCGACATGGTTGGCCAGCCAGGCTTCGTCGAGATGGTCGCCGTGAATGTGCGAGATGTACAGGTAGGAGGGTTTTTCGAGCCGCGCGAGAAGTGCGGGGTCGAGGCGGTCGTTGCGTGGAAACGGGAACCACGACCCGAAGAATGCCGGTTCGAACCACGGGTCGCAGAGGATGCTGACACCCTTGGTGTCGATGAGCATGCCTGCGTGGCCGATGGGCGTGATGCGCATGGGCGGTGGTGGCGCGGTGTCTAGGCGACGGGCGGGTCGGTGAACTGCTGGCCGTTGCGCGAGACGTGTTCGGTCCAGGCCGAACCGTTCCAGTAGCGCAGCTCGTAGCGACCCGAGGGGTCGGGATACCACGCCGCAGGAGCGACCGCGTCGCCGACGCTGCTGGTTGTGCTGGCGGTGCTGGCGGCAACCGTGGCGGCGGGCTGCGAGACCGGTGTGGGCGAAGGGGTGGAAACCGCGGCTGGCGTGGGGCTGACAGCGGTGGGAGCCACCGACGCTGCGGTGCTGGTGACTGACCCGGCGATGGCGGCGCGACGGACGAAAGCCGTGACCTGGCTGCCGGTTGCGACAATCTGCAGAATTTCCCAGCCCTGAGCCGAGCGTTCGGTCATCAGGCGGGCCAGTTCGGAGGGGTCGCTGCTGGTGAGCGCGGCGTATTCGAGCATGGGGGCAGGCTACCTGCGCCTAGCCGACGGCGTCAGTTCGTACGAGGGCGTCGATGTCGGTGTTGGCGGGCGGGCCATCGTGGATGAGGTGGCCGTCGCGCAGGGCGACGATGCGCTGCACGCGGTTGACGAAGGAGAGCTCGTGTGTGGCGACGACAAGTGTTGCGCCATCGGCGGCGGCCTGGTCGAAGAGGGCGAGGAGGGCTTCTTTTCCGGCAGCGTCGAGGCCGACGAAGGGTTCATCGACGAGGAGTAGTTCGAAGGGGCGAATGAAGGCGATGGCGATGGCTGCCTTTTGACGCAGGCCGCGCGAGAAACGTTGCGGCAGTTCCTCGGCACGAGAGTAGAGACCGAGATGATCAAGCAGGTCGGCGGCCTGCTGTTCCCAGTCGGCGTGGCCGTGCATGCGCGCGACGTATTCGAGGTGTTCCCATACCGACAAGTCGTCGTAGAACACCGGCGTGTCGGCGAGGTAGCTGGTGAGCGTGCGGGCTTCGATGCTGGATGGTGCATGGCCGTCGATGGTGACGCTGCCGTCGGTCGGGTCGAGAAGACCCGCGGCCATGCGAATGAACGTTGTCTTGCCCGAACCGTTGTGTCCGAGCAGCGCGACGGTTTGGCCGTGTTCGACGCGAAGCGTGAGCGGGTGAAGGGCCGGTGCGTCGCCGTAGTCCTTTTCGATGGCGACGGCCTCGATGGCGGCCGGCGGCAACAGGTGTGTCGTGTCGCCGTCGGCATCGTTGTTGCGGCGGCTTGGTGGTGTGGGATGACGACTCATCGCGACGCGCTCGACTTTCGTGATTGTTGACTTTCTTCGACCGACTTCTTCCACCAGCGACGGATTGCATCTCGTTGGCGAACCCAGCCGACGACGAGGAAGAGAAGAAGCGCAACGCCGACACACACACGCACCGCAGCAGCGACCGGGTGGTTGCCCGATTCAACCGACTCGCGCACGGCGATGACGGGCAGGCTGCCAAGAGTGGCAACGACGACGGGCAGTACGGCGCGTGTCATGGTGGTCATTCCCGCGACTTCGGGTGGCATGAAAAGGTTCTTTGCGTTGTCGCCGAGAGGATCGGGCGCCCCCTTCACCGCATTGATGACGGCGCCGGCCATCCCGGTGGCCAATGCAAAGGGCGCAAGCACGGTTGCAGTGGCGAGTGCTGCACCGTCGTGTTCGAAGATCGCCGCAGCGGCGATGGCGACGACGCTGAACGGAAACAGCATGACGGCGGGAACAATGAGATGGCGCAACATCAGCGCGCCGCGGTCGATCGGCAGAGAATCGGTGCGTTCGGGCTTGTCGACTTCCTGTGACAGTGGTTCCACCAGTTCGAGACCGAAGACGAACAGGCACAGGCCGCTTGCAACAACCGCCGGTGTGGTGCCGCGGTATGCGGCCACCTGGGCGAGGGCAGCGAGAACCACCATCAGATTCATTCGGGCGTAACGACGCGCGGGAAACTTGAGAAAACTCTGCACACCCCGTCGCGCGACGGGGGGAAGCGAACCCCGACGTTTCAGGGCGACCCAAGGAGTCGGGCGCATCTGTTCTTGGCTGAGTTGGCGGCGCAACAACATGACGGTGCGAATGTCCTGCAGTGTGACGGCAAAGCGCAACTGTGCGACCAGGTTGCTGCGTCGGGCGAGAGCTTCGAGTGACAACGAGCCGACGACGAAGATGCCCGCCGTGGCGGTGACGGCGGAGATACCGACGGCGATGAGATCAATGGCCTCGATGTGCAGCGCCCACAACGCCATGCTGCCGAATGCATCGAACGGACCGGGAGCGGTGGTGTCGGCGATGGTGACGCCGGTCTGCCAGAAGACGAGGGCCGATGCGATCAACGTGGCGATTGTGGGGTGAATGCGCAGGCCGTGAACCAAGAGTGCGGCACCCACCCACACCAGGCCGACACATGCGCCATAGATGGCGCCGTAAAAAGCCCACGCACCGAGCGAGCCGGGCAAGCGGCGTGCGGCAAGCTGACCGGCGGCCGCACCTGCGAGCGCCCCTGCGAATGCCGCTGCGCGGAGACGCTGGATTGCTGGCTTGCGCAAGGCCTCGCGGATGGTGATGGGAGCGAGAAGAACGTGACGCACCTCTGCGTCTTCAACCGCAATCGGCCCGCCACTTGCTCCACTGCGCACACCGAGGAACAGCGCGATCGCGACGATGATGCCGAGAATGTTCGGGCCGTGTGCCGTGAGGTCAGAGACGTCGTTGGTCGATGCAACGGAATCCTCGAAGATGCCGGAGATGAAAAGGACACTGCCACCGATGACGATGGCGGCGAGATATACGCGGTAGAGCGCCTCGAACCATTCGGTTTCCTGCACGCGTCGGTGCCGCCGGGCGGCACGCATGTCGCGAAGGGCGGCCAGCCCTGTCGTGAGGGGTGGCGCCACGGCGGGGGCGGTGTCGGACACGGGAACCATCCTGCCACCAAGTAAGACTGAGAGACAGATGGATACCGAGACGATGCAGTTGTTGTCGGCGCTTCTCGCCCTGTTCGCCGCCGGGGGCACCCTTGTGTTGCTGGCCGCGCGGGTCCTGGCGGGCCGGTCGTCGAGCGCGGCGAATTTCGTGGTGGCGTTCCGGCCCGTCGCGCTGCCGCTTGCCTTCATGGTGGCGGGGTTTGCCATGTTCGGCAGTCTGTGGTTCAGCGAGGCGGCGAACTACAACCCGTGCAAGCTGTGCTGGTACCAGCGCATTGCAATGTATTCGCTTGCCATTGTCTTGGGTGTGGCACTGGTGCGGCGCTGGTGGGCCGCGCGTCGTGGTGTCGATACTTGGGCATCACAGCGCGAGATCACCCCGTATGCCGTTGTCTTGGCCGCGCTGGGAAGCGTGGTCTCGACGTACCACTATCTCTTGGAGTGGAACCCCACGTGGGAGAGCAATGTGTGTTCTCTCGATGTGCCCTGCACCACCATCTGGTTCCGCGAGTTCGGTTTCGTCACGCTGCCGTTCATGGCGCTATGCGGGTACATGAGCATCATCATTTTGTTGTCGACCACGTATCGTTCACGCCATGAACACTGAGCCGATGCGCACCAAACCAGAGGGACAGAAGCAGTCGCCGACGAAGTGGATCGTCGCCGCAATCGCCGTCGTGCTGGTGGTGATTGCCGGTATCGCAATCGTGGGTGGCGGATCCGACGACGGCGGTTCAACGAACGACGGTGGTAGCTCGCAGGCGATGGCCGGTGGCGACACCCCGACCGGCGGCGAAGGCGTGGCAGGCGAGTTCCAGCCCGTCACCGCAACCGGTACGGCTCTGCCCCCGCTCGAGGAATCGGTTCCCGCCCCGGGAAGTGACCCGGCCGAAGGCGCGCCCGCGCCGACACTCGCTGGTTTCGACTTCACGGGTGCACCCGTTTCGGTCGCTCCGTCGGGGAAGCCGACGCTGTTGGTGTTCCTCGCGCACTGGTGTCCGCACTGCAACGCCGAGATTCCGCGTCTCATCGAATGGAAAGAGTCGGGACAGATGCCCGACTCGCTCGACGTAGTGGGGATCACCACCGGATCGCGCGATGATCAGGCGAACTGGCCCCCGTCGCAATGGCTCGTCGACATGGAGTGGCCGTGGGCCGTGATGGCCGACAACGAGAAGCAGGACGCTGCATACGCCATGGGTGTCAGCGGCTATCCGGGCCTTGTGTTGCTCGACGGTGACGGCACGGTGTTGGCACGGCGCAGTGGTGAGGCGAGCGTGAGCGAGCTGAACGACTGGGTGTCGGCGGCACTGCCGAGCGCGTGACGCTCGTACGAATTGTTGCGGTTTGGTTTTCTCGGCGCATTTTGTAGCACTTCTCGGCGCACGTCGTAGCAGTTCGAAAACTTTCTGCTCTCTTTCTCGTCATGGTGCACACATGGGTGTGTTCTGATTCGAGAAAGTTGGTTACCTTGACACCACGCGAAGGAAATCGTCGGCAAATGTCAGAAGCATTTGCCGCCGCACACGGATCGGAGGTGGCAGACATCATCATGGAGCACTTGCCGCCGGAAGGCTGGGGCGACCTGGCCACCAAAACCGA
>CAZVPL010000042.1:0-1389 GCA_964629075.1 uncultured Bifidobacterium sp. | reverse complement strand
ATTGAGTGACCGAGTACGTCGACCGTGATGATTCGACGGGCACTGGCAAAGCGTTGCAGCGTGGTCGAGCGCACACCGAGCGACCCGGTCTCGCGCGAGATGATCATCCGCAGAGCGGGGGCCATCTCGGGGCGGCACAACACCTGCAGGCAGTGGCCATGGCGCTCCTTCTTCATGAGGATTGGGGTGACCCATGCGTCGTTTGCGCCGGCGGCCATCAGCGCGCCAACGGTGTAGGCAAGCACTTCGGGGGTGACGTCGTCGGTGTTGGTTTCGAGAACGATCAACGACTCGACGTCGTCGGTTGTGTCGTCGGAGTCGCCGATGACCACCTGCACCACGTTGGCGCGGTCGGTGGGGTTCTTCGTTCCCGCGCCGTGGCCGACGGCGGTGACGGTCATCGTGGGAGACGGACCGAACGATGCTGCGAGGGCGGTGATGATGGCGACACCGGTAGGGGTCGAAACTTCGTAGTCGACGTCGATGCCGCGGATCGGAACATTGCGCGTGGCGAGCATGGTCGCCACTGCCGGTCCGGGACTGGGGATCTTCCCGTGCGCCGATCGAACCGTGCCGTGCGAAGTCGCAAGGGGAGACGACACGACGGTGTCGATGCCGAGCACGTGGAGTGCCGCACAGGTGCCCACCACGTCGACGATTGCGTCGAGGCTGCCGACCTCGTGGAATTCGACGTCGTCAACGACCACCCCGTGGACTTTCGCTTCGGCTTCACCGAGTGTGCGGAACACCGCGAGCGACCGCGACTTCACGCCATCGGGTATATCGGCCGCGTTGATGAGCGCGACGATGTCGCGGTACGGGCGGTGGGGGACGTGATCATGATGGTCGTCATCGTGATGGTGATGTTCGACGACGATGGCATGCGTCGCGGCGATGCCGCAGCGATCGACCCGGTCGGTCGTCAACGCCCATCCATCGACATTCAGACCCGACACGATGTCGGCGATTGCGGCGGGGTCGGCACCGGCGTCGACGAGCGAACCGAGCAGCATGTCCCCCGCGACACCCGCCGAGCAGTTGAACCACGCAACGTTCATGCGAAGAGTCAAGCGCCTATCGTGTTACTTGACATTCACTCGGACGTAGCGTTTCGACGTCTTGCCGTTGGCGTCCTTGAAGTTCAGAAGAATGTCGTAGCTGCCACGTCTGGTGAATCGGACCCCGCTTTTCGAGACCGAAGCGACCTTTCGGTCCTTTTTTGTCGTCGAGATGACGATTTGGTTCGGACTCGGCAAGGTCCGCAGGCCTGCTGCCGCGATGATGTCCGTGCGCCGAACCATCTGTCCGGCGGCAGCCGAAACGACACGCCGTACGGAAACGGTTGGAGTCGAGAACGTAATTCCTGTTGACGACAACAAGAGACCTTGA
>CAZVPL010000041.1:0-16435 GCA_964629075.1 uncultured Bifidobacterium sp. | reverse complement strand
TGGAATTGGGCGTGTCGCTGTACGCGGCGATGGCTCTGCGCCACCTTGGTGTCAGGTTGTCGTAAGTCTCACTTGATGACGAGCGCGTTCGGCGGTGATGCAACACCCGAGGGCAAATTGAGTGGTGCCGAGGTGAAGAGGCCCGTGTAGCGGCCGTCGGCGGCGCAGTCATCTGCCAGGTGGTCGAGCACGAACATCTCGCCGAGAGGCAGGCCGAGCATCGGCAAGAAGAGCGTGTGGGTGAAGATTTCGTGCATGCGACGTCGATCGGAACGAACCTCGGCGTTTTCCTCCGCAGTTCGCAACGCGCCCGGCGGCCACACCTCGACGGCCGGGTTGTCGGCCGCGATCGCTGCAATGTGCATGTCCCAAAGAACCTCTGCCGTGCGCTCATCGGAACGCAGACCCGGCGTACGCAGTTCGCTGACGACAGCCATTCGCTCTCTCACTTCGCTCGGTTGGCGTTCGTACCAACCGATCCAACCCGTGCGCACGAGGAGAATGTCTCCTTCTTCGAGTTCCGTGCCCTGGTACGAAAGACACTGCAACAGTTCCTCGGCCTCGATGGGGTCGGACTTGTCGTGGGCAATCGGCCGTCCAACCGATTCACGCCAACGTGCAATGTCGCACAACACCGCTCGACCTGCGATGCCACGCTGCGCCCAGTGGTGCATGCCGTGTTCATCGTCGGTGACGCCACCGAAATGACCGGTGCCGGGTTCGTCGTTCTGTGCCGCAAAGTTGCGGATGTGACGGAAGCCGTCCCATTGACTCGACGACTGGGTGTTCCAGCCGTGCAACACGTCGTCGTGGCTGACGGCGCGCTCGTCGCCCGTCACTTCGTGGCCGAAGGGATTCCGCCCGAACAGTGGTGGGTCGGGTTTGCGCATGTCCCAGTTCATGGGGAACACACGGCCGTTGGTGACCAAACGGGCGGCTGCAGCGACACGTTCTGGGGTGAGCAGGTTGAGACAGCCGAAGTACCGGGCATCGCCCTCGGCCCACACGTCCCAGGCAGCAGGAAGGCCGCCCCGCCGCGGCAGATCGCGGTAGGAGGGCAGGTTGCTCTTCGTCATGACCGAGACGGTACCCGCCCAGTACGGTGGCAATTTCATGGGGAATACAGAAAATCCCAAAGGCGCTGAGCGGCCGATCAGTGGCCTGCGGGTTCTCGATTTCAGCCGCGTTCTCACGGGACCCCACGCGACCCGCATGCTCTGTGACCTCGGGGCCGAGGTCATCAAGTTGGAACCCCCGGAAGGCGACCTCACGCGGTTCACGAATCCTCGCGTCAATTCGCTCTCGACATATTTCGTGCAGCAAAACGTCGGCAAGAAGAACATCTGCCTCGACCTGTCGAAGCCCGAGGCGATCAGTCTTGTTCACCGCCTCATCGAGCACATCGACGTGGTGGTCGAAAATTTCCGGCCCGGGGTGATGAAGCGTCTGCAGCTCGACTACGACACGTTGCGCGCAATCAATCCGCGCCTCATTTACGCCTCGATCACGGGCTATGGCAATACCGGACCCTGGGTGGAACGTCGTGCGTATGCACCGGTCGTCGGAGCAGAGACGGGAATCACCAAGTATCAGGGCGATGCTCGTGGTGGCGTCTACGCAAACGATCCCTATTCACACGCCGACGTCTACACCGCCATGGAAACCTGCACCGCGATTCTCGCCGCCGTCATCCAACGCGGTCGCACCGGTCGCGGTCAGTGGATCGACGTGGCGATGGCACAGACGATGTTGTACGTGAATGAACATGCACACGATGATCTCTGGGTCAAGCCGGTTCCACCCGAACAGATTCGATCCTTTCAACCAGCGAACTACCCCGTTTTGACTGCGGCAAACGGTGACAAGGTTGTCGTCAGCGGCCACCCGGCCGAACGCGGCACGTTCGACAACTTCATGAATGGTGCGGGGCGTGGTGACGTGATCGGTGATCCACGTTTTGCCGATGTGCCGAGCCGACTGCGCCACCTCGAAGAAATCCAACAAATCCTCCGTGATTGGGCTGCGACGATGCCCGATGCGGCCGCAATCGAAGAGGCGCTCGCCCGTTTCCAATTGGCGTCCGGCAAGATTCGTTCTCCGCGTGAGGTCGCCGATACCGAATGGGGCCGCACTCGCAACGTGACGGTCGAGGTGAGCGACCGCGGGGACGGCACCATTCGCATCCCCAACGCTCCGTGGCGCTTCTCCGAGGCCGACACCACGACAACGGGAGAACCCCGCTATCCGGGCGAGGACAACGAAGCTGTTTTCACCGACTTGCTGGGCCTCGGCGCCAACGACCTCGCAGCGCTTGCTGACAGTGGAATACTCTTGAGCCGCAAGCCGCGATCCCGCTGACACGCGGGTCGCACACCGACACATCCGGGGGGATGACATGGCCGGATTGGCCCGACCAGCGACACCACGACAAGTCACCGCGTCGTGGCTGACACAGGCACTGCAGTCCACGGGCGTCATCGAGTCGCACATCGAAGTTGGCTCGGTTCGCCAGGAACCCCTGGGAGGCGGCACGGGAGTGTTCGGGACACTGGTGCGCCTGGTCGTCGACTACACCGAGCCGAATTCGGGCCCGACGTCGATGGTGCTGAAGATCCCGACCACTGCACCGGAAAACAAGGCCGTTGGTCTCGCGCTCGGTCTGTACGTCCGCGAGGGTCAATTCCTCAAGTTGATGGCCAACCGCACGCCGGTCGATGTGGTTAGTTGTTACTACAACGACATGGACATCGAGACCGGTGAGTTCGTTCTCGTTTTGGAAGAGATCCGCGATCTGCAAGTTGGCCAGCAAACGTCCGGGGCAACCGTGGCACAACTCGAGATCGCCTTGCGCGAACTCGCCAAATTCCACGCCGCGTGGTGGAAGCATCCTGATCTCGACAAAATGGACTGGTTGCCGCGCAATGATTCGCCGGCAAACCTCGTCGTCGTTCCCGACATCATGCGCAATGCAATGGGTGTCATCGAAAAGGACTGGGTCGACGTCATCGGCCGTGAGGCCGTCGACCTCGGTCACGAGCTCGCCGCACAGTTCGACCGCATCATCATGCGAACCGGCGAGGTCGCTCACACCATGTGTCATGGTGACGCACGCCTCGAGAACATGTTCTTCAACACCGATGCAACAAAGATGAAGTTCATCGACTTCCAGTTGGTGATCAAGGCGACACCGGCACAGGACATCGCCTACCTGATGGGTTCCTCGGCCGACAAGGCGCTGTGGGACGAACATGGAATGCGTCTGTTGAAGCTGTACCACGACGCGCTCGGCGCAGCCGGGGTTCGTGACTACGACTGGGACCAGTTCTGGTACGAGTTCAGACTGCAGGCACTGTGGGGCGTCGTTGCACCGGGTTCGATGGTGGCAAGCTTCGACGTGGGTGACGAGAACGGAAAACTGTTGTCACGTCGCTGGATGGAGCGCGGCTGGCACATCCCAATGGCAACGAAAGCGCGCGAGATTCTCTAACGACCGGAGTGGCCGTGTTGTCAGCGGCCCGAGTGGCCGAAACCGCCACCCCGGTCGAAACCATCGAGCGAATCGACGACTTGCCACGTGACTTCTTCGATGCGTTGAATGACGAGTTGCGCGATGCGATCACCACGCTTGACCTCGTAGTCGTCGGTCGGGTCGGTGTTCAACATCACGCACTTCAATTCGCCGCGGTATCCGGCGTCGATGAGACCAGGCGTGTTCACGAGGCTGATGCCGTGTTTCAACGCGAGGCCGCTGCGAGGCAGAACGAAGCCCGCGTATCCCTCGGGGATCGCGACGGCGATGCCGGTCGGCACCAAGACACGACCGCCTGCGCGGGGAACAACCGCGTCGTTGCGTGCATGGAGATCGATTCCCGCATCGCCGCGGTGCGCGGTTGCCGGCAACGGTAGATCGGGATCGAGTTGTTGAATCGCGACCTTGAGCACACGATGAATCTAGAACAACGGTAGTTTTGAGGTCGTGATGGCGTGGATGGATCTCGAGATGACGGGTCTCGATCCATCGGTCGACCGCATCGTGGAAATCGCGACGATCATCACCGATGATGAACTCAACATCATCGCCGAGGGTCCCGACATCGTGATCCACCAACCCGACGACATACTCGCCAAAATGGCCCCGATCGTCGTCGACATGCACAAAAAATCTGGTCTGCTCGAAGAGATTCGTCGTTCGACCGTGACGCTCGAACAAGCAGGCCAAGAGACGCTGCAATTTTTGAAGTCCCATATCGGCGCACCAAAAGCCGTGCCGCTTTGCGGCAACAGCATCGGCACCGACCGCCGGTTTCTTGCCGCCTACCTTCCCGACATCGAGAACTACCTTCACTACCGCTGCGTCGATGTCTCCAGTGTGAAGGAACTGGTGAAGCGGTGGTACCCGCAGGTCGATGCCGGCAAGCCGGCAAAGACCGGCAACCATCGGGCGCTCGATGACATCCGCGACAGCATTCATGAACTCGCCTACTACCGCGCGAACGTGTTCAAGTAGTTTTTGATCGTGACTTCGACGGCCGACTCTCCTCGCCCCGTGCGCCAGGAAGCCCAGCGCGCCACCGACGACATCACCGAGTTGGCCCCCGGCGTTTTGCGCACCCAGTTACCCATCGACCTACCGGGTCTCGGTCACGTCAACATGTACGTCCTCGAAGACGAACGCGGTGTCACCGTCGTCGACCCGGGCATGCCCGGTCGCGAATCCTTCACCGTCTTGAAGGCGCGCCTCCGCGCCATCGGCGTGCCTCTCAAGCGGGTGCACTCGGTCCTCGTCACCCACAGCCACCCCGATCACTACGGTGGCGCCGGACGGCTGCGCAAGGAAGTTGGTGCCGAGATCATTGCGCACCGCCGTTTTCGTCTGTGGTGGGACCCGTACGAACCGCCCGACATCGACGTCGAAGATGCCCCGCTTCTCACGCCGCAGATTCGCCCGAACGGAGAAACACCATGGGGTGGGCGCGGTTACGACATTCCTTGGTCTCGCAGGGCGCGGTTGCGCATGCATGCGAAGTTTCCGCGTGTGTTTGGTGTTCCACATCCGACGCGCCGCGTCGATGAAGGCGACCGCGTCATGCTCGCGGGGCGCGAATGGCTCGCAATCCACACACCGGGTCACACAGAAGACCATCTCTGCCTTCTCGACCCAGATTCAGGACTCCTCATCAGTGGTGATCACGTTCTTCCCACGATCACACCTCATATTTCCGGCATGACGCATGCCGTCGACCCGCTGCGCGAATTCTTCGGCTCGCTCGACAAAATTGGAAGTCTCGGCACCCAGATGAAGCTGGCCCTGCCGGCCCACGGGACACCGTTCACAAACGTTGTCGAGCGCGTTGAACACATCAAGGAACACCACATCGAGCGTCTCGACAAGTTGCGCCAAATCGGGGCCGACTTCGACCGTCCAGCCACGGTGATGGACATCGCGCAGCATCTCTTCTCGGCCCGTGCGCAGGGTCCAATGGCCGACAGCGAAACGTTCGCTCATCTCGAACACCTTCGGTTGGCGGGCGAGTTTCAGCGCCGCCAGCGTGACGGGCTTCTCGAATACGTTCGCGTCAACTAGTCGACGTGTGGCGAATCTGCGTCGCCGCGACAACATTGCCGGCAGATTCGTGCCAGATCATTGTGTGATCCGCGGACTCCCGTACGACGGTCGCAACCTCGTGTTCGGGGTGGACGGGGGCCAGATGTTCCAAAACAACATCGAGGGGTGCGCGCATGTTGCGATGCGCCCCGAGCCATTCCTCGACTGCCTCCCAATATGCGGCGTTGTTCATGTGACCGAGCGCATCCATGTCGGAAAATCGCAAAGGCCACGGGTGTCGCAGCTCATCGGCACTTGGTCGGTCACGAAGAAGGACTCGCGCACCGACCTTTCTGCTGCCCGCAGATTCGGCCGCGACAGAAAGGAAGTCAGCGGCAAGTTTTGCCGGGGTCATCGTCTCGAGATCGACGTGCACCCAAATCGCCGCGGTTTCGATGTGGCCGCCACGTTCACCCTCGATGAGCGTGCACCGCTCGGCCCAGTGTGAACCAAGGCCCCCGCACCAGGTCCGCAGCGTGAGCGGTTCCTGGAAAACCGGGAACTTGTGCACTCGGACCGCCGTGCGACGCACCACCCAGCCATCGCGGTCGGCGTAAGCCGCTTCACGGGCGTCGTCATGGGCGATGTCCTGGAGGTACCGCACGCAGGAGTCCAACCGCAGCCTGCCCCGCGGGGTGACATCCCCGAGGCGCACCCGGCGCGTCGCCCGAAACACCCGGCCGGAGCCCGGGATGGCCGGGAATTCCAGCGCGATCGGGGCTCCAGGGGTCACGTCAGAACCCTAATTCACACCTCCAAACCTTGATTCACAAGGACTTCAGCAGGTTCGCGTTAAATCAGTTGACGTTCGGCGCGCGACGTGGTTTCCTACAAGCCGCATGTTGTTCGTAAACCGCGCCCAGGCTTCGGCCCGCCACGCAGCCGCCATGGCTGCTTATTGGCACGCCACCAAGCCGGTGTTCGCAGCCACGTTTACCAATAAGCGACCCAGCCAGCGCCCCGACAGGAGCCCGACGTAAGAGAAAAAACGTCGGAAGTCGAGGCCGCTGGGTTCAAAAACCCGGCGGCCTTTTTTGTTTTCCGGCGTGCCTCACATCTCACGAAATGGACATCACCATGCTTGCACCCAACACACTCATTCCCTTCGAGCAACCGATCCTTTTGTCGGCAAAGCGCTGCGCCGATGGCAACGGCACCCTCACGTACCTCTTCTTCTCCGAGGAGTACGTCGACATCTGCCGGGCCAAGGCCATCTGTGCAAAGTGCACCTCGCGCGATGCATGCCTGAACGACGCACTCCAACGCGAAGAGCCGTGGGGTGTCTGGGGCGGAGAGCTCCTCGAGAACGGCCGCGTGGTCGCCAACAAGCGACCACGCGGACGGCCAGCCGTACATGTCCGCCGCCCGGCGGTCGTGGACGAAGTACCGATTCCGCGCCACTTGGCAGCGTCGGTAGCCTGACGCGCGTGACCGGACGCCGCCGTTTCCTCCTCTCGGTGGCGGTCGTTCTGGTCGTCAGCGTCGCGGGCGGATGGCTGTTGAGCCGGGCAGGCGACGACTCCCCCTCCGACGAGGGGGTGGTCGTTCTCTCGCCCGGCTCGACAAGCCAAGACCCCACCATCGGAACGAACGCCCTCAACACGGGCAAGACCTTCCCTCTTGTCGAAGTCGAGACACTCGACGGCGAACCGGCGACCCTGGGCGAAGCCAGCGGCCGGCCCTTCCTTGTCAACTTTTGGTACTCGACGTGCGAACCCTGCAAACGCGAGATGCCTGCTCTGGTTGCGGCACAGGCCAAGTACGGCATCGACATCATCGGAGTCAACCCGCGAGACTCGGCCGAAGCCGCCCGTGATTTCGCCGCAGAGTACGGAATCACCTATCCACTCTTGCGCGATCCGAATGGCGCCTCGCTCGCAGCGCTCGGGGTCGGAACTTTTCCGATGACCTATCTGGTCGGATCCAACGGAACGATTCTCGAACAACATGCCGGCGAAATCACGGCGGCCGAGCTTGATCGCATGCTCGCTCCCCTGAAGGCCGGATCATGATTGCTCTCGAGGGGAATTTCGCCTACAGCTTCGTGCTCGGGGTGCTGGCTGCCGTGAATCCTTGTGGGTTCGTGCTCCTGCCGACCTATCTCATGTTCTTTCTCGGCCTCGAGGGTTCCCGCCCGCACGACACACAGCGCGCATCGCTGTCTCGTGCACTGCGTGTCGGTCTTGCAACATCATCCGGTTTCATTGCGGTGTTCATCATCGTCGGTTCGATTTCTCGTCTCTTCACGAGTGCGATCGAACGCAACGCAAAGTACGTCTCGGTCGTCATAGGAATCGCCCTTGTCGTGATGGGAATTGCGATGCTTGCCGGTTGGAAACCGCGCATCATCACCCCGAACATTGCCACCGGAAGAACGCGTACGTTTGGCTCGATGTTCCTTTTCGGTATCGCCTATGCCGTCGCGTCGATCGGCTGCACGATCGGTTTTCTCACTTCCGTCATCCTCGGGTCGATCAACGTTCACGGCTTCTTTTCGGGCCTGCTGAGCATCACTCTCTACGGCATCGGCATGGGAGCCATCGTCACCGCGCTCACGGTCTCATTGGCGTTCGCAAAAGGTGGCTTGCTGCGCGTACTGCGCAACGGCATGCGACACCTCGACCGAGTGTCGGCGGTTCTCGTTCTCCTCACGGGGGCATATCTCACGTGGTACTGGTACGCCGCGATTGCCGAACGCGACTACGGATCCTTCGTCAGTCGAGTCGATGGTTGGCAAAGCGACGTCGCAACCTTCCTCCAGCGTCAGGGGGCGTGGAAACTCGCGATCATCTTCGGCGCCATCATCGCCGCCGCGGTCCTCGTGGTGCGTTTCGGCAGTCGTCGTCACGACGAGGCGCAACGTGTTTGATCAACTTCTCGCCCACGAAGGTGTCGAAGAGGTGCTCGAACTTCGTGGTCGATTCGGTTTCATGGCGTACCACGGTGGTGGACTCGAAGAAATGACCGACGTCATTGCGCGGGCCGCAGCGGAACTCTCCGACGCGTCGTACTACGGCGTGCACCAGCCGGTCGGCATGGAATGGCACATCCCTTCCACAAAGGTGACACCCGAACACTCCACGAAACTGACCGAGTTCCTTGAAAACGTCGACATCGTGATCACCGTCCACGGATACGGCCGAATGGGCATGTGGGCCTCGCTTCTCCTGGGTGGCTCAAATCGCGACCTTGCACACCATGTGGGTGCGCACATCCGCGAACGACTGCCTGCCTACGACGTTCGCACCGACCTCGAGTCGATTCCACAGGAGCTGCGCGGATTGCACCCGAAAAATCCGGTGAACCTGCCGCCCCTTGGCGGCGCACAATTGGAATTGCCCCCGCGGGTGCGTGGCACGAGCCCCCTCTTCTGGGATTGGGAGGGCCCGGGGCTCAATCCCCACTCGCAGGGTCTCGTCGAAGCCCTGGCGGTTGCAGCTCGCACTTTTCCGCTCTCGCGCTGAGAGTGCTCAGGGGGCAAGACGTTCGATCAGCCAGTCACCGCCGGTACCGCGGCGTGTGTAGCGGAAGCGATCGTGGAGGCGATTCGGGCGACCCTGCCAGAACTCGATACTGATGGGGCGCAGGCGAAACCCTCCCCAGTGCAAAGGCCGTGGTACGGCAGCGTCAGCGAAGCGGGCGGTCATCTCCTCGACACGGGTCATCAATGCGGTGCGGTCGGCAATCGGCTGCGACTGCGGCGATGCCCATGCACCAATTTGTGAGTCCCGCGGGCGTGATGCGAAATAGTCGTCGCTTTCTTCCTCGCTGACACGCTCGACGGTGCCGCGCACACGAACCTGACGGTGGAGGTCGAGCCAGGCAAACGTTGCGGCAGCGACGGGATCGTCGTCGATCTGCCGACCCTTCGCACTGTCGTAATTGGTGAAGAAGACAAAACCTCGTTCGTCCGCTGCACGAACAAGCACGACTCGCGCATCGGGAGCACCGTCATCTGCGATTGTGGACACCGTCATGGCATTCGGTTCTGCGACGCCTGCCTCGGCCGCCTGTTCATACCAGCGCTGCCACTGGACGACCGGCGATGCATCGAGATCGCCCACATCGAGGCCGGCTGTCTCGTACTGCACTCGACGGTCGCGCAGGGTCATGGCAGCGGGATGCTGGTGGCCCCGCGCATGTACGGGTGCAGCACCGGGGGAATGAGGACCGACCCGTCGGGCTGTCGGTAATTCTCGAGAATGGCGGCCCACACACGTGGTACCGCGAGCGCCGAACCATTCAATGTGTGGGCGATCTCGGTGCCCTTTTGTGCCCCGCGCTTCACCCGGATGTCGGCGCGGCGCGCTTGGTAGTCGGAAAACCAGCTGACCGAACTGACCTCGAGCCAAGCGTCGCAGCCAGGGGCGTACACCTCGATGTCGAAACTACGGTGATGACTCTGGCCGAGATCACCCGTGCAGATCTCGATGATGCGGTACGGCAAGCCGAGGCCCGAAATCAGTCGTTCGGCCCGATTGCGCAGTTCGAGCAACAGATCGGGGGCCTGCTCGGGAAGGGCAAGCGCAAGAATTTCGACTTTGTCGAATTCGTGGGCGCGCAACATGCCTCGCGTGTCACGGCCCGCAGAGCCTGCCTCGCGTCGGTAGCACGGTGAGTACGCCATGAGGCGTTTCGGCATCTCGCTGTCCGACAAGATCTCGCCGGCATAGATCGACGTGAGCGGAACCTCGGCAGTGGGAATGCACCACAGATCATCGCGTTCAACCGAGTATGCATCATCGGCGAACTTCGGCAACTGGCCCGTTGCGGTGAGCGTTGCCGATGTGACGAGCGAAGGCGGGCGAACCTCTTCGAAGGCGTCTGCGTTCGCGTCGAGTGCGTACTGACACAACGCGCGGGCGAGGGTCGCGCCGAGGCCACGCTGCATCGTGAACATCGCACCCGAAATCTTGACGGCGCGCTCGTTGTCGAGAATTCCCAGCTGTTGAGCGGTTTCCCAGTGCGGTACGCGCTGGTGTTCGGGAAACGACGTGGGTAGGTTGTTCGGACCCACCACAACAGGGTTGTCGTGATCACCCGTGCCGTTCGGCGCTTCGTCGTGAGGAACGTTGGGGATGCGCAAAAGCACCTCGCGCAGGGCAGCTTCAACTTCGTCGGACTCGGCGGCAAGACCGGTTTCACGGGCACCGAGGTCGCGGCTCTGCCCCATCAGCAATTCGGCTCCTGCCGTGTCGCCCGCTTTGCGAAGGGCACCCACCTGTTTGGAGATGTCGTTCACCTGGCGGCGTACTTCATCTCGCTCGACCACGATGTCGCGCAATCGGGTATCGAGCCGCACTGCATGGTCGATCTGTTCGAGGAGGTCGGGCTTGGCCCGGCGCTCGATTGCCGCCCGCACGGCATCGGGGGTGTTGCGCAGCAGACGGACGTCGATCACAGGATGAGAAGGCTACCCGTCCTCTCCCCGTACGCTTGGGCCAATGACGGCCGTCGAAGTCGCGAATCTCAGCGTTCACTACGGCCCCCTACGGGCCGTCGACGACGTGTCGTTCGGCGCTTCCTTCGGCGAGGTCACCGCGGTCCTCGGACCCAACGGCGCCGGCAAGACGAGCACCATCGAAACCTGCGAGGGTTTCCGCCCTCCGACATCGGGAACCGTTCGCGTACTCGGTCTCGATCCGTGGGCACAGCGCACGACTCTGCATCGCGAGGTCGGTGTGATGCTCCAGGACGGAGGCGTCTACCCGAGCGCCCGCGTTGGCGAGACCGTCGCCCAGTACTGCCGACTCTATGACCGCGGTATGTCCCCGACCGACTTGGTCGATCGTGTCGGCCTCGGCGAACGTGTCACTTCGACATGGAGACGCCTTTCGGGCGGCGAAAAACAGCGGCTCTCCCTCGCTCTCGCACTCGCAGCCAAGCCGCGTGTCGCATTCCTTGACGAACCGACCTCGGGGGTCGACGTGAACGGACGCGACGATGTGCGGCGGATCATCAGAGATCTTGCTGCCGATGGCTGTGCGGTCCTTCTTGCCACGCACGAACTTGACGAGGCCGAGCGTCTTGCCGACCGGGTCGTGCTCTTCAATCGGGGGAAAATCGTCGCGGACAGCACACTTGCCAATCTTCGCTCGGCACGAACAACGGTGCGATTTCGCTCATCAACGACGCTCGATACAGCGGCCCTTGCCCGCCACGTCGGTCTCGATGTCTCCGCGAACGGCGACGAATTCATGATCAGCTTCACGTCAACCGACGCGTCGATGGCCAGCGACCTCGTCTCGCGCATCTCCGTGTGGCTCGGCTCGAACGCACTGCCGCTCCACGACCTGAACGTCGGCGGAGAACGTCTGGAAGACATCTTCCGCATGCTCACGAAGGGTCAGGCCTCGTGAGCGCGTTGCGATCCCAAATTGGCGCCGAACTTTCCCTCGTGCGCCGCAATGGTGAACAACTCCTCGTCACTCTCGGGATTCCGCTCCTGCTCCTCGGGTTCTTCGGCAGCGTCGACATCCTGCCGACCGACACCGACGATCCCGTCGACTTTCTCGTGCCAGGCATCCTGGCGCTCGCGGTCATGAGCACGTCGATGGTGAGTCTCGGTATCGCAACGGGGTTCGAACGTTCGTACCTGGTTCTCAAACGCCTCGCCGCCACGCCACTCGGAACGGGACGCCTCATCGCGGCCAAGACCGTGGCCGTGGCCTGCGTCGAGGCGATCCAGATGATCCTGCTCGTGGGACTCGGCCTTGTCCTCGGCTGGTCGCCTGAATCAGCGAACTGGCTCCTTGCCCTCGCCGCCGTTGTTGTCGGTACGTTCGCCTTCGCAGGTATCGGACTGACCCTTGCCGGAAATCTGCGTGGCGAGGTGAATCTCGCCGCTTCGAACGGTCTCTATCTCGTTCTCTTGCTTCTCGGCGGTGTGCTGTTCCCGCTCGAGCGACTGCCGGCATTCCTCGAGACCATCGGTCGCGCCACCCCGACGCACGCGCTCGCCGACATCCTCGCCGATGCCCTCATGTCGGCGGGAAGCCACACCGGGACATCATGGTTGGTGCTCGGGGCCTGGGGGATTGCCATGCCGGCTCTTGCCGCACGAACCTTCCGCTGGAGCTGACTCAGCGCTGCGGTTCGGGGGCCGGCGGGGTGGTCTCGAAAACCTGCTCGACTTGTTCGTACGTCAGTGTCGTGTCGCGCACATAGTTCTGTTCGGCGTTGAAATTTCCGATGAACCGCTTGAAGAACATGTAGATGACGATCGACCAGAGGAAGATGCTCCCGCCAATCTTCATGATCGCACCGGCAAGCTGCTGATCGGTTGCCACCGACATTCCCCACACCCGGACGGGTGTGTCGTAGTGCTTGTAGACGACACCCTCGGCAAATGTGAGCCAGCCAGCGGGAACGGTGGGGACGACAGACATCAAGAAGAGATAGATCATCTTGCCGCCATAGCCGACCCTCAACTCGGCAGCCGGTCCACAAATGGGAATCCACATCAACAGTGCCGTGGTGACGACGAGAACGTGCAACGAATAGTGCACCGGACTACTTGATGCGCTGCGATTCACGAGTGCGGGAATATGCGTGACCATGACCACGACGTTGAACAGAACGCCGGCGATGACCGGCTTCGAGAACCATCGCACGACGCGGTATGCAAAACCGTCTCCCACCAGTGCTCGGAACATCCACTCGGGAAGTGCAAGAAGCGCGAGCGGCGGCACAAAATACGACAACGCCATGTGTTGGAGCATGTGCATCGAGTACAGGTACTCCTCGGCAAGGTCGTGCATCGGCCAATCCGAGGCAAGCCAGAGAATCGTCATTGCTGCGACGAAGGCCGTGACGTTTTTTCGGGTGACGACCGGGCCCGACACGACGGCCTGCGGGCCGATCACCCGGATGGAATACACGTAGGCGCCGACCAGAAACGCAATGAGAAGCCACAACTCCGGGTGCGCCTGGAAACGCCAGGGGTCAAGTAGTGGATTGGCAGCTTCGGCAATCATTGCGCCTCCGCGGGGGGACGTTTAGGCGGTGAAGAACTTGAAAGTCGCGAGGAAAGCGGCGTAGACGCCGATCGCCAGGAAGAGACCCGAATAGAACATGAAACTGAACAGTCTGTTGTCGAACTTCAGGTGCATGAAGTACGACACGACGATGAAGAACTTCACGCACATGAGGATCAAGAGAACCGGCATGAAGAAGGGGCCGAAGTCGACGAAGTACGTCGCAACTTCAAGCGCGGTCAATGCCGCGAGCACCAACGCGACCTTCACATATCCGATCACGCTCATACCGTGTTCGGCGTGCTCTTGGTCTTCGCTGTGTTCGGTTGTGGCTGTGCTCATGGTCGGAACCTCTCGGACATTCGGGGAGGGATCAGGTCGGGATCAGGTAAACGAGGGTGAAGATGATGATCCACACGACGTCAACGAAGTGCCAGTAGAGACCGACAAGTTCGACCACTTCTGCCTTGTCGCCCGGAACCTTGCTGCGCTTGATGATCGCAACGAGCGAGAGCAGCATGATGACGCCGACGGTGACGTGGACACCGTGGAAGCCGGTCAGGGTGTAGAACGCCGAACCGAAGAGGCTTGTCGTGTACCCGAGGCCTTCGTTGTACATCGCCGTGAATTCGTAGACCTGCCCACCGACGAACGTCGCTCCAAGAAGACCCGTGACGGTGAGCCACAGGGTCGTTCCGCGGTCGTCGCGCTTCTGTGCCGCCGCGACCGCGAGAACCATGGTGAGCGAGCTCATGAGAAGCACGAAGCTGCTGACCGAGGTGAACGGAATGTCGAAGACGTTGCCGGGACGCGGCCCTTCGCCCACACGACCTCGGTAGATCATGTAGGTGCTGATGAGGCCACCGAAGAGGAGGCACTCAGAGCCAAGGAAGAGCCACATGCCCAACTTGTTGTTGGACAGTCCGGTGGACGTGTGGTGGCCGTGTTCGGCGTGATGTACTGCTGTATCAGCCAAGGGGAGCCAACTCCTTCGTGCCATCCCCCGACGCAGGGGGATCAAAGTCCGACTCGGGCGCCGTCGAGGGTTCGAGCGACCATCCGTACATCGCAAGGACGACGATGGCGCCACCCACGATGGCAACCGGGATCGAGTAGATGAGTCCGAGCGCGATGACCGGCAGTGCACCGGCAAGGACGATTGGCCAGTACGACGGTGACGGCATGTGGATGTGCTTGTCGGCGTTGGCCTCTTGCTCGCGCAGGATGTCCTCGGCGGTGGCGACCTGCTTGATCTCGTGCGTGTTCGGGTCTTGCTCGTACTTGCGATGGAAGAACTCGTCGAGATGGTGGACGGTCGGAATCGCGTCGAAGTTGTGCTCCTTCGGTGGGCTTGCCGTCATCCACTCGAGTGTGCGCGCGTCCCAAGGATCGAGCGGCGCCACCTGCTTGCTGCGCGCTGTCTTCCAGACGTTGATGAGGAAGAGCAGGACACCGAAGGCGAGGATGAAAGAACCGATCGATGCCACCATGTTCCAGAAGGCAATGTTGAAAAAGCCCTCGCCGGCGCGTGCTTCGGTCCAGACATACATGCGTCGGGGCTGACCCTGGAGGCCGATCATGTGCATCGGTCCGAAGGTCAGGTTCATGCCGATGACCATGAACCAGAAGTTCGCCTTGCCGAGACGTTCGTTCAATTGCTTGCCGAACATCTTCGGCCACCAGTAATAGAAGCCGGCGAAGAGACCGAAGATCGCACCGCCGAACAACACGTAGTGGAAGTGGGCAACGATGTAGTAGGTGTCGGTCTGTTGTGTGTCGGACGGTGCGACCGAGTGCGTGACACCCGAGAGACCACCAATGGTGAAGAGAACGATGAGACCGACCGCAAAGTGCATCGCCGCGGTGAAGCGCAGCTTGCCGCCCCACAAGGTCATCGTCCAGTTCACGATCTTGACGCCCGTTGGGATGGCAATGGCCATTGTGGCGATCGAGAAAACCGCAACCGAAACCGGCCCGAGGCCCGAGGCAAACATGTGGTGGGCCCACACACCCCAGCCGACGAAACCAATCGCGGCGCCGGAGAACACGACGAACGGATAGCCAAAGAGAGGCTTCTTCGAGAACACCGGCAACACCTCGGAGATGATGCCGAAGCTCGGCAGGATCAGCACGTACACCTCGGGGTGTCCGAAGATCCAGAAGAGGTGCTGCCACAAGAGTGGGTCGGCCCCCGCCGAGACGTCGAAGAAGGTGGCTCCGAAGTTTCTTTGGAAGCTGAGGAGGAAGAGCGCGACCGTGATGACGGGAATTGCGAAGAGCAACAGGAACTGGACAACGAGCTGGAGCCAGGTGAACACCGGCATCTTCATGAGGCTCATGCCGGGTGCACGCATGTTCAACACGGTGACGATGAGGTTGATTGCACCGGTCAGCGATGCGATACCCGTGATCTGGAGACCGAGCGCCCAGAAGTCGACGCCGTGTGACGGAGAGAAAACCGGCCCGGAGTTCGGCGCGTACATGAACCAGCCGCCATCTGCCGCCCCGCCGAGGAACCACGACAGGTTGACGATGATGCCACCACCGACGAGGGTCCAAAAGCCAAAGGCGTTGATTCGCGGGAACGCGACGTCGCGGGCACCGATCTGCAGCGGAATGAAGTAGTTGGCAAACGCAGCCGCCATGGGCATGACGAAGAGAAACACCATCGTCGTCGCATGCATGGTGAACATCTGGTTGTAGACGTCGGCACTCAGCACCTTTCCGTCAGGAGCGGCGAGCTGCAGACGGATGAGGAGCGCTTCGATACCGCCGACGATGAAGAAGAACATCGCGACAACGCCGTACATGATGCCGAGCTTCTTGTGGTCGACCGTGAAGACCCACGACTTCC
>CAZVPL010000040.1:0-16441 GCA_964629075.1 uncultured Bifidobacterium sp. | reverse complement strand
GAAATGATCTACGGCATCGAGCAGGAATACACGATGATGCGTACCGACGGTACGCCGTTCGGCTTCCCCGCAGGTGGCGGCATGCCCGCACCTCAGGGTCCGTACTACTGCGGCGTCGGCGCAGGTCGCGTCGTTGGTCGCCAGATCATCGAAGAGCACACCGAAGCCTGCATGGAAGCCGGTCTTCTCATCGAAGGCACGAACGCCGAAGTGATGCCCGGCCAGTGGGAATTCCAAATTGGCGCGGCCGATGCCATCACCGTTTCCGACCACCTCACCGTTGCACGCTGGCTGTTGCATCGCATCGCCGAGGACTACGACGTCGTCATCTCGCTTGCCGCCAAGCCCATGAAGGGTGACTGGAACGGAGCCGGCGCACACACGAACTTCTCCACCAAGGCCATGCGCGAGGACAAGGACATGAAGGCGATCACCGCCGCGTGCGAGGCGATCGGCAAGCGTGTCATGGAGCACGTCGAGAACTACGGTCACGACATCCAGAGCCGCCTCACGGGCAAGCACGAGACTGCCCCGTGGAACAAGTTCAGCTACGGCATCTCGCACCGCGGCGCCTCCATCCGCATTCCGTGGACGGTCGGCCGCGATGGCAAGGGTTACGCAGAAGATCGCCGCCCGAATGCCAACTGCGACCCCTACACCGTGACCCGCCTCCTCCTCGAGACGGTCTGCGGCGCCTGATCCGTCGTATCGACGAAAAACCGAGAATGCGTTCCGGGGGCCTTCGGGCCCCCGGTTCGCATTCAGGCCGACCGAATTCGCTTCAATCAACGGCAGACTTGGGAGATGAGCGAGATGCTCGAGCAGCAGGAACAACAGCGTGACTACGTCCTTCGCACCGTGGAAGAGCGCGGGGTGCGACTCGTGCGACTGTGGTTCACCGACATCCTCGGCAACCTGAAGTCGTTTGCCATCAGCCCGGCCGAGCTGGAAAACGCGCTCATCGACGGCATGACCTTCGACGGTTCGTCGATCGAAGGATTCAGTCGCGTCCAGGAAGCCGACGTTCTCGCCATCCCCGACCCGAACACTTTCGAAGTACTGCCGTGGGCCGACCCGAAGGGCACCGAAGCGCGGGTGTTCTGCAACATTCACAATCTCGACACCACACCATTCGACGGCGATCCGCGCCAGGTACTGCGTCGCAACCTCGACGCCGCGGTTGCAAAGGGGTTCTCCTTCTACGTTGCACCCGACCTCGAGTACTTCTACTTCGCTCCTCCGAAAGCGGGCGAGATTCCCCAGCCCCTCGACGAGGGCGGCTTCTTCGACCTCACCACGTCCGACATGTCGAGCTCGTTGCGGAAGGAAACCATCCGCACTCTCGAGACCATGGGTATTCCCGTCGAATACAGCTTCCACGAAGACGCCCCGAGCCAGCACGAAATCGACCTGCGCCACACCGACGCGCTCACGATGGCCGACAGTGTGATGACATTCCGTCTCGCCGTGAAGGAAGTTGCTGCGTCCCACGGCGTCCATGCCACCTTCATGCCAAAGCCCCTCGAAGGTGTGCAGGGTTCGGGCATGCACCTCCACTTGTCGCTCTTCCGCGGCAGCGAGAATGCGTTCTACGACGAGTCCGATCCCTACAACCTCTCGGCGACCGCCAAGTCATTCATGGCAGGGCTCCTGCGTCACGCCGCCGAAATCACCGCGGTCACGAACCAAACGGTGAACAGCTACAAGCGCCTCGTTCCCGGCTTCGAGGCACCCGTGCACATCTCGTGGGCGCGCAACAACCGCAGCGGTCTCATTCGTGTGCCGGTGCCGAAAAAGGGCAACCCGCTGGCCACACGCATTGAATACCGCTCGCCCGACCCGGCCGCCAATCCCTATCTCGCCTTCTCCGTTCTTCTCGCGGCCGGCCTGAAGGGTGTCGCCGAGGGTTACGAACTGCCCGTCGAGGCCGATGCGAACCTCTTCGAGATGGACGACGCTGCACTCACGAAGTTGGGCATCGAGCAGCTACCCCAGTCGCTCGCCGACGCACTCAATTTGATGGAGCGTTCGGAGCTTGTTCACGACGCTCTCGGTGAGCACATCTTCGAGTGGTTCCTGCGCAACAAGCGCAACGAGTGGCGCGGCTACAAGACGCAGGTCACCCCCTTCGAAATCACGCGCTACCTGAGGTCGCTCTAACCAATGGCGCCGGCGTCGCCCGATTTCCTCGTCGTTTGGCCCGACCCGCCGGCCGCCGACCTCGCGCGCACGCTCGACCTTGCCGGCTATCGCTGGAAGGCCGTCGCCACGCCCGACGAAGCCCTCGAACACGAGCCTGCCGGTGGTTGGGCCGGAGCCATCGTCACGTGTGAACAAAATGCCGAGGGTGCGTGGGCGTTTTGTCGCACTCTGCGCCGCCGCGACACCGCGCCGTGTCCCATCCTGCTTCTCATCTCGGGGGCCGAACTCGGGCAGTTGGAGATGCGCGACGACTCCTTCGACGACTTTTGCCTCACGCCGTTCCACCCCCGCGAACTCGAAGCACGCCTGCGTCACCTCACGTATTCCGAGGGCGCCGTCATGCGCGCCGAACTCATCGAATACGGCGGACTCGTCCTCAACCTCGAGACCTATCAGGCAACGTTCGAGGGTAACTCGCTCGACCTCACCTACATGGAATACGAACTGCTGAAGTTCCTCGCACAAAATCCCGGCAAGGTGTTCAGCCGCGAAATGCTCCTCTCTCGAGTGTGGGGCTACGAGTACTACGGCGGCGCACGCACGGTCGACGTTCACATCCGCCGCTTGCGCGCGAAACTCGGCGAGGAACACGCGAACCTCATCCAGACGGTCCGTAGTGTCGGATATCGCTTCGGTCAGTCCCGCTGGAACGGCTGATCAACCGCGCAGAGCCTCGAACCCGAGAACTGCCGCAAAGACGAAGAATGCAGCCGATGCGCCGACCTTGATTGCGCGTTCGGGCAGACGGGAACCGAGGGCCCGGCCCACCACGATCGCCAAAGCATCGGCGGCGACCATGCCGAACGTCGAACCGAGCCACGTCCCCACCACACCTTCGCGTGTGGCGAGAGTGACGGTCGCAAGCATCGTCTTGTCACCCAACTCGGCGAGGAAGAACACCGTTCCGACGGTGAAGATGACGTTACGTACGGTTCGCTTGGCGCGTTCTTCGTCCTCGGCGCTCAGCTCGTCGCCGCGCAGCGTCCACAGACCGAATGCAACGAAAGCAACCGCTGCGATTGCGTTGATCGGCCGCGTCGGCAACGCCGCCCCCACGACGGCACCAATCGCCACCGATGCCAGGTGCACGATGGCCGTTGCCAAGGTGATTGCAACGAGAACGGGAACCGGCTTGTAGCGGGTCGCGAAGGCCAATGCCATCAGCTGACTTTTGTCCCCCAGTTCGGCCACGAAGATGACGCCGAAACTGACGAGGAACGCGTTCAACCGGCGACCTTCTGGATGCGCCGCGAGATCGTCGAGTGCAGGCGCAACATTTCGTCGACGCGATTGCTCACGAGCTCGCCGTTGCGCACGATTGATCGTCCGTGAACGATCGTGTCGCGTGCCGCTGTCGGACCGCAGCGCAACCATGCCTCGATGGGGTCGGCAACGGCACCTGCGAATGCGGGCCCCGTCAGCGACCACACGGCGATGTCTCCGACGGCGCCCACGCTCAACTCGCCGATCTCACCGAGACGACCGAGACAACCCGCACCACCGATGGTCGCACACTCCAGTGCCATGCGTGCGGTTCCCGCATCGGCACCGCTGCGCAACTTCGCAAGCAACATCGCCTGTCGGGCCTCCAGCCACAACGACGCACTGTCGGCCGAGGCCGAGCCGTCGACACCAAGGCCCACGTGCACCCCCGCCGCTCGAAGATCGACGACCGGGGCGATGCCCGAAGCAAGGATGAGATTGCTGCTCGGACAGTGCGCCGCGCCGATTCCTGCACGGCCGAGACGTTGTACCTCGTCATGGTTCGGCATGACGCAATGCGCCACCCATGTGCGGTCGGTGCACCATCCCGTCCGTTCCAGGTACTCGGTTGGCCTGCAGCCGAATGTTGCGACGGAGAAATCGTCGTCTTCGCTGTTCTCTGCGAAGTGCGTGTGGAGTCGCACGTCGAGAGACTCGGCGAGTTCAGCCGAGCGCCGCATCAAGTCTTCCGTGACGCTGAAGGGTGAGCATGGTGCGAGTGCGACGCGCACCATCGCACCGTGGGACCGATCGTGGTATTTCGCCACCGCTTCGGCCGACTGCGCGAGAATCGTGTCGTCGTCTTGCACCACGTGATCGGGTGGCAAACCGCCGTCTTTTTCCGACAACGACATCGACCCGCGTGTCGGATGGAATCGCACTCCGATGTCGCGTGCCGCCGCAATCTCGGCGCCGAGCAAGTCGCCCGCACCCCGCGGGTAGAGATACAGGTGGTCGGTCGAAGTGGTGCAACCGGACAATGCGAGTTCGGCAAGACCGACCCAGGCGCTCACGTTCACCGCCTCCTCGTCGATCGCCGCCCACAGTGGGTACAGCGTCTTCAACCAACCGAACAATGCGGCGTTGGTCATCGGCGGATACGCCCGCGTGAGGTTTTGGTAGAGGTGGTGATGGGTGTTGACGAGCCCCGGCGTCACGAGACAATCGGTTGCGTCAATCACCGTGACGGCATCGGGCGCCGCGGCAGTCGATGTTCCGATTCCGGAAACCAGCCCATCGGTGACGGCAACCCAACCCCCGGGGATCTCGCGACGTTGCGCATCGACCGTGGCAACGAGTCGCGCGTTGCGCACCAGCAGATCGGCGCGCGGCACGGCTACACGTTCAAGTCGAGCAGTTCGCTGTCGGCGTGACGCGCCTCACCGTCCTTGTAAAGGAGGTGTCCGAGCACGGCCGCAATTGCGGCAGTCGACAACCCGACGATGATCGGGAATGCAAGCAGTGCGATGACGAGAATGATTGCGCCCGGCATGACCCTCACCGTACAGGCTTGTAGGCCCAGGCTTCGATTTCAACCTGGCCGCCGAACGGAAGCGATGCGACACCGATCGTGCTGCGCGCCGGTCGGCTCTTTCCGAATCCCGCGACATAGGCCTCGTTGAAGGTGGGGAACGTATCCATGTCGGTGAGGAAGCACAATGTCTTCTTGACGTCGTTGATCGTGACACCTGCCTCGGCAAGCCGGGCCTTCAGGTTCACCACCGCTTGCGCCGTCTGAGCGGCGACGCCCTTGGCGAGAACGCCGTCTTTCAGGCCCAGTTGACCCGACACGATGACCCAGTCACCGGCACGCACCACGGGTGTGTACGGACCTACTGGTGCCGCAGCCTTCGTGGACGTCGACTTCTTGGCGACTTTCTTCACGGCCTTCTTCTTCGTTGCGGTTTTCTTCGATACCGTTTTCTTTGTTGCGGTTTTCTTTGCTGACGTCTTCTTCGCTGCCATGCCGCAACCTTATAGTTCTGACATGAGGAATGTCTCTCGCGCGGCAAGCTTGTCGCGGCGGCAGTTCCTCGTGCGCGGGCTGGGGGCAGGTGCCGCGACATTCTTCGCACCGCAGCTGCTCGCCGCATGCGGAGGAGGAGGCGGGGCCGGTTCGGGCGAGCTAACCGGCATCAATCTCGTCAAGCGGTTTCCGGGCGACGTGCTCGTCCCCGGTCGTCTGCGTCTCCCCTTTTCCCTCGCCGATGCGAACGGCGTCATCACCGCCGACTCGGAAACGAGGATTCCCGACACGCTCAGTTTCTCGATCACCGACATCGACGGCAACGGAATCGGCTACGACGAGCCTTTTGTCGTGAAGTCGCACACAACCGACATCCCCCAGCCGTACTGGCCCCTTGAACTCACCATCGACACACCCGGCATCTACGTGGTCAGCGTCGTTGGCAGCGACCAACCCGGGGCCTCGATCCAGTTGGTCGATCGCAAGGATGTGGCCGTTCCTCTTGTCGGTGATCCGCTTCCCCCAGTCGACACACCAACAACCGCCGACCCGCGCGATGTCGACCCAATCTGCACTCGTGAACCGGCTTGTCCGCTTCATGACGTGTCGCTTCGCGAGGCGCTGACGATGGGGAAACCGGTTGCGTATCTTCTTGGCACCCCTGCGTACTGCCAGACAGGAACCTGTTCACCGGCCCTCGATGCGATCCTCGAGGTACGTGAAAAAGTGGGCGACGCCGTGACGTTCATCCACGCCGAGATCTACACCGATCGCACTGCGGCGACTCCGGCAAGCGCAGTCACCGCGTACAACATGGCCTACGAGCCGGCTTTGTTCATCACCGATGCAAACGGAATGTTGACCGACCGACTCGATGCGATCTTTGACGCCGACGAAGTGCGGGCCACGTTTGCCCGCAACGGGATCAGCTGAAGCTGTTGCCGCAACCGCATGTGCGTGTTGCGTTCGGGTTGTTGATGGCAAACCCGGCTTCCTGAAGGCCGTCCTTGTAGTCGAGGCTTGCGCCTTCGAGCAACTGCGCCGACGCGGGGTCGACGATCACTTTGACGTCACCGAACGTTGCCAATGTGTCATCGGCCGCCACATCACCGTCGAAGTACATCTCGTAGGAGAAGCCCGAGCATCCACCCGGACGAACCGCCACGCGCAAGGCGAGGTCGTTTGCGCCTTCGGCCTCGAGCAGTTGCTTGACCTTCGTTGCTGCTGCATCGGTGAGAGTGATCATGGGAAAAATGATACCGATACATTTGGGGCATGGAAAGCGCACCCGAGAAGAATCAGGGATCCGCCCTGCCGTCGGCCGATGCGGTGCGCAACCTTCTCAGAGCCGTCATCGACCCCGAACTCGGCGACAATGTCGTTGATTTGGGCATGGTCGGCGATGTCGGCGTCAGCTCCGACGGGGTCGTCACGATCGGGTTCAAACTCACCATCAAGGGGTGTCCTCTCCGCGCCCAGTTGAAAAAAGACATCGAGTCGCGTCTCCATGTCCACCCGTCAGTGACAAAGGTCGTCATTGACTGGGGTGAAATGACCGCCGACGAGCGCACTGCCGTCATGACCCGTGCGCGTTGGAACGCCCGCGAGAATGCAACCGAAACCGCCGTGCCGCTCGGTGCACGGGTTCTTGCGATCGCCAGCGGCAAAGGTGGAGTCGGAAAGAGTTCCGTGACGGTGAACCTCGCCGCTGCGCTTGCGTCTCGTGGTGCAACCGTCGGCGTCCTCGACGCCGACATCTGGGGCTTTTCGATTCCCCGCATGCTCGGCATGCCCGACCGTTTGCAGGCCGAACGAGTCGAGGGTCGCGACAAGCCAATGATTCTGCCCAACGAACGGCGCGTCGGCAGCGGTCTTCTCAAGGTCGTGTCCACGGGGATGCTCGTCGATGACGAGAGCACGGCACTCATGTGGCGCGGTCTCATGCTCACGAAGGCGGTCGAGCAGTTCCTGAACGACGTCCACTGGGGGGAACTCGACTATCTCCTCATCGACATGCCACCCGGCACGGGTGACGTTCAAATGGGTCTCGCCCGCATGCTGCCCCGCACCGACCTGGTCATCGTCACGACACCTGCGATCTCGGCTCAGAAAGTGGCCATCCGCGCCGCCGACATGGCGCGCCGGAGCTTCCTGCGCGTCGCTGGTGTCATCGAGAACATGAGCCACTTCCGTTGCGATCATGGCGAGTCGTATCCGCTCTTCGGAGTGGGCGGTGGTCAGGCCTTGGCCGATGAGATCGGTGCCGAGCTTCTCGGACAGATACCAATCGAACCGACGGTTGCCGCAGGTGGCGACGCAGGTGAGCCGGTTGCTCTCCACGGCACGGGCGATGCCGCGCGCATCTTCAACGAAATCGCCGCACGACTCGCAGAACAAACGGTCCCGATCGAGGCCATGTCGGGTTGCAGCGCCCGCGACGAAAGTGACGGCGTTGCGGTGTCGATCCGGCCACGCGACTGACTAGTCAGGCAACTCGTCGTAGCCCGGCTCGTCGGGCATGACAACCGCGGTCACTTTTCCTTCGTCGTTCACGCGCAAGCGCGGGATGATCGCGGGCGGGATGCCCACCTTCATTGCCGCAGTGAGGGCTTCGTCGGCGGTGTTGTGCGGGACGAGAAACTCGAGGTTGCGGATCGTCGGCGGAATCATTGCGAGCTCGCCCCGCTTGAAGCGCTCGAGAGCCTCGGTCGGCGACGCCCAGAGACTTTCGATTGTTTCACCGTCGTCGTGCAGCGGATCCTGCGCCTGCGGTGCGCGTGCGAGAAAGAACCGGGTGTCGAAACGTCGAACCTCGCCCTTCGGCGTGATCCAGTGGCTCACGTAGCGGATTGCGTCGGTGGCAAGGCGCAATGATTCGCGATCGCACAGTTCGTGCAGACCGAGACTGCCGTCGTGGATGTGGTGGCGGTACTCGCCGAATCGCTCGGCAACCTCGGGATCATCGAAGCGAACGGGCTCGCCGGTGGCGGCGTGGCGTGCCAAGAGAACACCGGCCTCTTCGAAACACTCCCTGATGGCGGCAACCCAGTAGGCGAGGCCGCCAGCGGGAAGCTGCAACAGTCGACTGGCTTCGGCGTCGGTGAGACCGTCGCAGAGGTGCTCGATGTGATCGCCACCGTCGACGTCGTCGACCTTTCCACCCGGGAACACGTACATCCCCCCGGCAAACACCGCGTTCAACGTGCGACGCAACATGAACACTTCGATGTCGTGCGTGGTGTCGTCGTCACGCACGAGCATCACCGTGGCCGCGGGCTTCACCGGAACGTCGTCGTGGATGTCGCGGTCGTTCGAGGCTCGGTGCTTCACGGTTCGATCTCCTTCGGCGGCTCCCCCGCGCGGCTGTTGTCGTAGGTGCCACGAACGTCGTACACACGACCATCGTTCACGATGCGACCGCTGTAGGTGGCCACCACTTTCAATTTCCGGCCGTTGCGTCGCTTCAGACCACTTCGCAGCAACAGTCGAAACGGAGGCAACAAGAGAAGAAGCCCGACAACGTCGGTGACGAAACCCGGAACGACGAGCATCAGCCCGGCGAGGAGAAGGCACACACCGTCGAGAATCTCGTTCGACGGCATCTTCCCTGCCATCACCTGTTCTTGCATTCGCTTCAGCACTCGCAGGCCTTCACGCTTGACGAGAACAGCGCCCAATGCCGACACCAGGAGAAGAAGTGCGATGGTGGGAAAGACACCGAGCCAGCCACCCACCTTGATGAGCGCGTAGATCTCGGCAAGAGGAAGAGCCACAAAGATGAGGAAGAAAACGACCACTGCAGGGCAGGCTAGCCACCGTTCACGATGCCCATTAGGTTGGCGCGCGTGAACGAGCGTCCGCCGTCGGTCGACACCCTTGCCCGCGTCGTCGCGGCGGATTCGACGCTGCCCTTCGCGCTCGTGGTGCGCTGTGCGCGCCTCGCCGCGGCAGGTTCGGGAAACTACGAGGCCACGGCACGCGACCTGGTGCGCGGGATCGAACGATCCCTCGTTCAACCGGTCGTCAATGCCACGGGTGTGCTTCTGCACACGAACCTCGGGCGTGCACCGATCGGTGCCGGGTTCTTCGGCTTCGAAGGAGCCGCTCGGGCAACCTCTCTCGAGTTCGATTTGTTGGACGGATCCCGCGGATCGCGGCAAACCGCCGTTGCGACGTTGATCGCCGAGCTCACCGGCGCAGAAGATGCGGTCGTTGTCAACAACAACGCCGCCGCGGTTCTGTTGGTCCTCGCCGCTTTGGCGGCTGGACGTGATGTCGCCGTGTCACGGGGCGAAAGCGTCGAGATCGGTGGCGGGTTCCGCATCCCCGAGGTTCTCGAACAATCCGGTGCGCGGCTCGTCGACGTCGGCACCACGAACAAGACGCGCGCATCCGATTACGAACGGGCGATCACCAAGCGAGGCAACGACATCGCGGCCATTCTCCGCGTACACCCGTCGAATTTTCACATCGAAGGCTTCACCCAGCAGCCGCTTCTCCACGAGATTTCGAACCTCGGCGTTCCGGTTGTTTCCGACATCGGATCAGGACTCCTCGACGCGCGGTGTCCGTGGATCGAAGGACCGCCACCGCAGTGGTTGCACGGTGAGCCTGCCGCTCGTCAGGTGATCGCCGACGGGGCGTCGATCGTCACCTTCAGTGGCGACAAATTGATGGGTGGCCCCCAGTGCGGAATCATCGCCGGTCGCGCCGACCTTGTTGCCGAGTGCCGCGCCCATCCGCTGATGCGCGCGTTGAGACCGGGGGGACAGACACTCATCGCATTGCAGCGGATCCTCCTTGCCTTTGCCGCAAAGACCGCGTGCAGCGACATTCCCTTCTGGTCGATGGCGACGTCGTCCGTCGACTCGCTTCGACGGCGCGCAGAGAACGTGTGCGGGGCCGTTGCACCATCGCTCGGTGTGCGCATCATCGAAACCGTCGCACTACCCGGCGCTGGCAGCACCCCCGGAGCCGCCATCCCCTCCGTCGCCATCGCATTGAACGGTGATTGCACGGCGCGACTCCGCGCCATGCCCGTCCCGGTCATCGCTCGGCGGGACGGAACCACGACGCTTCTCGACCTACGGTCGGTTGCCGCCAGCGACGACTCAGTGATTGCCGATTCCCTCAACTCGCTCGCCACTGCATGACCGTCATTGCGACAGCGGGACACGTCGATCACGGCAAGACATCGCTCGTTCTCGCACTGACCGGCGTCGACACCGACCGACTCGAAGAAGAGAAGCGTCGAGGACTCACGATCGATCTCGGGTTTGCACACGTCGGCGATCTGTCCTTCATCGACGTTCCCGGCCACGTGAAGTTTCTCCGCAACATGCTCGCCGGCGTCGGAGGTATCGACGCATGTCTCTTCGTCGTCGACGCCCGGGAGGGATGGATGCCTCAAAGCGAGGAGCACTTCGAGATTCTTTGCGTACTCGGTGTTCTCCATGGTGTCGTCGCAATCACCAAGTGCGACCTCGTCGATTCCGAGACGGTCGACGAAGTTGAAGCCCTGATTCGCCATCGCATCTCGGGCTCCTTTCTCGATGATGCGCCGATCATTCGTACGAGCATCCACGACAACGACTCCATCACGACGTTGCACAACGCCATCGCAGCGTTGCCGTCACGTTCGGCAAGCGGTGGGTCGCGTGCCCGACTCTGGATCGACCGAGCCTTTGCGGCCGCGGGTGCGGGCACCATCGTCACGGGAACGTTGCTCGATGCGCCGCTCAAAAAGGGCGACGAAGTTGAGGTGGTTCCCGGTGGACGACGGGCCCGGATCCGTGGTCTGCAATCCCGCGGACTCGACATCGAGGTGGGGCGTCCGGGGTCGCGCCTCGCCGTCAACCTGACGGGCATCGCCCATGGCGATATCGAACGTGGCCATCAAGTGGTGCACCCCGACCAGTGGTGGTACGCCGCCACGTTCGACGCCGAACTTCGCGTGCTTCCGGGTTTGCGTCACGCGCTTTCGCGCCGGGGAAACTTCATCCTCTACGTCGGCACGGAAGAGCTTCCGGTCACCATTCGGTTGATTCGCAAGGAGGAGATCGCACCGGGGGAGTCGGGGTCGGCGCGCATCTTCCTTCCGCGCACACTCGCACTGGCACCACACGATCGATTCATTCTGCGCGAAACGGGTCGCGACGAGACGGTCGCAGGAGGGATCGTGCTCGAGGTCGACCCCGCATCGCGGATCTCCCGCGCGGAACCGACAACCGACGTCGCCGATCTGATCGATCGCCGTGGTTTGCTGGGAACTCGAGAGGTCTTCCTCCGCACGGGTGAGGTTCACGAACCCACCGTCGACGACGTGATCTTCAGCGCCGCGAAGTTGTCGGCAGCACACGGTGAACTGGTCGACTTGGTACGCGGATCGGGCGACAAGGGCATCGACGTCTCCGGACTGCCCGAAGCCTTGCGGCATGCGGCGCGGATGCTTCGCCCGGAAGTTGCCGTCGTCGAAAACGGCCGTCTCTACGTACCTGATCGAGCGCCGTCGACCCAAGTACGCAGTCCCCTCCTCGATGCGTTCGAATCTTCACTGTTTGCTCCACCCGATGCCGCCGCATTCGACCGCGATGAACTACGTCGGCTCACCCAGGCGGGGCGTCTCGTCAATCTCGATGGCATTCACTTCTCGATCTCCGCAATCGATGCTGCACACGAAGTGGCACGACGCCTCCTCGAAACCAAGACCGGTGGTTTCAGCGCGAGTGAGTTTCGCGAGGCGCTCGGAACGTCGCGCAAGTACGCGATCCCTCTCATCGAAGCTCTCGATGCTCGGGGCGTGACACGTCGTCGTGGCGATGTACGAATTGCGGGACCGCGCATCGGTTGACGCACTTGACGCGCGGTGTTCGCCGCATGTGCCGAAAAAATTACGGTTGTGAACGCAGAGCGCGACGTTCGACTTCGTTCATGCCACCCCAGATGCCATGCACTTCGCCGGTCTTCAACGCGTGCGCAAGACACTGCTCGGTGACGGGGCACGCGGCACACACTTTCTTTGCACGTGCCTCGCGGTAGTCGCGTTCATCTTTGGTTTCAACGCGCACAGGAGGGAAGAAGGCTTCGGCGAGCGCGCCCTTGCACCTTGCTTGACGTTGCCAAGCAAGGCTCGAACGGCCTTGTTCTTCTTCGCGGCGTAGCGCCACTGTCCCCTCCAATATGTGAAGACCACCTTACGGCAGGGGGTGCACCGGGACAAGGGCCTTTCCTCCCGCTGTCGGCTGAGCGGAAAGGCGGTACTTTCGGGCTTTCAGTGCCGTTCGCGGTAGTCCTTGGCCGCCCCTTCGAGGGGCTCGACTTCGAGGGTGACCCCGTCGATGGCCACCACATTCACCGCGTCACCCTGTCGAATTGGTGTCGCTCGGTTCGTCCGGGCGCGCCACGAGGCCTCGTGCACGCGCACCGTTCCCTCGGGGGCGATGTCGTCGACCGCGATGCCCTTGGTGCCCACCATCCAATCGCGTCCGATTGTTGGCGTACCGAATCTCGTGCGTGTCATCGACGGCATGCCGACGATGAAGGTGAGCGCGGCACCGCCGATTCCGACGAGCAAGGTGATCCACGAGGGACGAAGTGTCGCACCATCGACATCGCGGAAAAGGAACAGCGAGCCGAACGAATACACGACGAGACCAAGCCCCGTCCAAAATCGCGGGACCCCCACTTGCACGTCGACTGCGAATGCGATCATCGCCACGAGGATCGCGGCAAGAGCAACACCACGAATCGGAAGTTCGGCAAGACCGAAACAGGCAAGCACCGAACACACCGCACCAACGAGACCCGCGATACCGATTCCGGCGGTGAAAAACTCGAAGATCAGAAGCGACAGACCGATCACGAGAAGCAGATACGTGACAGGGGAACTCGCGACCGTGTGGAACAGCCGAGGCAGCAGACCCAATTTGAAGAAGCGTACGGTTGTCGCCTCGCGCACAACCTGACCCGATCCGTCGAGAGATTCCGCAACGGTGTCGAGAAGCTTGCCATCGACGTTCAGCCCATCGAGTGCGAACACCATGTTCTTCAAAACGGGTACGCCTTCGTCATTGCCGGCGAACTTCAGCGCACCGGTCTTGCGCGCATCGGAAAAACCGAGCGTGTCGGTTTGCAGCAAGTCGCTGCTCGCGCCGAAGTCGAACGTCACACCGTCGGCCTGAACCGGCGTTCCCATTTTTCCGATGCGCGAGCCGGGGGCCATCGCGGTGACGTCGGCCGCGGCAAGAAGCTGCGCAGCCATCCCGTAGAGCCGCGAGCCCGAGGGCCCGACCCAAATTGCAACGGGAACCTCCGATGCCGCGACGTTCTCGAGTAGATCGGTCATCCGGTCGCGAGAGATCACCGCGCCTCGGGTGTTCACCTGCAAGATGAGCGCCTGCGAACCTGCGTCGGCCGAGCGCGTGATCGCTTTTTCGATTGCGTCCGCCTGTATTTCGTCGAGAAGACCGCTGACCTCCTGGACATCAACGGGTGTCAGTTGGGCAGCCGCCGCGACCGCAGCCTCGTTGCCGCTGCCTTCGGCAGCCCCTGCCGCGTTCGACAATCCGAAGAATGCGCAACCTGCCAGCGCGACTGCCAAGATGAGTTTTCGCATTCCAGTCCTTTCGCCAGATCCATTCGGAGGTTGAGTGGACCCAAGACGGTTCATGTCCGCATCACGTGTCTTCATTGTTGCGGGAAAAGGCGGTGTAGGGAAATCCACCGTCGCCGCCGCTCTCGTGACGGCCGCTCGACGTCTCGGTCTCACCGCATTGCTGGTGGAAACCGATGGAAAGCCCTTGATGCTTGAAGGAACGGCGGATGCAGGCCTTTCGGCGCAGACGATCACGCCCGCAGAGGCGCTCGCCGAATACCTCGACCGATCGGGGCTGGGACGTATTTCACGTCGTCTCATCTCGTCGGGAATCGTCGACGTCGTTGCTTCGGCTTCTCCCGGAATCGATCACCTCTTGGTTCTCGGCAAGGTGAAGCAACTCGAACGCAGCGGGGTTGCCGACGTCATCGTGGTCGATGGTCCCGCCGCAGGTCACGCTCTCACGATGCTGCGCACCCCGAGGGCCCTTGCCGAGTCGGTGGTCGTTGGGCCGATCAGGCAACAAGCAAACGACGTTCTTGCGATGCTGAACGACGAAGGGCGGTGCCAGGTCATTCTCGTCACCATTCCCGAACCCACACCGGTCAACGAAGCCGTCGAGACTGCATTCGCTCTCGAGGAAGACATCGGTGTGCGCCTCGCCCCGATCGTCGTCAATCGTGTCGACGATCACGAGAACATTCCTGTCCCGGTCTCCGTCAGCGACGCATCGAGTGCCGTGCGTGCCGCCCAGTTCCGCAACACGCGCGTCGAAGGCCACGCACGTTGTCTTGCCGACCTCGAACGTCGCCTTCCGTTGGCACAGTTGCGACTGCCTCTCGACACCACGGCAACGATCGACGAGCGTGCAACACAAATTCTCGCCGCAATCGAGAGATTGCCCGAACCCTCGGATGGGCAATGACGTCGGGGCTTCTTGACTCCGTTCTCGCCACCGCGCGAGTATTCGTCGTCGCCGGAAGCGGCGGCGTCGGCAAGACAACCGTGTCGGCTGCAATCGCTGCACAAGCGGCGCTCGACGGGCGTCGCGTCGCGGTCGTCACGATCGATCCGGCGAAACGTCTCGCCGACGCGCTCGGGTTCGGAGCGGGCCAACCCATCGGCAACGACCCCGTGCGGATTCCACTCGACGGTGCGCGCGGAGAACTGTGGGCGCTCATGCTCGACACCCGCTCGACGTTCGACGCGCTCGTCGATCGATACAGCCCCAGCGCCGACCAGGCCGAGCGCATTCGCTCGAACCTTTTCTACAGAAACATCTCAGGGGCGTTGTCGGGCACGCAGGAATACATGGCCGCCGAGAAGCTCTACGAACTCCACGGCGACGATCGATTCGACCTGGTTGTCGTCGACACGCCACCCACGCGTCAGGCACTCGACTTCCTGAGCGCACCGGCACGCCTGCGTCGGTTCATCGATCATCCTCTCTACCGCATCGTGATTGCGCCGTCATCTCTCGGACTTCGCGCCGTGAACGCGGTGAGCCAACCCGTACTGCGCACCATTGCACGTGTTGTTGGGGCGCAAGCACTCGACGACGCACTCGCCTTCTTCCGCGCATTTCAGGGACTCGACGCCGGTTTTCGTCAGCGCGCACACGACGTCGACCGGGTACTCCACGAAGCGACGACGAAATACGTGGTTGTCACAAGCGCCCAGGCCGAGCCGGTGGCCGAGGCGACGTACTTCATCGGTGAACTCGAGTCACAAGGCGTCGAGACCGCGCTCGTCGTTGCGAACCGTCTCATGCCGGACTTCGGACCGGCCGACGATGTCTCGTCCGACACCCCCGACCGGTTGCGTGAGAATCTCCGCGAGTTGGCCGCCGAACGTGCAGCCGAAGAGTCGGTCCTTCTGCCACTGCGCGCCCGTCTGGCGGAAACTCCTTGGATACGTGTCGAGTTGGTCACCGAGTTGCTCGACGAGCGACACGACACCCTTGCCGCCATACGCAGACTTGGGTCGGTTCTGGGAACCGCGGACTAGAGTCGCGGTCGTGCACATCTTGGTTGCCACCGACGCTCAGTGGGTTCTCGACGAAGTGGTCGCGGCCCTCGGTTCTCCCGAAACCTCCTTCACCGTCTGCACGAACGGCCGCGATGTCACCGATGCGGTCAGCGCGCGTACTCCCGACCTTGCGGTCCTCGACTCGCAAATCGGATCCATGGGGGGCATGGCAGTCACGATGAACCTTCGCCTCGACGAAACGGGCGGTCGCCTGCCGCACATTCCGGTTCTCATGCTGCTCGACCGCGATGCCGATGCACAGATGGCCAAGCGCAGCGGTTGCGAGGCCTACCTCGTGAAACCGCTCGATGCACTACGTCTGCAGCGCGCCGCAAAAGAAATCGCCCGATAGGCTCACCCGCGCATCACACGGGGTGTGGCGCAGCTTG
>CAZVPL010000039.1:0-16708 GCA_964629075.1 uncultured Bifidobacterium sp. | reverse complement strand
TCGCCACGCGTGCGGCCGACGACAACTACACCGCGATGTCGTCGAGTGCCACAAACGTCACCGTTTCCAAGCAGGTGCCCGCGTACTCGGCCTACACAATCACTGATCGACGCTTCCTCGGCGCCGGCTTCACCCTCGCCGCGCCGGTTTCCACCAGCAACGGGACGTTCACGTGGGCGTCCAGCAACACCGCCGTCGCCTCCGTCAACACTTCGACGGGTGCCGTCATCATCAACGGCATCGGCACCGCTGTCATCACCGCGACCCAGGCATCGACCGCGATGTACGGCTCGGGCGCTGTCACGGCGGAACTCACGGTCCTGCCGGCAATCCCGACCTACGGCGCCTTCTCGATTCCTGTAAAGACCTTTGGTGATGCCGCCTTCACCATTTCAGCCGTTACGTCGAACAGCCCGGCCGCCATTACGTACACCAGCAGTGACACGTCCGTCGCCACGATCGATTCGGCCACCCGCACGATCACCATCGTCGGGCACGGCTCAACCACCATCACCGCCAGCCAGCCCGCGCAGGGCAACTTCGATGTGGGTTCGACAACTGCAGTGTTGAACGTCAGTCGGGTCACGCCGACGTTGACCGCATTCGGTGCCGATTCGGGTTCGGGTGCGGGACTGAAAGGCACTCGCTACGTCGGTTACTTCGCCGACGACCCGAACTGGTTCCTCACCGCCACCCGCCACGGCGACACCAACCAACTCACCGATTTCACCTACTTCACGTCGAGTGCCGACAACTACAGCTGGGAGTGGATCGGCTCGTTCAAGGCGTCAACATCGGGCACCTACACGTTCTGCACGAACTCCGATGATGCCAGCTACTTGTGGATCGGGGCCGTTGCGAAGACCGGTTACACGGTTGGCAACTCGCTCGTCAACAACGGTGGTGGCCACGGCATGCGCGAAATCTGCGCGAACACCACGCTCGTGGGCGGCACCATCCAGCCGATTCGCGTCCAATACGGCGAAGGTGGTGGCGGTGACGCCATCATCGTGCGCTTCACTCCGCCAGGTGCGTCCACGATCTACAACGGAGTTGGCTACTACTACGCAGGTATGGGCATCACGAAGGCCGAGGGCGATGCGGCATTCACGCCCACGTTGCCCACCTCCAACAGTCCCGGCGCAATCACGTACTCGAGCTCCAACACCTCGGTTGCAACCATCGATGAAACGACCGGCCTTGTCACGGTGATCGGTCGTGGCGCCACAACTTTGACGGCGACGCAGGCTGCGTCGGGCACGTGGGGGAGCACTTCGACCCAAACCGAGATGCGCGTGCTCCGTCGGGCCACGGTTGGTTCTTTCTCGATTCCGGCCAAGACGTTTGCATCGCCTGACTTTGCGCCGACTGCACCCACTTCCGACAGTCCCGGTGCTTGGTCGTACGAATCGTCGAATGCCGCGGTTGCGCGCTGGAACGCTTCGACCGGACTGATCACCGTCGCATCGGCGGGTACGGCGGTCATCACCGCCGTGCAGGCCGAGACGGGGGAGTTCGCCGAGAATCGTGTCTCCGCCACGCTGACGATCGATGGAGAGACAGTCACCGGAATCCAATCCGGCGACCGACATTCGTGCGCCGTGACGACACAGGGCGGGGTCGCGTGCTGGGGTTTCAACGACTTTGGGCAGTTGGGTGATGGCACAAGGACACACCGCTCGTACCCGGTCTCGGTGAACGGCATCACGAACGCAACAAAGGTTGCCCCGAGCCTGTGGCACTCGTGTGCGGTCATGGCCGACGGCACTGTCAAGTGTTGGGGGCGCAACAGCTGGGGCAACTTGGGCAACGGAAACACGAGTGACAGCAATACGCCGGTCACGGTGTCGGGTATCACCAATGCCGTCGACATCGCCACGTCGGGTTACGCCAGCTGCGCCGTTCTTGCAACCGGTGCAGTCACGTGTTGGGGCTACGGCGGCCACGGCGAATTGGGCAACGGAACGACGAACCAAACGACGGTTCCCGTCGCCATTCCGACTCTCGCCGGTGGCGTCGTGAACATCGATGCATCGCAGTATCACTATTGCGTCACCACCAGCAGCGGTGGCGCGAAGTGCTGGGGCCATGGTCCGTGGGGCAACCTCGGTGACGGCAGCACCGCCCAACGCAACGCGCCTGTCGATGTTCTTGGCCTCGCGTCGGGTGCCGTGCGTGTCGCAGCATCGACGCACTCGTCGTGTGCCGTCACCGGAACGGGTGGCGTGATGTGTTGGGGCTACGGCGCAAACGGCCAGAACGGCAATGGCTCCACCAACCAGACCACGATGGCGGTTCCTGTCACGGGCATCACCGACGCGGTCGACGTCGATGGCGGGCACCAGCACTTCTGTGCGCGCCTTTCGTCGGGTGCAGCCAAGTGTTGGGGCTGGAACGGGTACGGACAGTTGGGCACCGGCAACACGTCGAATGCCGCGACGCCCCAATCGGTCACCGACCTCGGGTCGGGCGTCCGCGAAATCAGCGTCGGCTACTACACGTCGTGTGCGATCACGGCTGCCGGTGCGGTGTGGTGTTGGGGTCGCAACGACGGTTTTGAACTCGGCAACAAGACCAGCACCAATAGCTACGTACCGGTTGGCGTTGCGGGCGTGAAGGCGCCGGTCGTTGCCGGCAATGAAACGTCGTTGTCGGCGGTCACCTTGCCGACGCAGCGGTTCCGCGTGGGTGATGCTCCGGTCACCTTCACCTCTGCCACATCGAATCGCTCGGCCGACGTCGTCTACAGCAGCACAAATACCTCGGTGGCGACGGTTGACTCCGGTGCTCGAACCGTGACCGTGGTGGGTCCCGGAACGGCTTACGTGAAGGCGTATGTTCCTGCGACGGCCACGCAGTCTGCGCATTGGTCGTATGCGACGATCGCCGTTCCCGACACCGACTACACGATGGTGCGCACGTCCCACTACAACTCGTGTGGAGTCACGCGTTCGGGAGCGCTGAAGTGCTGGGGCAACAACGACTGGGGTCAACTCGGCAACGGTTCGACCGACCGCAAATACATCCCGACCTCTGTACGCGGTCTCGAAACGGGCGTGGCAAGCGTCGCAACCGGTTACCACCACACGTGCGCCCTGACAACGGCCGGTGGTGTCAGGTGTTTCGGCTACAACGGTAATGGCCAACTGGGCGATGCAACGACGGCGAACCGCCTGACTCCGGTGCCGGTGTCGGGTCTGTCATCGGGTGTCGTGCAGGTCGAAAGCGGCTACCAACACACCTGTGCACTTACCGCCGCGGGTGGCGTCAAGTGTTGGGGTTACAACAACTACGGCCAGCTCGGCGACGGCACCACGACCAATCGCACCACACCTGGCGATGTTGTCGGGCTCACGTCCGGTGTCGTCCAGATCGAACTTGGCCATGAGTATTCGTGTGCATTGCTTGCCACCGGTGGTGTGCGTTGTTGGGGTTACAACGGCAACGGTGAGCTCGGCGACAACACACTCGTCAATCGCCTGACGCCACGCAACGTCAGTGGAATGTCGTCCGGAGTTGCATCAATTGCCGCAGGATTCAATCACACGTGCGCCCTTCTGGGCTCGGGCGCCGTCCAATGCTGGGGCTACAACGGCTATGCGCAGATCGGCGACAACACGACGTCGAATCGTTACGTGCCCACCTCGGTTTCGGGTTTGTCGTCCGGGGTGGCTCGCATCGAGGTCGGCGGCCACCACACCTGTGCGCTGACAAATGCCGGTGGCGTCAAGTGCTGGGGACGCAATGATCTCGGGCAGTTGGGAGACGGAACAACCACTCGTCGCCAGATTCCCACCGATGTTCCCGGCATGTCATCGGGAGTCATCGAACTGTCGGCCAACAATTCGCATTCAACCTGTGTTGTCGTTGAAAACGATGCCGTCAAGTGTTGGGGCTACAACGAGTGGGGCCAACTCGGCAACATCTCGACCACGAACTCCTCGTCGCCGGTGACGTTGGATGGTTCGTTTGCAGGTGCTGCGCGAACCGCGACGGCGCTCGGTGCGTTGATCCTCCCGGGATCGGGTTACACCACCTCCAGCGCAGCGTTCACGCTCGCTCCACCGAGCTCGAACCGCCCGATTGGCACCTTGTCGTGCGCCAACGGCGGCCTGTGTCAGGTCGGTGACATCGGTCCGAGCGGCGGCGTTGTCTTCTACGTGTCGAATGGATTCTCCGCGCCCGGAACTGCGTGCAACACCTCGTGTTACTACCTCGAAGCTGCGCCGAAGACCTGGTCCGGTGCGGCCGAGGACCCGGCGCTTGCCTGGTCCGGCACAACGAATGTCGCCGTCGGAAGCGGTGCCCGCGGCACCTCAATCGGGTCGGGATTTGCCAACACGACCGCCATCATCGCCCAATCGGCGACGACACCGCGTGCGGCGACAATGGCGCGTGCGTACAACGGCGGGGGGTTCACCGATTGGTACTTGCCGGCCAAGGACGAAGTTCGCGAGATGTGGTTCCAGCGCGAGTTCATGGCGGGAACGCTGCGATGCGATTGGTATTCGACCTCGACCGAATACGACGCAAATCAATACCTCCTGCAGCAGGGTTGCAACGATCAGACGGCGAACGTCCAAAAGAACGATGCGCGCTACACGAAGCCGATCCGTGCGTTTGCCCCAACTTCGACAGGCGTATCGCTGGCCTACTTCAGTTCCGACTCGTCGGTCGCCACGGTCAACAGGGCGACCGGCCTCGTCACGATCGTTGGCGCAGGCTCCGCCACTTTGGCTGCGGTACAGGGTGGAACCGGCGACGTGAAGCTTGCGGTCAGTCGCGTCACCCTCAACGTCGGCCTTCCATCAGGATCGACGTGTGCGACAGGTGGATCATGTGTTGTTGGCGATATCGGACCCGGCGGCGGCGTGGTCTTTTACGACGCGGGATTCAACCAATCGTGGGGTCGCTATCTCGAAGCGGCGCCTGCCAATTGGAATGGCGGAGCAGACCCGCGCCTTGCTGGATGTACCGCCGCAAGCGGTACGGCTGGCGATACTTCAATCGGCGCCGGTGCGGCGAACACGTTGTTGTACGTTGGTCGCCCGTCCTGCAGTAGCAACGATGTGAATGCTGTGCTCGCTTACACGGGCGGCGGAAAGTCCGATTGGTACCTACCTGCCAAGGACGAGCTTGACCTATTGAATTCTCAGCGTGCGATTGTCGGCGGCTTCGACACCAACTTCTACCTGTCTTCGACTTCAAGCAGCCGCGGTATCGATCGCTACATCCTGAAATTTGCATCCGACGGATCAAACGGTACGCAGTGGTGGACGGACAACCCAGCCGGTCAATTGGGTTCTGTACGTCCGATTCGTAAGTTTGCGGGTGGATCGCTCTGCGAACGCAGTATTTCGTGCACGCTCGGTGACACCGGACCCGGTGGTGGCAAGGTGTTCTTTGTCGACTCCAACGACGACCTCCCCGGCGTCGACTACCTCGAGGTTGCCCCCGCCGGTGCGAGCTCGACGTGGTGCAGCAGTGCAGAGGCATCAACCTCGGTCAGTACCGCAACCGACAATGCCGAGGGCGTCCGCAACATGCAGGGCATTCTCGGTCTGTGCACAAATGGTGCGGGCGTTGCCTCGCGCGCGTACGCCGGGGGCAACAAGTCCGACTGGTACCTTCCCGCACCGGCCGAGCTTGCGCTGATTCGAACGAATCTCGTCGCGACGAATATCGACACCAGCTTTGTCGGCGACTTCTGGTCGTCACGCCAGTACGACGCAACCCGGTCCTACACCTACGACCCGTCGACCGGCGTACAGACGTACGCGAACAAGACCGACTCGCGCGTTTATCGACCGATTCGTGCAATCGCCGCACGGTCGGCCGTCCCAATCAATGCAACGATGTCAGGCTTTGCGCTGCCTGCGTCGTCGTACGTCTTCGGTACCGCACCGTTCAACACGACCGCTCCGACGTCGCTCAACCCGGGTGTCACCGCGTACTCCAGCAGTAACACCGCGGTGGCAACGATCGACCCGTACTCGGGCCGGGTCACGATCGTCGGGGCGGGATCGACAACTTTCACCGCGTCGAAAGGCGCGTTCGGTTCGTACGCCGCGCGCACCCAGACCGCCTCGTTCACGGTGACAAAGGCGACGCCCACGATCAGCGGCTTCACTGCACCGGGTGGTCCGTACCGCGCCGACGACGCAAACTTCACGATGGTCGCCCCGACGGTGAACACGGCGGATGCCGGTGCTCTCGTCTACACGAGCAGTGACACCTCGATCGCAACGATCAACGCCTCGACCCGCGTGGTCGACCTGATTGCTGCGGGCACGGTGACGCTCACTGCCTCGGTGCCTGGCAGTGCAAACTGGAATGCGGCGTCGGAGACGTACTCACTCAACGTCGGCGCGCTCTGCAAGGACGGTGGTGCCTGCCGTATTGGTGACGAAGGGCCGGGTGGCGGCACGGTCTTCCTGCTCGACACCAACAATGCGTATCCAACCATCGACTTCATGGAGATCGCCCCCGCGGACGCGTCGTCGTCTGCAGAATGGTGTCCTTCGGGCACAACCCAACCGACCACGGGCAAGACCGTCGGTAGTGGCGCGGGAAACACCTCGGCAATTCTCGCGGCGAATGCCGCATGTGCGGCCGCGGCTGCGGCCGATGGCTACTCGACGAATACGCAGACCGACTGGTTCCTGCCGTCGAAGGCCGAGTTTGATCTCGCAGTCACGAATCTCGCAGCGGTCGGTGTCACGCTTCCGGCGGGTACCTACTGGACATCTTCGGGTGGTGTCGATGCAACGGGAACAACCGCATCGACGAGCCTGCCTGCAACCTCGGGTGTTGCAGCCGTCGCGGGTCTTGGCACCACGTATGTCGACACATCGACTGCGGGTGGAGGCTGGAAGCTCGTTGCCTACGCCGAGAACGGCAGCATCGGAAAGTTGCTCACGGAGAACGGGGCCTTCGATGCAGCGACGCGTACCGGTTCGGCGAACCTCGACGCGCTACAGGCAATTCGTGGAGCCGACGAGATGGCGATCTCCTGGACCACGCAGGGCGGAACGTTGCCGACCGGCGGCATCATGTCGTACGACAACGCCGTGTCGTTCCCGCTGCCGGCTGCATCGGCCATGACGATGACGGGCACTGCCTCCACGCCGCCGACCTACAACGGAACATCGTCATCGTTCAGTTTGAGCGGGACTTCGCCCGACCAGTCGTTGGTGACCCTGACCGAACTGAAGGGTACGTCGGGTCTGCCGTCGCAGATGTACATGCGCAACAAGACCTTCGGCGTCGAGTACGGCGGTTCGTACGGACTCGTCTCGAACCCCGGCATCAACGAACAACTCGACTGGAACCCTGACGGCCAGACATTCAGTGCCCTCTACCTGCGTCACAACGGACAGAGCGGTTTCATCACGCCGAGCGGTACCGGATCGGGTTACACGCCACGGACGATGGCGATTTGGGTGCGCAACACCCCCGGAAGCATCATGTCGCCGAACATCGATCCGTGCGCTGCGCTCGAATCACGCGTTGGTTCCGACGTTGTGTTGACCTTTGCAAACCCCGGAACGTGCCGTTGGACGCCTCCGGCTGGTGTCTCGTCGGCCGAGGTACTTGTGGTCGCCGGCGGCGGTGGCGGCGGTGGCGGCGGTGGCGGCGGTGGCGGCGTTCGTTACGACGCATCGCGCTCATTGTCGGGTGCGGTCGACATCACGGTCGGCCGCGGTGGTCTCGGAACATTGGCCGGCGAGTCGAATGTCGGTCTCCGCGGCGCGACCAGCGCATTCGGCGCGTTCTCCGCGCTTGGCGGCGGTGCCGGAGGCAATTATCAGTACGACGGTACAAGTGGCGGCTCGGGCGGTGGCAATGGCCAGGACCGCATCGGTGCGGGACCCGCGGGTACCACCGGTCAGGGCAACGCCGGCGGCACTTCGAACTGCGACTGGTACGGCGGTGGCGGTGGTGGCGGTGGCGCCGGTGGTGCCGGAGCGAACGGTGGACCGTCCTCAGGGTCACCTCTTTCGTCGTGCTGGACGTTGAACCGGGTCGACCAGAACCCGACGTATGGCGGCAACGGCGGTGTCGGACTTGCCTACGCGATCTCCGGTTCGTCCACCTACTACGGCGGTGGTGGTGGCGGTGGCGTCAATACCAACGCAGGCGCGATTCCGACGGGTTCATCGGGCATCGGCGGCAACGGCGGTGGCGGCTTCGGTGCGCTCTGCAACTACTGCCATGGTACGAACGGAACGGACGGCCTCGGCGGCGGCGGTGGCGGCGGTGACGCCGAGGGTCGGGGTGGCAACGGCGGTCACGGAACGGTCATCGTGCGCTACGCGGCGCTTGCCGATTCGTGCGCCGTCGGTTCGTCGACTTGTGCAGTCACGATGACGTCGGCCGGTGTGGCCGACACGGCATCGACTACCGCCACGGCAAAGGTGCGTGCGGTGCGTTCGTGGCAGCGCCGTGAGTCCTGCAAGGACATCAAGGAGACGACAGGCACCAATACGAACGGTGTCTACACGATCGGCATCAACTCCGGCGGCGTGATCACCACGACGCAGGCTTACTGCTTCATGGACAGCGCGATGGCAGGTGGCGGCTGGACGATGATCATGAAGTCGGGCCAGAACAGCACGACTTTCCCGTATGCCTCGAACTACTGGACGACGGCAAACACACTGAACGAGGCGTCGACGAACCTGACCGCATCAGATGCCAAGTTCATCGGGTTCAACAGACTGCAGGGAACCGAGATGCTCGCAATATTCCCCGACATCGTCACGACGTCGTTCGGGGCGACGGAACGCGGTTCGGTCGACGGTCACAATTACGGCTGGACGTGGAAGGCAAGCATCCCGGGTGGCCCGAAGACCGCACTGGCACTCTTCAGTGGAGCCTCGAACCAGTCGCTTGGAGACCCATTCACGTTCGACGGATGGAACGGCTCGGTCTTCAGCGCCCAGGGCGGCTTCAAGTGGTACGGCTTCAACTACACCACGAGCTCGCAGGCTCTGAAGACGCGCTGGGGCTTCGGTTGGAACAACGAAGGTGACCAGGGCTCGAACGACGTGACCGGAGGTATCGGCCTCGATACATCGGGACGCAGTTACTCGGCGGGCGATGTCATCAACTGTTGTCAGAGCCACACCGGATTGAACCGCTCGATGGGTGTCCTCATCTTCATTCGCTGACGCGTCTTGTCGGTATGGCGGGCTCTGATTCCATTCCCGCTGGAGTGGTCACTCGGTGCACGTTGTGTTCGGCACATCCGCAAGGTTGATCAAGTAATCATCGACCAGTTTCGTCACGCATTCGACACCGAGGTAACTGGTGTGGCGGCGGGCATCGACGGTGATCAATCGCACGTCGCCGGCGACGCTGGCAGCAGCCTGAACTCCGACGAACGGTGATGCGGGGTCTCCGGTTGCGCCGACGATGACCGTCGGCGCTTTGTTTCCGGACCGGAAGAAGTAGGGCTCATCCGACCTGACGGGCCAGCGGCCGCAGAGTTCGTCCGGTGCGAAGAATTCGTGCAGGCGCGGTGCAATCGTGGATAGATCGGCAACGGCGACATTCTGCGTGTCGTCGAAGCATGCCGTGGCAATCGATGCCTCGAAGGTGTTTCGGTAATCCTCGAAACCTTCGTCTTGGTAGTAGAAGCCTTTGTACAGCCCGATCATCTTCGATGCGTCGCCGTCGGTGGCGGCCGTCAAGGCCTCGTCGAGCTCGGTCCACGAGTCTTCGTCGTAGAGCGCAGAGATCGCACCCGCCAGCACCATTTGTCTGGTGAGACCCTTGGGTGGGTTCGACGTGACCGCGGTCCAGTTCGCGGAACGATTGCCGGTCTTCAGGAACTCGCCCAATGTCTTGTCGAAGCCCGCGGCTTGGCTTGCGATGCGTTCGGCGCGGCTGGCGATGGGGCTTGGAGGTGCATCGAGCACGATCGCCCGCACGGTGTCGGGGAACATCGACTTCCAAACGAGACCCAACACGCCGCCGTACGAAAAGCCGAAGTACGACACTTCGTCCTCGCCGAGTGCGCGACGAATGACCTCGATGTCACGGGCCGAGTCGATGGTGCCGACGTGGGGAAGGATGTCACCGCTGCGCTCGACACAGGCATCGACAAATGTCTGTCCGGTCTCGGCGGTCAGTGGCTGGGTGAAGTAGTCGTCGTAGTTGTCGATGCAGTCGACGGCGGGCGTCGATTCACCCGTACCGCGCGGATCCCAGGCGACGATGTCGAATCGATCGATGATCTCACGGCTGAAGTAATAGGCGGCGTTCTGCGCAAGCGAGCTTCCCGGCGCGCCGGGGCCTCCGGGATTGACCAGAAGCACACCTATTCGTTCGCTCGACTTCAGCGCACGTTGGCGGCTGAGCTTCAGGGTGAAGGTGGCCGAAGGCTGGCTGAAGTAGTCGTACGGAACCACCAGTTCCGCGCACTCCACGCCGTTGCACGACTTCCACTCGAGCGGGGTCGGTTCGTAGGGCAACGTTGCAACGGATGAACCAGTTGTTGTGTCGGGCGTCGTGTCAGCCGACGGTGCCGAGTCGCCACACGACGTTGTGGCCAACAACGCAGCAACCGTGAATGCGAAAGTTTTCGGTTTCACCATGTTTTCGGTTTCACCATGTGTCAATCATCGGGCGCTTCTTGCCCCGGCGTGGCGTGGGAGCAGGTGCGGCATCGAGAAGAGCAATCAGACGTGCGCGGGTGTCGGCAGGGTCGATGACTTCGTCGATCTCGGCGTGGGCCGCGATGTTCAATGCGCTGCCGCGTTCGTAGGCCGCAGCAATGAGCTTGTCTTCCAGCGCTTGGCGTTCGGCGGGGTCGGAGATCGCATCGAGCTCGCGTCGGTAGCCCAGCCTGACCGCGCCTTCGAGGCCCATGCCGCCGAATTCACCCGTCGGCCACGACAGCGTGGGGTAGCGGCCGTGCAACGTGCCCCCGGCCATTGCCTGAGCACCGAGTCCGTAGCACTTGCGCAGAATGACGGTGAGCCACGGCACGGTGATGCTGCCGGCGACGACGAACATGCGGCTGAAGTGGCGCACTTGTGCCGTTTTCTCGGCTTCGGGTCCGACCATGAAGCCCGGGGTGTCGCACAGCGAGACGATAGGCAGGTCGTGGGCATCGCACAGCTGAACGAATCGTGATGCCTTGTCGGCAGCATCGCTGTCGATCGCGCCACCGAGGTGCGCGGGGTTGTTGGCGATGATGCCAACGGAGTGGCCCCCGATGCGAGCAAGCGCGGTGACGATGCCGACACCGAATGTCGGGCGCAACTCCAACCAGTCGGCACCGTCGACGAGGTGGGTGATGGCGTCGCGAACCGGGTAGACGCGGGTTCGTTGTTCGGGCACGACGTCGCGCAGGGATGAATCGTTTCCCGCTTTTGCGTCGATTCGGCGGTGCAGGAAGAAACCCAGGTACTGCTTTGCGACGGCAACCGCCTCGGCCTCGTCGCGTACGCGCACGTCGACCACGCCGTTCAGGGTTTGGGTTTCGATGTCGCCGATGGACGTGGCCTCGACACGACCAAGGCCACCACCTTCGATCATTGCGGGACCCGCCATGCCGATGTTCGAGTTCTCTGCCGCGATGATGACGTCGCAGCAGCCCAGCAGGGCGGCGTTACCTGCAAAGCAATAACCCGACGCAATGCCGACGAGCGGCACAAGGCCCGACAGCGCGCCGAAGAGCGAAAATGCCATGCAGTCCATGCCGGTGACGCCGTGCGAGTCGGTGTCACCTGGGCGACCGCCGCCACCCTCGGCGAACAACACGAACGGCAGGCGCATCTCTTCGGTGAAGGCGAAGAGGCGGTCTTTCTTGATGTGGTTGATGAGCCCCTGGGTTCCGGCAAGCACCGTGTAGTCGTAAGAGGCAACTGCGATCGGTTTGCCGTTCAGTGTCGCGGTTCCGCCCACGAGGCCGTCGGCGGGCGTGTTGACGATGAGGTCCTCGGCGCTGCGGCGCTGGCGTTGCGCGGCCACGCCAAAGGCGCCGACCTCGTGGAACGAACCCGCGTCGACAAGGTCGGCGATGTTTTCCCGTGCCGTACGCCGGCCCTTGGCGTGACGCTTTTCGACTGCGGTCGGACGCGCCTCGTCGGTGGTCAACCTTCGTCGTTCTTTGTAACGCGCGAGATCGCCGCGTTCCGTCGACGTTGCAACTTCGTTCGAGGCATCGCTGGTGGTGACCGCACCCGGGGCGAGGACGAAGAGAACCTGGTGTTCGCTGACCGTGTCGCCGACCGCCACGTTGACGGCCGTGATCGTTCCGTCGGCATCGGCCACGACGGGGTGTTCCATCTTCATCGACTCGAGAACGATCATCTCTCGGCCTGCACGGACCTGGTCACCCGCTGTCACATGAACGGCAATGACGGTTCCGACCAAAGGCGACCGGCCTTCAATCTTTTCTGCCCCCATCGTTCCAGTCTTGCCGATTTCCTTGATCCATACGACGTTCGAATTCTGCGGGGCCGACTAGGTGATGCGCAGGTTGCGGCGATCGAACTCTGAAAGCCGCCCACGTCGTACCCACACGTCGGCGATGTCGACTTCCTGGTCGTACGACATGACCACGCTGGGCTTTTTCAGGCCCGCCTCGCGCCAGTCGCGGATGGCGGTGGTGCCGAGGCGTTGTGCGTAGGAACTTTCGCCGTCGGTGATGCCGCGCAGCAAAACGAGTGTTCCACGTTTGGCGACGAAGATCGCGGGGCGGGTCTTGCCTTCGCGTCCCGCATCGTCGGCGCCCGGGACGCCGTCGAACGACAACCAGGCGTCGACAATGTCGCCGGCCTCGAGGTTGTACATCGCATCGAGGGCGAGTTCTCCCAGTTTTGGTTTGTCGGCTTGGGGTGGCCGTGGTTGCAGGGTGTGGGCAACGAAGTCGACGAATTGCCAAGCGCCGTCGCGTTCCTGCAGTACGACATTGATCTTCTGTCCGGCCGACAGTTCGGCGGCTCGCGACGAACGTGAGGTCGCAGACTCGTCACCCTGCTCCGTTTGCCACGTGATGGCATCGCCGTCGATCATCGTGACGACGGCACGAATCGTGCGACGCAGTCCGGGTGGTGGCGCCGCGTCGAGGTGGGTGAGTTTCTTTTCGGTCTTTGGTCTGTTCTGTTTGCGAATTTCGCGGATGCGTTCCCGGCGCTCCTTGTCGGTCAACGACCTGTGTGTCGACGGCACGATCTGAACGATGCTGAAGTCGTCGCGTCCGACATCGACCTGGATGCGAAAGGTGTCGCACTCGTTCAGGTTCGTTTGACCGACGAGATCGTCGGCATCGATGACGCCGACGAGCGGGCCCCCGAGTTCTGCCCAGTGCCACCCGTTGTCTGCGGCCTGTTCGCGCAACTCGACAGTGATGATGCGGCGCTCACGTTTGTCACGCGGTGCAGCATGCAGTTGAGGAGAGCCCGATGCGGGCAGCGAATTCCGCAGCGCCTGCAGCGCGTCGTTGTTCGACTGTCGTGGCTTGCGACCCACGCCCGTTGCTTATTCGGGCAGCGGGTAGTGCACGCCCGGGATGCCCGGGAGAAGCGGCGTGGCCCACTCGGGGCGGGGAAGGAGGCCTTCATAGGCACCCGGCGCCATCGGTGCGTCGGCTGCGTTCCACGCGTGGTGGATCGGCTGGATTTGGTAGTAGCCGTTTGCCGCGTTGGTGCCGCCGTCGACGAGCAGATCATGACCGGTGATGTAGCCGGCCATGTCGGAGGCGAGGAACATGACCGGTGCGACGATTTCGCTGACTTCGCCAAGGCGACGCATCGGTGTGCGCGAGGCGATCCACTTGTCCATGCCCATGCCCTCGAGGGCCATGCGGGTCATTTCGGTGATGATGAAGCCGGGGCTGACGGCATTGACGCGCACGCCACGGTCGGCCCACTCACAACCGAGTTGCTGGGTGATGTTGCGCAGCGCGCCCTTTGCTGCGGTGTAGGCGATGATGTTCATCTCGTTTGCACCGCTGCCCATGATTGAACAGATGTTGACGATGTTGCCGCTCTTCTTCAGCAGCATGTGAAGACCGACTTCGCGCATGTAAAGGAACGCGCCACGAAGGTCGACGGCCATGATGTTGTCGAACGAGTCGGTGGGGAAGCGCTCGGCACCGATGCCCTTCACATCGGAGATGCCCGCGTTGTTGACCAGGGTGTCGATGCCGCCGAATTCCTTGATGCCGGCGGCGACGACGCGCTTGACGTCCTCTTCGATCGATACGTCGCCGGTGACGCAGAGAACCTTGGCGCCGGCCTTGCGACACGCTTCACCGGTTTGCTCGAGCAGGTCTTTGCTGCGCGCAGTGAGGATGAGGTTTGCTCCGGCCTCGGCGAAGCCCATGGCGAAACTGGCCCCGAGGCCGTACGACGCGCCGGTGATGAGAACGGTCTTGCCCTTGAAGTTGAACATCTCTGCCCCCTGTTGTCGGCGGCCGGTTCCGGACGCCCGCTGTGCGATTGCTGAAGACCCCGAAAATAGTGGGTTTCGGGGTCCGGTAGCCAACGCGGGCCCAGTCGGGCGGTGTGTGCCACACCCCTCCTGCATGATCAGCGTTTTCGGCAGGAAGGGGCCCACTTTGTCCACCAACGACCCGCTCGACCCCGCTCCCGACCCGGGGGCCGGCAACGATGCCGCTGCATCGGTCCATCGCCGGCTGTCGCGTGCGTTGGCCGACCTCGGCATCGCGCCCCAGCCCATCGGTCCGCGAATCCAGAACTGGACGACCCTGCTCGATGGTGTCATCACATTCGGGGCATTGTCCATCACCACAGCGGCTCGTCTGGCCAACGTCCTCGAAGACATTGCCGCGGGTCGGTCGTGTGCGCCGAGCATCAGCCACATCGGGGACGACGATTGCGACGAGACGACTTCACCCGACTTCGCCCAGCCGTTCGAACCCGTTGCCCCGCCGTTCGAATCCGGATCCGGTCCTTCGCGCTTTCATCCGCGGGTGGCGAACTGACGATGACCATCACCGCTGCGGACCGTTCCGAATTCGCCGCCAACCCCCAGCAGATTCCCTTCGAAGAGTGGTGGCGTGTGTGGCACTTCGTCACTGCCTTCGACGCCAGGGATGCCGGTCCGCATCAGATCTGGCTCGCGGTGGCGAACCGTCAGCGCACCTGGCACGTGTCCTCGCCGCGCTACCACTTCGAATACCGCGAGGCCGACAGCTCAGCCACGGGCTCCTTCCGGGTGCCACTCACCGTTCGTGCAATCAGTGCCGCAACCGACATCGCACGCACGTCGACACCCACGACACTGTCGCTTGCCGACGAGAGTTCGTTCATGTTGTCGTGCGACGATGCAATCGCGGTGTTCGACACTCCGCAGTGCCAGCCCGTCGAATGGGTCGCTCACGAGTCCGCTGAATGCACGGCCGAAGTGTCGGCAAAACGTCTTGCCGACATTCTCGATGTGGCTCGTACGCCGCCCGCCGGGGTTGATTTCTCGGGTTACGGCCCACCCCTGTGGTGCGTCATCGGTGACGGCAAGGTCACATTCCATTCCGACTGGACCCTCTATGGACACGGTCGTTCCACCGTGTCGGTGGCTGCACACACCACGGGCCAAGCGGCATTCCACAGTTCCGTCAGCATCGTTGCGCGGGCTCTGCGCGACTTCACGACGTTCGACGACGATGATGCCGTGATCAAGTTCCTCGTTGATGCGCCCGATGGCCACGGGTGCCGCGTGGTTGGGGACGATTGGACGCTCACCTGCCCGTTTCTCGATCCGGTTGGTATCGAGTTCGGCGGTGCGATGCGTCGCGAGTTGTCGTTTGCCGACATTGACTTCGTTCGCGACGGCGAACGTGCCGTCGAATTCGTTCTCGATGGTGTGCGGGTGCGTGCCCACGTGCACGGCGGGTCCCGTCCCATCTGCCGTCTGTCAACGACAATCGCCCGAAGTGTCGACTACAGCGACTTCCTCATCAGCGAGCTGAACGAATGGAACAAGTCCCATGCCGGCATGAAGTTCTGGTGGGAGAACAACAAGGTCGTCGCAGTGGTCGATTTGTCGTGCGAGCACATCGGCGACCTCGTCGGCGAGGCCGGATGTCTTGTCGCGGCTGCGACGAAACTGTCGCCGGCGACGTCGGCGCTCTAGCCGAAGATTTTCTTGGCAACCACCATGCGCTGGATCTGGTTCGTGCCCTCGTAGATCTGTGTGATCTTCGCGTCACGCATCATGCGCTCGACGGGGAAGTCGTTGGTGTAGCCATAGCCGCCGAACAGCTGAACGCAGTCGGTGGTCACTTGCATCGCAACGTCGGATGCGAACCACTTGGCCATCGCGCCGAGGCTCGAGAGTTCGCCGTGCGGGTCGTCTGCATCGACCGCAGCGCAAGCGCGGTACACCATGGTTCGCGCGGCCTCGACCTTCATCTGCGCCTCGGCAACCATCCACTGCAAACCCTGGCGGGTCGACAAGGCGGCGCCGAACGTCTTGCGCTCCTTCATGTATGCAACGGCCTGGTCGATGGCTCCCTGGGCGATACCCACGGCCTGTGCGCCGATGGTGGGACGGCTGCGGTCAAGCGTGTGCATGCCGATGGCAAATCCCTGGCCGACCTCGCCGATGCGGTTGGCATCGGGAACGCGCAGTCCGTCGAATCGGATGACACCGGTTGGCGAGCCCTTGATGCCGAGCTTGTGCTCGAGCTTGTCGGCGTGCACGCCCCAGTCGGCTTCGACGAGTAATGCGG
>CAZVPL010000038.1:12888-16786 GCA_964629075.1 uncultured Bifidobacterium sp. | reverse complement strand
CCACTATGCCCCACTTTCCCCCACTTTGCAAGCATTTCCCCCCACTTTCTCCCCACACGGCACCACTGTCGGCAGTTCTGTCCCCACCGGGGGCTCACGCGAGGAATTCCCGCTCGATCATCAATGGTCAAAAAGCCCGGGAAAATAGGCCTTTCTGGCCCGATTCGAACCCATGGCTGGTGCAGCATCCCTGGGGCGCCCGCGACCAATGTGACACGGGGAGAAGGACGCGGGGAGAAGTGGGGAACGTCAGTGCGACTGTTGCGCGAGGGCGCCCACCAGGGCATCGAGCAACTCGGCCGGTGCACGGTGCGGGATGATCGCCGCGAGCCGATCGGCACTCGACTCGCCGCTCAGTGATCGAATCGCACCGACGTGCGCCTCGGCGTGCCACGTGAAGTATCCGATGCACTGGAACCGGGCGACCTCGCGCGTGCGGCGTTGACTGATGCCGATCACCTTCGTTCCAACACCGGTGACACCGGCGACACCGACGACCTGGAAAACCTCACCGCTGCCGCGACCGGCGAAACACACGTGCTTCGAAAGTTCGGTGGCGACGTACGGACCTTCGTTCATCACGAGGTCGCCCATCCCAGCCGCGCCGAGGACCTCACACCACGCCCGACCGACGACATGCATCGCCCGCCCCACATCTTCGACCCACAGATCGTCTCCGCGCGGGATCGTCACGTCGATCCACACCGAATCGGTCGGGTGCACGAACACCGCTCCCCCGCCGCTACGGCGACGCGCCACATCGATTCCCTGTGACGCACAAAATTCCTCGTCGATGTCGTCGGCCGCCTGCGATGAACCCAGAACGAATGCTGCGCGGGTTGGTCGCATGAGCCATGCTCCACGAACCACGGGCAGATCGTTCGCGTGCAATGCGGCCGCGTCACCATCGCGCAGGCCTTGCAACCATGAAGACGACCCGTTCATGGGTCAATCCTGCGGTCTCAGGAGGCTTTTGCCAAATACGGCTTCCACGCCTCGGGCACGCGGGACACCGCAAGGGTGATCCACGCCGTCTCACGAGGAGCGAGGGGGGATTTGGCGAGAGGCATACCCGCCTCTTCCGGCGTGCGGTCTCGTTTGCGCAGGTTGCACGGCCGACACGCAGCGGTCACGTTCTCCCACACGTGCATTCCGCCCCTCGACCGCGGCATGACGTGGTCGATGCTGTCGGCGGGTGCACCGCAGTATTGGCAACGGTGTCCGTCACGGGCCATCACTGCGCGCCGCGAGAGCGCGGTTCGCCGGTGGTACGGCACTCGCACGACGTAACGCAGGCGAATCACGAGCGGTGAGGGCAATGCAAAACGTTCGGCTCGCAACTCACTGCCGTCGTCTTCGACGATTTCGGCCTTGTCGGACAAAACGAGGCACGCGGCCCGACGCACCGACACGATGCTGAGCGGCTCGTAGGTCGCGTTGAGGACGAGCGCGCTTCGCACGGTTATCTCCGCCCGGGACTTTCGGGTCTCGTGACGGCGGCAAGCGGAAGCCGTCTCATTGTCGACCAACGTCCGGTCGCCGGTTTTCCGCCTTGCACCACATCAGGTATTTCAGCAGGTCTTCGACCTCGAGGGAATGCTTTGGGTCGCCGTACTGGATGGTGGCCCTCATGGCGACGTAGTCGGCCGAAGGCAACGGGAGAAACGGCCGACGCACCCACCACCTCGGTCGGGCAAGCCGGACCATCTGGATGACCGCGGTCGTCCACAGCGACGGTCGACGCAGTACTGCCGCAACGTGACGCACCGACCGACCCGGCCCTACTTCGGTTCCTTGGGCAGACCGAGAACCATCTCACCCACGATGTTCTTCTGGATCTGCGATGAACCCGCATAGATGGTTCCCGCTCGCGCATTGAGGAACGTCATCGCCCAGCTGTTCGTTGAGTTCGGTGCGCCCGGGTCGTCGGCGCCGAACGCGCTCGATGGCACGCGGCCCGTCGGCACCAGGCCATCTGGGCCCATGATGTCCATTGCAAGTTCGGTCACAACCTTGTGGTACTCACTCCACAACAACTTGCTGATTGCGGCGTCGGGACCGGGTTGATGTCCCCGGAGGAACTGAGTGAGCGTGCGGTATCCAACGAAACGCATCATCTGCACACGCGTGTGACACCACGCGAGCCGTTGACGGATTTTCGGGTCACCTGCTTTGCCGTATGCGCGGGTCATTTCGACGAGACGGTCGAATTCAGCCTGGTAACGAATCGAGTTCACCGCGGCGGCTGCACCGCGTTCAAAACCGAGCAAGGTCATCGCAACGGCCCAACCGTTGTTCACGCCACCGACGACGTTCTCTTTGGGCACCACAACGTCGGTGTAGAACACCTCGTTGAATTCGCTCTCGCCCGAGATCATCCTGATCGGTCGCACTTCGATACCGGGTTGACGCATGTCGACGAGCAGGAACGAGATGCCCTTGTGACGGGGTGCATCGGGATCGGTGCGCGCGAGCGTGAAGATGTGATTCGCGAGGTGCCCGGCCGATGTCCAGATCTTTTGGCCGTTCAGAATCCACTGGTCACCGTCGAGTTGCGCCTTCAGGCCGAGGTTGCTGAGGTCGGAACCCGCGTTTGGTTCGCTGTAACCCTGACACCACACATCATCACCCGACAAGATGCGCGGTATGTAGTACTTCTTCTGCTCTTCGGTGCCCCACCGAAGCAGCGTGTTGCCGAGCATCTGAATTCCAAAGACATCGTTCGCAGCGCCAGCCGGCACACCCGCACGGGCGAACTCTTCGTTCAGCACGACCATCTCAAGCGACGACAGTCCGCCCCCGCCGTACTCCTTCGGCCAGTCGGGCGCGAGGAAGCCGTTCTTGTGCAGCACGACGCGCCACTCGGCGACGAACCGCTCGAGCGCCTCGCCCTCGTAGGCGCCGATTCCCCGCCAGTCCTTCGGAAGATTGTCTGCGAGGAACTCGCGGACGGTCTTGCGGTACGTGTCGGCTTCGGGCGGGTAAACGGGCTGCATGCCCGAAACTTAGTCGCGCGGAAAGCGGTCGCGAATGCGGGCCGAGCCGATTTTGCTGTTTCTCAGCGTCGCGGCGATGTCTTGAACGCCAACCTTGCCGATGGCGCGCAATTGACGCTCGATCACGAGGGCACAGGCCAGCATGACGAGGAAACCCACGAATGCGAAGAGGAAGTGCACCTGCAGCGCCACGATCGTGAGAACGAGCCCAAGGATGACGCCAAGGACCGCCCACCGCACCGAGCGCGCCGACTGCCGGTAGAGACCGGCGGGCGAGGCCAACTGCGCAAAGCGCTGGTCGGTCTGCAACTGCTCCTCGATCTGGCGGAGGATCCTCTGCTCGTCGTCTGACAATGGCACGTCGTCAGTCTCGCATGTCCCGCGGCAAACCTCAACGCGTGACGGAACATCGGGCAACGACGTCAGGACGTAGGTCCCCACGGATTTTCCCCGACTTCGCCCAGTTCGTCGTGATCGCGCAGCGCCGCGACCGTCCGAATCGCGTCACCGCCGAATTTGCGACGGATTTCGTCCATCACCCCACTCGCGTTGGCCCACGTTGCCTCATCGAGGACTTTCGTCTCCGTCACCCCACGATCATTCGACAGTTGGTCGTCGAAGGCTTCGAAGAGGGATGCCTGCGCCGGGCCCGCGGGACCGTCGGCATCCTCGAAGTGCGAAGCCGATACGCCGAGAAGTCGTACGCCCTGCCCGACCTCGATTGCACCCAGCAACGGAGCAAGTGCATCGACGAACCCGGGCGCGCTCTCACGTGCGTGGTCGAGTGTGATGCTGCGCGTGATCGACCGGAAGTTTGCAAACTTGATCTTGAGCGTCAGGGTGCGTGCCCGGAGTTTGCCCGCACGCACACGAAGGGCGACCGCCTCGCACAGCCTCACCAT
>CAZVPL010000038.1:0-12878 GCA_964629075.1 uncultured Bifidobacterium sp. | reverse complement strand
TCTTCTGCGTCGAAGACATCGTCGAGAAATGTCTCTTCGTGGCCGATCGACTTTGCTTCGCGGTCGGGCTCGACGGGCCGTTCGTCGCGACCCCACGCCAAGTCGAAGAGATGACGCCCTGACGCCTCTCCCAACGCGACAACGAGGTGGTCGACCCCGATCGTTGCAAGGTCGCCGACGGTCTTCACCCCGATTCGATCGAGACGGGCGTGCGTCGCGGGCCCGACGCCCCAGAGTGCCCGCACCGGGAGCGGGTGCAGAAACTCGACCTCACGACCCGCCTCGACCAAGACGACTCCTGCCCCAGGGTCGATTCTGCCCGCGACCACGCGGGGCTTGGCCGCCTTCGATGCGATCTTTGCAACGAACTTGTTCGCAGCGACACCGACGCTGCAGGTGATACCGATCTCATCGGCGACCCGCGTGCGGATTGTGTCGGCGATTGTGAGAGCCGAGCCGTGCAAGCGCAATGCACCCGTGACGTCGAGAAATGCCTCGTCGAGAGATATGCCCTCGACCAACGGCGTGATCGCCGCAAAGATGTCGTGCACCTTCGAGCTGACCTCGCGGTACACCGACGGACGCCCCGGAAGAAAGAGTGCATGAGGACAGAGCCGTCGTGCCTGCGCCGATGACATCGCACTGAAGACACCGAACCGACGCGCCTCGTATGACGCTGCGGCAACAACGCCTCGCGGCCCGTCTCCCCCGACAACGACCGGCAGGCCACGCAAGTGGGGATTGTCGCGCAACTCGACCGCCACGTAGAACATGTCCATGTCGACGTGAAGAATCGAACGCTGTGGGTCCATCGTCGGACCCGAGCCTACGATGTGGGAGTGACCTCGGAACCCGGTCTTCCCCTTCGCCCACTCTCCGCCCTCCCCTCGCGCGGTGCGCGACTGGCCGCGTACGCAGCGGTGATCCTTGGAGGTCTCGCCGGGGGACTCATCGGCTATGCACTCGTCGACGTGCAGTGCTCGGGTTCGTGCGAAACACCCCTCGGCCTCGGGCTCTTCGTCGGTGCCGTCGTCACCGCCGGCGGCACCAGCATCGTCGCGGTTCTCGTCCTGCGTGCGCTTGGCGAATGGCGCGAACTGCAGGATCGCCAGTGACGCACCGCCGCGCGGACGACCTTCTCGTTCTCGCACACGACATCGCGACGCGGGTGGGCGACATTGCCCTCGCAGGGCGCCGGCGGGGACTCACTCACGTCGAAACGAAGTCAACGGCGACCGACATGGTCACCGAGTACGACAAGGCCACGGAACGAGAGATCGTCGCCACCCTGCGACGGCTTCGACCGCACGACGCAATCGTCGGCGAAGAGGGCGGAGCACACGACGGCACGTCGGGCCTCACGTGGTTCATCGACCCGATCGACGGCACCACCAATTTTCTCTATGACCTGCCGATGTGGACGGTGTCGATCGGGGTACACGACCAAGACGGTGCGCTCTGTGGTGTCGTCTACGCCCCCGCTCTGCGCGAAACATACACGGCGGTTCGCAACGGTGGCGCATATCTGAACGGGCATCCCATTTCCTGCAGCAACGTCGACGACATCACACAGGCACTCGTCGGCACGGGGTTCAACTATTCGCCCGAGAATCGCGTGAAGCAGGCACACCGATTCCCGCGGATCATCGACAAGATCCGCGACGTCCGGCGCCTCGGTTCTGCGTCGCTCGACTTGTGCTTCGTGGCCTGCGGTCGATACGACGCGTATTTTGAAGAACACCTGTTCCCCTGGGACCTCGCCGCCGGTGCCCTCATCGCGACCGAGGCCGGCGCCCGCGTGGAAGAACGCCACGAAGACCGCCAAACGGCAACGGCCGTATTGGCCGCAAACGAGAACCTTTTTCACCAAATAAGGACCCTCGTATTTGACTGAATCGGTCTGCCAACTGAATTAATCTCTCCTCCCGTGGGTCCCGCGGTAAAAACAAGCATCTTGATGGTTGAAGACGACCCACGCATCAGATCATCCGTGAGGCTCGCTCTCGAGTCAGCGGATTTTTCCGTCATCGAATGCCAAACGGGAGAAGATGCTCTCGACTGGTTGCGCCGCGAAAGCCCCGACCTCGTCCTCATCGACATCATGCTGCCCGGCATCGACGGCTTCGAGGTGTGCCGTCGGCTCCGCGAGACGAGCGACGTCCCGGTCATCATGGTGACGGCACGGAACGGTAAGGAAGACACGATTCTCGGCCTCGAGGCAGGTGCCGATGACTACGTGACAAAGCCGTTCGACACGGACGAACTCTGTGCGCGAATCCGCGCACTTCTGCGTCGTGCCACCATTGCGTACGCCACCCCTCACGGCTGGCGCAGCACGCATCGAACATTCGGCGACCTCGAGATCAGGCCCGACGAGGGTCGAGTTCTCCTTGCCGGCTCCGAGGTGAACCTGACAAAGACCGAGTTCAGGCTGCTGTGCGAGCTCGCCGCCGCGCCGGACAAGGTATTCAGCCGCGAAGTCTTGCTCGATCGTGTCTGGGGTTACGGCTATTTCGGCGATGGACGCCTGGTCGACGTCCACGTGCGCCGTCTGCGCATGAAGATCGAACCCGATCCCGCCAATCCGCGCTACGTCGTCACCGTGCGCGGGCTGGGCTACCGACTCGACAACTGAATCCGCCTACTCTCAGGAATGTGGGCGGGTTCGTTCGCAGATTTTTGTCATCATCTCTGCGCACACGTGCGGCGTTCTTCGTCGGTGCATCGGTTTTCGCAGGGGCGGCGGTTCTTTTCACCGTCACGGTTGTCGCGAGCAGATCATGGGTCGGCTCCGAGCAGCGGTCCCTTCTCGTCTCCCACGCCCGCGAGCACGCCCGACTCCTCGAAAAGACGGTCGACGACCCCTCCCGCCTCGACCAGATCCTGACCGCGCTGCTTCCCAGCACGGTCGCGGCCGTCGAGTTCGGTGGTCGGTGGTACGGCACGCCACGAGCCCGCTTCGGCAATGCCCCGGACGACGATGGCAGCGGTTTCGACTACATCGCCGATGCCACCGACTCGGCGTCCCTCATCATTCTCCCGATCAACCTCGCCGCCCTCGACACCCCGGGCGCAAACCCGACCGGTCGCCTCTTCGTTCTTGCCGACCACGCCCAGTGGGACGCGCGCCGCACGCGAACAGGGCGGCTGGTCGTCGTGAGCGCGATCCTGCTTGCCGTCGTCGCCGCCGGTGCGGGGAGCATCGCGGGTAGGCGTTTGTCTCGACCGCTCGCCGAAGCGGCGGCTGCAGCACGAAAGATCGGCGCAGGCAGGCTCGAAACCCGGCTACCCGAATCCGATGATCCCGCACTCGCCGACCTCATTGGAACATTCAACGAGATGGTGGAGAAAGTTGCCGCCCGCGCGGCGGCCGACCGGCGCTTCAACTCCGATGTCAGCCACGAGCTTCGCTCGCCGCTGACGACACTCATGGCATCACTTGCGGTGATGCACTCTCGCCGACACGAACTCTCGCCCGCGAGCCAAACCGCTCTCGACCTGCTTGATGCCGACCTGCATCGCTTCACACGTCTCGTGGACGACTTGCTCGAGATGTCACGGTTCGACGCGGGCGTCGCACCGTTGGTTTCAAGCCGCGTCAATCTGAATGAGTTTCTCGAGGAAGCCGTCAAGGTGTCGGGCCACACCGACATCCACCTCGTCGTCTCGCCGATGGCTCGGGTCTTCGAGATCGATCTGGACAAGCGCCGAATAGCACGAGCCCTCGGGAATCTCCTCGACAACGCGCACCGTCACGGTGCGCCACCCGTTTGGCTGACCGCAATTGAGATCCCTCCGGGCGACGTGACACCATCGCATGTGAAGATTTCCGTGGAGGACCGTGGAGCCGGTGTCGATCTCGATCGGGCGGATGAATTGTTCGAACGGTTCAACCGTGGCCCACGTCTGTCACGTTCCGACGGATCGGGTCTCGGACTCGCTTTGACGCGCGAGCACGTACGACTCCACGGTGGTTCGGTCGCGTTCGAACCTCTTCCACGGGGCACGAGGGGCACTCGTGTCTCGGTTCTCCTACCGATTCGCGCCCCCGACTCCGACGCGTAGAGGCGCACTACTCTTCGATCATGACGTACGTCGTGGCAATCGATGCGGGCACGACAGGCGTACGCAGCAGGGCGGTTTTTGCCGACGGCCGCGAAGCCGTTTCCTCGTATCTCGAGTTCACGCAGCACTTCCCCGCACCCGGCCTTGTCGAGCACGACGCCGAGGAAATTTGGCGCGTCACCCACCGCACCCTTGTCGAGGTGATTGAGCGGGTTGGAACACTGCCAGCAGCGATCGGCATCACCAACCAACGCGAGACCGTCGTCGCATGGGATCGTGCGTCGGGAAAGGCTCTCGGCCGGGCCATCGTGTGGCAGGACCGACGCACTTCTCAACGCTGTGCAGACCTCGCACCGCACCTCGATCTGATTCGTGGAACCACGGGCCTCGTCCTTGATCCGTATTTCAGCGGCACGAAGATCGAGTGGATGCTGACAAACGGCGTTCCCCGCTCAGCATCGCTCGCGTTCGGAACCATCGACTCATGGCTGTTGTGGAAACTCACGGACGGATCCGTGTTTGCCACCGACGAGTCGAATGCGAGCAGAACTCTGCTCTGGGACATCCGTCGACACGAGTGGAGCGCCGAGATCTGCGACCTTCTTGGTGTCCCCATCGATTCACTGCCCGACGTCCGCGATTCGAGCGGGCGGTTCGGCGCGACCTCAACGGAAGGCCTCCCTTCCGGCATCCCCATTTCAGGCATCGCGGGTGACCAGCAGGCTGCCCTCTTTGGACAAGCGTGTTTTGCCGAGGGTGACGCGAAGAACACGTACGGAACCGGCAGCTTCGTTCTCATGAACGCGGGAACCACATGCCCCGCGCCGGCCGAGGGCATGTTGACCACGGTGGCGTGGCGACTCGGCGGCACGACGACCTACGCCGTCGAAGGCTCGATCTTCGTCACCGGTGCGGCGGTGCAGTGGCTGCGCGATGGCCTCGGCATCATTCGCGAGTCACACGACATCGAGGCGCTTGCGGGCCATGTCACCGATTCGGGCGGAGTCGTCTTCGTGCCCGCACTCACCGGTCTCGGCAGTCCGTGGTGGGACCCCGATGCACGCGGAGCGGTGTTCGGGATCACTCGCGGCACGACTGCCGCGCATCTCGCCCTCGCGACACTCGAGGCAACCGCATTCCAGACCCGCGACGTCGTCGATGCAATGGTCGCAGCAACGGGAATCCCCATCAGGTCGCTGCGCGTCGACGGTGGCGCGGCAGGCAACGATCGCCTGATGCAAATCCAGGCCGACCAGTTGGGAATCGATGTCGAACGACCCGTCGACCGCGAGACAACTGCCGTCGGGGCGGCACTCTTGGCGGGTCTTGCCGAGGGCGTCTGGACGTCGCTCGATGCCGTCGCCGCGACTCGCATCATCGACCGTCGATTCACACCGAACACCGAACTCAAGGTCTTCGCCGACATCGCCCATGCTCAGTGGCGCGCCGGACTCGCCCGCGTCACGAAGAAGCTCAGTCCCCCGCACCAATGAATGCCGCACCGATGGCGCCGGCACGCGGGCCCAATTCGGCCGCGGCCAGCGACGGCAGCGCGCGTCCGGCATGTCCGCCCTCGCCCGCGGCGAATCGCGCCGCCACGACGTCGACGATTTCGGGTCGCGAACCGAGCCCACCGCCGAGGACGATGCGCCCGGGATCATGAATGTTCACAAGGTTGTGGAGTCCGACCACAACCCAGTCGGCGAAAGTTGCGACGACGCCTGTCGCACGCTCGTCACCCTGAAGAAATCGCTCGACGACCGTCTCGGATGCGACGCCTCCCGCAAGACGCGCAAGACCGCCGCCCGATGCATAGGCCTCCCAACAGCCGCGGCGGCCGCACGGACACGCCTCGCCACCCCTCGCCACAACCATGTGGCCGAACTCACCGGCAAAACCGTTGTGACCGCGGGCCACCCGGCCCCCGACGATTGCACCTCCACCGATGCCGGTACCAAGTGTGACCACAAGAGCGTCGTTCCAGCCGCGCGCCGCGCCGAGACGCCATTCCGCAACGGCCGCACAGGTTGCGTCGTTGTCGACAGCGACAGGAAGGTCCAAGCGCGACGACACGGTGTCGCGCAGCGGCAATTGACGAACGCCGGGAAGGTGGGTGGTGACGACGACCTCGCCATTGCGGGACACCAGACCGGCAATGCCGATACCAATCGAGTCGATCTCACCAAAGGTTCGGGCGAGATCGACGATTACCTCGGCCGCATCACCTCGCGGGTCGGTGGGCACCTTTCGCTCTTCGACAACCCGACCGCCGTCGACCGAGTCGTCGATCACGACACACAGGGTCTTTGTCCCCCCGATGTCCACTCCCAGACGGCGCACAAATAGCCCGCGTCGTGGCCGTCAGGATTCGCAGCGCGACTTCAGCTCGGTGAGCGTGTGCAGAATGCGATTCTCGGCACGACGTTTGACGAAGCCGGGAAGCGGAATCACGAGGTCGATCGAAAGGTCGTAGGTGACGAGAGTGCCGTTGTTGACGGGTTCGAACATGTAGTCGCCGTCGAGGGTGCGCATGATGTCACCGTCGACCAGTTGCCATGCGATTGTGAGTGGCGAATCACCGTAGGTGTAGCCGAGCGTGTAGTGCGTGCTGCGACCAAGCGCGGATGCTCGAAACTCGACCTTGGTGCCGCGTCCCTGCGCATCGCGCTCGAGCACGACCGCTTCCTTCACGTCTTTTGCCCATTCGGGATAGCGCTCGAATTCGGTCGCAACCTGAAAGCAACGCTCGGGCGAGGCGGAAATCACGGTTGTTTGCTTGGCGGTGTCGGCCATGTCCCCATTGTTGCGCACGGAGGCGCCACCGAACGGCTTATTCCGAATCGGGCGCGTCGTCGGGGGTATCACCGGGGGATGTCTCGCGGTCGTCGAACGCCCCGTGCCGACTGGCCCACAGTCCATTCAGGCCCAGGCCAAGCATCGGCACGAGAACGCCGAATGCGAGGACGCTTCCGGCCTTGCCGTCGGTCGAGGGACGCGCAATCGCTGCCGCGATTCCCACGACGGTCTGCACTGCGAGTGCCGCCAGCATCGGGATCTTCACGTCGCGTGGCGAGACGGTTCCGGTGAGGAAGAAGAGCTGCGACACCGAGATTTGGCTTTCGCGACTGCGCTGCACCGCCGCAAAGAAACCCAAGAGGAACGCACCAACCCCCACGGCAAACAGCGAGAGCGACACCACCACGATGACCACCCGGAAGACGTCGTCGAAGATGATTGCACTGACGATGGCCACAACACTGAAGACGAGGGTCGCAACGAGGTTGAACCGCACGAGCGGTGATCGATTGATGGACAAGCGGGTGTTCATGGCAGCGCGCGAAGCGTATTCCACAGTCGCGCCGCGAGCACGTCGTAGGAAAAGTCCGACACCGCACGTTCACGTGCCGCACGACCCATTGCGAGACGGGCCTCGTCGTCGGCGAGCAGCCGCTCGAACGCATCGACCACCCGGTCAACGTTGTCGGGATCGTCGACGACGAGGCCGGTGACTCCGTCTTCCACCGCCTCTGCGGCACCTCCGCTTGCGCCGGCAATCTGGGGCACGCCGCATGCTGCCGCCTCGAGGAAGACGATGCCGAACCCCTCTTGTTCCAGGCCCAACCAGCGGTTGCGACACAACATCGTGAACACGTCTGCGCAACCGTAGAGACGTGGCAGATCGTCGAACGACACACGACCGAGGAAACGCACGGGCGCGCCGCGGTCCCGCGCGATGCGCGCGAGACGACCCTCATCGCGGCCTGCGCCGGCGATCACGAGTTCGAGATTCGGTCGGGAGCGCGCCAGTCGGGCCGTCGCCGCGATTGCAGTATCGAAACCCTTGCGCGGTACGAGTCGACTGACACCGACGATCAGTTCGGCATTGGCCGCGATGCCGAAGTGCGCACGCGCTGCGGCGCGCTCGGCGTTGGTCAAAACCCTGAATCGCTCGGTGTCGACACCAGGTTGGACGATGGTTGTCGGAAGAGCACGACCAGCCGCACGTTCGGCCTCGCGCGCCGGATACGACCCTGCCGCGATGCAATGCACCGAGCGACGCAGGACACGAGCCAGCACCTGCTGTGAGCCCGGCAGCCTCCCCGGCACGGTGACCTCGGCACCGTGCAGCACGACGGCATACGGAAGATCAAGGTTCGGACCGATCATGCCGAGCGGGACCGCAGGGTCGAGAACCACGAATTCCGCGCCAAAATCACGTGCGAGGTCGTTGATGCGCTTCACCATCAATGGGTGCGGGAGCAACACCGACTCGCGGATTCGCTCGACGCGGAACGACTGTTGTGCGTCCCAGTCACGCGCACCCTTGTACGGGCTCGTCAAGACGGCGAACTGGTCGGCCGGCAAGCGACGCCACCACTCCCACAACAGCGACTGAATTCCGCCCACCTTTGGTGGAAAGTCGTTCGTCACGAGAAGGTGGCGCCCGGTCATATGCACCCAGTGTTACCCACGCGCCGACGGCAGGCACTGCAATTCGTCGCGCACAATGCCGTCGGGGTCGTCGAACGGCACGAGGTCGTGGTGGCCGACGCGCGCGGCCGCCCACACCGCGTGTGCTCGAATGACCGGGTCGGGGTCGACGATGAACCGGGCGATTGCGGCCCGCGCCGCAGCATCCCCGCGGGCTGCTTTGTTGCCGAGCACCACGAGCGCGTTGCGCCGCACCCATCGCGCCTCGCGATCGTGGATGTACCAACGCCCGAATTTTCCGAGGATCTCGGCGTCGCTCATCGAGAGAATCGCAATCGGATCGACGAACGCCTGCGCCATCGTCGTGTCGGATACCGAGGTCGTCTCCGCGCGCCCGGCTCGTGTGGACGGTGGACAAACTTCCTGGCAGTCATCACAGCCGTACATACGGTCGTCGATGGCCTCGCGCAAGGTTCGGTCGATGACTCCGGGCTTCTGGATGATCCACGCCAGACAGCGGGCAGCATCGACCACACCCGGCTCGATGATCGCACCCGTCGGACAGGCATCAAGACACCGGCGACACGAACCGCAACCGTCGGCGATCGGTGTTGACACGGGAAGCACCGCGTCGGTGACCACACCGCCAAGCACGAACCAGCTACCCGAGCCTTCGAGGAGGAGATTCGCATTCTTGCCGTACCAACCGAGCCCCGCGAGATAGGCGGCCTCACGGTCGACCAGCGAGTTCTCATCGGCGACTGCAACGGCACGATGACCCACCGATTTCAATTCGTCCGCAACTGCACCGAGGGCGCTTCGCAATGTTTCGTAATTGTCGCGCCATGCATAGCGCGCGACACGACCTGCGTTTGAATCGGGTGCCGACGGTGTCGCTTCGTAGTACGACACGGCCCCAACGATGATCGACCGCGCGCCGGGTACCACGAACGAGGGATTGGTCGATCGCGCCGGGTTCCGGAACGTGAACTGCATCGTGTCGGAAAGACCCCGGGCGTTGCGGTCGTCGAGTGCGCGTCGCGCACGATGGAAAGTTCGCGCCGGGGCGATACCCACCCGGTCGAGACCGGCCGCCTTGCCGACGTCACAGAGCTGTTGGGCGTAGTCGCGCAGCGCGAGTTCGGTGCGTGCTGACCAGCTAGACGGCATGGTGCCGAAGCGTAGGCACCATTCCCGCATCTGCGAGCAACTTCACCGCCCTGGCTTCGTCGAGGCTGAGAACGACGGCTTCGTCAGGATTCCGGCCGACGAGGAAACTGACGACGCAGTCGCCGCAGGCATCGGTGTCGCGCATGCAGCAGGTGTCGCAGTCGATGGTGAGAGAGCCGTTCGATGTCATGCTGACAGCGTGACAACAGGGTGTCACACGACGACAGCCCGGGCGCCGTCGGTGTCGATCGACAAGATGCGCGCCCGTCCGTCGCCGGGAAGACCCGCCGCAATCCGCGCTGCCTCGCCGGGCCGGGCGAAGCAGGCCACGGTCGGACCCGAGCCGCTCAACCACGCTGCGACTGCGCCGGCATTCATCATCGTCCCGAGCGCACGGCGACTCGGCTCGGCCTTGGCCAGACGCAGGTCTTGGTGCAGCCGGTCGGCAGTCGCTTCGGCAAGCGCGTCGACGTCACCGCCGGCCAGCGCGGCAAGCAGAAGTGCGGTGTGGGTGACGTTGAACACCGCGTCGGCAAAAGGCACGGTTGCGGGCAACTTCGCCCGCGACTCGGAAGTCGACGTGGTGAAGTCCGGAATCCACACGACGACGTCAAGGTCGCAACCAAGCGGTATGCGCGCGGCACGATGGCCGTTCGTGCCAACGACTCCACCGAGCATGGACGCCGCGACGTTGTCGGCATGACCCTCGAGTTCCGCGGTGAGCTCGATCACCCGGCCCTGCAGGTGAACATCTTCGAGCGCCGCACCGGTCGATTCGCACAAACCGAGAGCGGCTCCGCCAACGCGCACGGCCCCACTGAAACCAAGCCCACGACCCATCGGGATTTCGCTACGCACCCAGACGTCAGCCGAGCCACCCGCACGTCGGTACGCAATCGTCGCCGGGTGATGTTCGTCGGCGCGCCGGGCGCCCTCGGGGATCGCGCCGTCCACCACGCCGACCTCGGCATACAGCGACACCGCCATCCCGATTGCGTCGAAGCCCGGCCCCAGGTTCGCCGAACTACCCGGGACGCGAATGCGGGTCACTGTTCGAGCCGCTTGGCTGCCCTGTCACTTGCAACGACCAGACGATCGAGCACGGATGACGCCGCACCGCCGTCAATCGATGCCTCGGCCAAGAGGCGCCCCTCATGCAGGTCGGCTGCCGCGCCGGCCACATGCAGTGCGGCGGCAGCATTGAATACGACGGTGTTGCGCATTGGACCTGCCTCGCCCCCAAGAATCCGACGTGCAATGTCGGCGTTCTCCCGCGCGTCTCCACCACGGATCGCATCGATCGGCGCATTGTCGAAACCGATATCGGATGCGTCGATACCGAATTCCGTGATCTCGCCGTCGCGCAGTGCAACCACGCGGCACTCTCCGCCGAGGGTGATCTCGTCGACTGCTCCGTGACCGTGGACGACCCAAGCCGAACGCACTCCACGTGACCCAAGGGCTTCGATCATCGGTCGCATCATCCAAGGAGCCGCAACACCGACCAACATCGACGAGATCGGCGCGGGGTTCGCCATTGGACCGAGGAGGTTGAATGCGGTCGAGATGCCGATCTCGCGCCGTGACGGACCGGTGTATCGAAACGCGGGGTGAAATCGCGCGGCAAGACAGAAACCCATGTTTGCTTCGTCGATGCACTCGGCGACACCAACCGGATCGAGTTCCGCCGTCACCCCGAGTTCTTCGAGCAGATCGGCCGCACCGCACTTGGACGATGCTGCGCGGTTGCCGTGCTTGCAGACGGGAACTCCGGCACCCGCCACGACGAATGCGGTGAGAGTGGAGACGTTGAAAGACTGCGACATGTCGCCACCCGTTCCGACGATGTCGATGGCCCGCGCTGCAACGTCGGCCGGCAGATCGACACGTTGGCCAGCTGCACGCACCGCGCGCAACATGCCCGCAAGTTCGGGAGCAGTCTCACCTTTCGCACGCAACGCAACGATGAACGCGGTCATCTGCGATGGTGTCGCGGAACCCTCGAGGATCTCGGTGATCGCCGCCTCGGCCACCTCGGGATCGAGGTCGCGGCGCGCGATGAGACCCGAGAGAACGGCGGGCCAACCGCCGAAGTCGGCGAGCGGACGTGGATGGTTCGTCGTCACCTGATCATTCTCGCCTTTGGCGAGAGCAATCTCTACGCGGTTCGGCGACGCTGACGAATGATGCGGCGCCGCTCACGTTCGGTGGTACCGCCCCACACGCCTTCTTTTTCACGCGACGCGAGGGCATGCTCGAGACATGCAATGCGCACGTCGCAGGTGCCACACACCGCGATCGCCACGGCGACCGTCTCTTCGTCGCCCTCGTCAGGAAAGAAAACCGCCGGATCCAGACCCTGGCAGGCTCCTTTTTGCCGCCACGAAATCTCTGTGATTGTCACGCCCCTGCCCCCCAGCTCGTGAGTTCGGTGGCATCGGCCACGTTCCCCCCGAAACGTGACCGATGTCTCACCGTGCAGAGGACAATAAACCCGCCCCCTCAGGGGGCGCAAATCTCGAACCGCGATGCGGCTCAGGCGCCTCAGGCGCCGAGGTCGGCGGCCAGTTCGGCCACGGTGAATGGGGCCAGCTCGACCACTTCGAGGTAGTTCGGGTGGGCGCAGACCAGCTGGACGGGCCCGGTGCCGAACGCGGCCACATCGTCGGGGCCGAACTCGAAGCGGATGTAGTGAACCGCCGCGGTGACATTGTCACGGGTGAGCGTGGCATCGTGCGCCTCGTCGGTGACCGGGGCGATCTCGCGACCGTCGGCCAGCCTGATTCGCAACGAACGCTCGATGCCCACCAGCTTCGGCAGCCACTCACGCATGGCGGCGTCGGAGGTGAGTTCGATGAAGATCGTGGCGCAGAGCTGACCCGTCTCGGGGATGAGCGGGTTGTACGCGCGCAGTTCGTCGACAACGCCCTCTTCGGAGATCACGCGTTCGGCGCGCAGCATCTCTTGAATCTGGTACCACATCGTGTCGCGGCTTTCGAACATGACGGTGATGATGGTGCCGAGTTCAATACGACGCCGACGCTTGGTTTCGAGAATCGCCGCCTTCTTCTCGGCGCGAACCTTCTCGTAGGCACGGAGGTCGAGAATGTCGTCGACGGTGAGCTTTCGGGAAACGGTTGTGGGGGGCACTTCGTCTTCCTTTCTCTGTGTCACTTGTGTTGTCTCTCGCTGACGAGACTCGTCAGTTCTCT
>CAZVPL010000037.1:15953-18137 GCA_964629075.1 uncultured Bifidobacterium sp. | reverse complement strand
ACGCGTCGATGATCGATTCAAGAACTTCGAAGACCGGATAGACCGGCGCTTCGACTCCGTCGTCAAGGGTCTGTGGACCATCGGAACCATCGTTGCCGGCGCGTTTATCGGTCTCTTCAGTCTCATCGTCTCGACCCGCTGATGCTCTTTGGTCCGGCGGTTCAGATTGCCTACGTGGTCGACGACCCCGAGGCAGCCGCCCACGCGTGGGCGCGGAACTTCGGCGCGGGTCCCTTTTTTCTCAACCGGCACATTCCCGTCACCGACGTGGTTCACCGTGGGGTGCCGTCGGTGTTCGACCACACGTCTGCCTACGGCTGGTGGGGTTCGATCATGGTCGAACTTTTCTGCCAGCACAATGACGACATGACCGCCGTGCGCGAGCGGTTCACTCCCGGAACGGGCGGCTTGCACCACATGGCCTGCATCGTGCCGAGCCTCGACCGCGCTCTCGACGTCGCAAATCGCATGGGTCTCGAAGTTGCCCAGACTGCGAAAGCGGGCACCACGACCTTTGTCTTTGTCGACGACGTGGCGCGACACGGTCACTACTGGGAGCTCTACGAGTCGAACCCGGGCCTTCTCGGCTTCTATGCGATGGTGCGCGCCGCACACGAAGGATGGGACGGCAGCGAGCCGGTGCGCGACATCACGCGGCGCTGAGTGTCAGCCCTCGGGCGTGACATAGGCGGCGGTGATGCCACCATCGATGATGAGCGACTGTCCCGTCATCCACGACGACTCGTCGGATGCGAGGAACAGTGCACCCTGAGCAATCTCCTCGGGCGCGCCGAACCTTCCCATCGGGATGTGCACGAGGCGACGTTCACGTTTGGCGTCGTCGGACAGGAATTTGGCGAGGAGCGGTGTCATCACGGGTCCGGGGCACAGTGCATTCGCCCGGATTCCCTGCCGGGCGTAGATCACGGCGATCTCGCGCGTCATTGCCAGCACCGCGCCTTTTGAAGCCGTGTAGGCGACCTGCGGGGTCGCTGCACCCATGTGTGCAACAAAGGAGGCGACGTTGACGATTGAGCCGTGCCCCTGGCGCTGCATGACGGGAATCGCCGCTCGGCAGCCGAGCAGCACACCTTTCACGTTGATATCCATCGTCCGCTCGTAGGTTTCGAGCGGGGTCGTGACCGGATTGTCGTCGTCGGACAACATCACGCCGGCATTGTTGTAGATGACGTCAAGCGAACCGTGCGCGTCGACCGCGTGGGTCACGGCGGCAGTGACGCTGTCCTCATTCGTCACGTCACACTGCACGAACGTCGCGACTCCACCAGCTGCTGCGATTGCCCTGACCGCGTCGGCGCCATCGATGATGTCGGCAACAACGACCTTCGCGCCCTCCCGGGCGAACATCTCGGCCGCAACACGCCCCAGCCCCGATGCCGAACCCGTGATCAGGGCAACTTTTCCTTTGAGTCGTTCCACTTGTCCCCGATCGATTCGTGTCTAGATGAGTTCGAAGTACCGACGACGTTCCCAATCGGTGACCGTCTTGTTGAACGACGCCCACTCGGCCTCGGCCATGACGAGTATGTGGTGATGAACGTCGTCGCCGAACACCTCGCGGGCGACGGTGCTGTTCCGCCACAGGTCGATGGCTTCGATGAGGCTCGATGGAATCCGCGGAAGGCTCGCTTCGTACCCGTTGCCGACGAACTCGGCTTCGAGTGACAGTTCGTTGCGAATGCCGTGGAGACCGCCTCCAATCACGCCGGCAAAGGCGAGGTAACTGTTCGCATCGGCACCGGGGACGCGGCTCTCGATGCGCAATGACGGCCCGTGCCCCACCCGACGGAATCCAAGAGTGCGGTTGTCCACGCCCCATGCCACCCCGGTCGGCGCCCACGACCCGGGCTGGAACCGCTGGTAGCGGTTGATCGTCGGTGCCCACAGCAAGGAAAACTCCCGGGGGGTGGCAAGAAGCCCGGCGAGATAGTGCCGGAAGATCTTGCTCGGACCACCGGAGTCGACGTCGAGGAAGAGGGCTCGCGAGCCATCGAGGTTCCAGAGACTGCTGTGCACGTGACATGACGATCCGGTTTCGTCGAAGTCGTATTTCGCCATGAACGTGGCGGCCTTGCCGTGCTGCGCGGCGATTTCCTTCACTGCAGTCTTGTAGAGGACATTGCGATCGGCCATCGCCAGGGCGTCGGTGTAGTCGAGATTGAT
>CAZVPL010000037.1:14418-15943 GCA_964629075.1 uncultured Bifidobacterium sp. | reverse complement strand
TCGCCTTTCGTGAACTCGACGGGAACACCCGCCGCTTCGAGTCCGCGCCGGATCGCACCGATAATTGGCTCGTCGCGGGTGGTTTGAAGCACGTGGTAGTCCTGCACCCAGTCGCCGGCGGGACGAAGGTCGCGGTAACCCGTCGAGTGGGCCTCGGCATACGAGGTTTCGAAGAGGAAGAACTCGATTTCGCTTCCCATCATCGGACGAAACCCCAGCGCCTTTGCTGCGTCGACCTGAGCCCGCAGGATCGAGCGCGGGGCTTCGCGGATCGACTCTCCGGTCTCGACGTCGAACAGATCGCAGATGACGAGAGCCGTCTTGTCGACCCACGGCACCACCCATGCCGCCGACCAATCGGCGAGCGCCAGCATGTCGCCGTATCCCTGGTCGTAGCTCGCGAACCGATAACCGGGTACCGGATCATTCGCGATATCGCAGGCAATGAGATAGTCGCAATTCTCTGTGCCGTGATCGGCGACGTGTTCGAGAAAGAACCTTCCGGTTGTGCGCTTTCCGACGAGGCGACCGAAGAGGTCGGGGAACGCCATGACGACCGTGTCGATGTGTCCCGACTCGACGAGTGCGGTGAGCTCCGCCCGATCGAGTTCGTTTGGTGTCGCCATCGTCTCCCCAATCGTGACGAGCGCACGACGCGCTAGGACTTCTTGCCGCCCGCCTTGGCCGGCGCTTTTGGCTTTGCCGCGACTTTTTCCTTGACGTCTTTTTCTTTGACGACTTTCGCGGGGGCTTTTGCCGTGGCTGGGGCCTCGTCGTCGTCGTCCTTCGGCTTCGCGGGTGCGGCAGCTTTCTTCGCCTTGGCGGGCTTCAGAACTCCCTTGGCCAACGCTTCGTCGAGGAATGCCTCGGCGTCTTCGGTTGACACCTTGAGCGCGGGCGCAATTTCCGAGATGAGATTGATTCGGGCACGGTCGTACATCGTGCGCTCGGCAGCCGACAAAGACGCGTCGCGATTGCGCGCCGCAAGGTTGCGTAGCACCTCGGCGACTTGACACACGTCACCACTCTTCAACTTCTCTTGGTGGTTCTTGAACCGGCGCGACCAGTTCGACGGCACGCGCGGGTCGGCCTTCGAGAGGACCGACACAAGGTCTTCGAGTTCGTCGGGGGACACCGGGGGCCGCACGCCGACATCTGCAGCCTTGGAGGTGGGGACCGACAACGTCATTTCGTTGATGACGGTTTTCAAGATGAGGTATTCCTGGGTCGCGCCGAAGGCCTTCATCTTCTTGATCCCGTGCACGATGCATGCGCCGTGCTGGGGGTAGATGACGGTGTCACCCTTCTTGAAGTTCACGCCCTTCAGGTTAGACGCACGAAGCATCAAATACTCATGCGATCAAGTACCGATGGAACGAATTGCGCGACGGGCGCCCCCGACAGGAATCGAACCTGTGACCTGCGGATTAGAAGTCCGTTGCTCTATCCAGACTGAGCTACAGGGGCCTTTCAACATCGTACCGAGACACTGCTAGAACATTTGGGTGCCCCTCCAGCCGCGCGC
>CAZVPL010000037.1:0-14318 GCA_964629075.1 uncultured Bifidobacterium sp. | reverse complement strand
CTCATCATCGACACGCTCGACACGCTGTTGAGCGGCGCCATCGTCGGCACGAGCGAGCTCACCGCACACGGAGTGAAATCCGGTGACCTCGGCGACTCGATCGGCAAGATCTACACACTCGGCGTTACCCCATCCCGCCGGCAGTGGCGCCAGTTTCGCCTCGAAACGTACGTCGCAGCCCGCACCCGCAAGGAACCCCGCGCAGCGCTGCGTCGCGTTCATGCGGCCGGCCTCGTGCGGTACAACGAAATGCTGGGATCCAGTTCGAAGATGGACGACGGAGTGATTCGCCTGGTGGCACGCGGGGGTCAGTCGATTCCGCTCGGATTGTCGCTGCTCGAGTCGTACCTAGATGATCTGCACGAACTGAACTTTCACGCCTTCTCCTCGGCGCTGGTCAGCCTGCTCCGCTCGGCTTGATCAGTCCTCGTTCAAGCGTTGCCGCAGGAAATTCAGTGCGGTGATCACACTCATCTGACGCATCTGGTCGCGTGTGGCGGGCAACCGAAACGTTGCGACGTGCTCTGCGCCGTCTGCAAGAACGAGCCCGACGATGAGGGTGCCGACGGGCATGCCATCTTGCTCGTCGGGACCGGCAACACCGGTCAACGACAAGCCGACCGATGCGCCGAGTTGTCGACGAACACCACGCGCCATTTCGATGGCGGCACGTTCGGTGACGACCGGGCCGGGGGTCACGCCGAGAACGTCGAACTTCACGTCGGACGCGTAGCTGACAACGCCACCGCGCAACACTTTGCTTGCACCGGGGATGTTGGTCAGGCGTCCGGTCACGAGCCCACCTGTCACCGACTCGGCAACTGCGAGGGTTTCCTCGCGTCGACCGAGCAGCGCAAGGACCACGGACTCCATGGTGTCGTCGTCGACCCCGAACACGATGTCGCTGACGATCTGCCGGATCCGCCCTTCCCACCCGGCGAGAATGTTGTCGGCGTCGGCGGCCGACGGAGCCGCGGCTGTGAGGCGCACTTTGATCCCCTCCCAACCGCTCGCAAGGAACGCGAGTGTCGGCTTGTTGTCGCCGGGAGCGTCGAGTTCTGCGATTACCGCATCGAGACGCTCGTTCAGGCCACTCTCGCTTTCCCCCCACGTCCGCAGCACGCGACTACGGATGACGGAGGGCCTTCCGCTTCGACGCACGAGGTCGGGGAGAATCGCCCGCGTCATCATCTCGTGCATTTCGTGGGGAACGCCCGGAACGGCGTAAATGACCTTTGCGCCGACCGGACAGATGAGCCCGGGTGCGGTGCCGCGTCGCTGCGGAATGACGGTGGCGCCCTCCGGGACTAGTGCCTGACGAAGGTTGTTCGCCGCCATTCGCCGACCTCGGGAGGCGAACATCTCGATGATCGCCTCGGCAACGTCGTCGTCGTGGCGAAGCTCGACTCCCATGACGGCCGCAATTGCGTCGCGCGTCAGGTCGTCGTGTGTGGGGCCGAGCCCCCCGCACATGATGACCGCATCGCCTTCAGCGAGGCGCAGGCGCAGCTGTTCGATGATGCGCCCGACGTTGTCACCGACCTTCACCTGAATGTGACTTGAAATTCCGTGTGCGGCGAGTTGTTCACCGATCCAACTCGAGTTGGTGTCGACGATCTGGCCGAGCAGCAGTTCGGTTCCGACTGCAATCACGTCGCAGCGCACGACTACTTCCCCGATGCGCGCTGGAACTGCCGATGCCGCACCGCGCGGGTCGCGTACTGCCCGCCACTCACCAAAGCCAGACCGACCGAGAACCACAGAAGCACTTTCCATGTCCAGTCGGCGTCGGTGACCGTCAGTGGGATGAGCGCGAAACCGACGGCAAGTTGCTGACTCAGTGTTTTCACCTTCGCGAGCCGGCTTGCGGGAACGGAGATGCCCCTCGACCCGACGAGGACCCGGTAGATGCTGATCGCCACCTCGCGCACGGCGATGATGACGACGGGTAGCAGGGGGAAGAGGCCGCGACTGACGAGCGTGAACATCGCACCCAGGACGAGAACCTTGTCGGCCAGCGGATCGAGAAAGGCGCCCGATTTGGTGGTGCCGTGGCGGCGCGCAAGATAGCCATCGAAGCCATCACTCACGCAGAGAAAGAACCACATGACGAAGGCGACCCACGAGCCGTAAGAGTCGCTTGGTATCAATGCAAAAAGAATCGGCGAGATGAGAATTCGCCCGACGGTGACCATGTTCGCCCAGGTCGCGATCGCGTTCGGGTCGACGGGCATGTCAGCCACCCGCCTTCGGCGAACCCACGAGGTCGGGACCCAGCGCATCGGTGATTTCGACGTCGTGAAACTCCCCGACCGCCAGGCCATCGGGAACGTTCACGATTCCGTCGATTTCCGGTGCCTCGCGATGACTGCGGCCGATACCCGGCTCGTCGACAAGAACGCGATGAATCTCGCCGATGCAGTCGTCGCGACGGCGCGACGTGATGTCGTCTTGAAGTTCGCGCAGTTCGGCAAGGCGCAACGCGACGACATCGTCGTCGACCCGACCGGGCAGGCCGAGGGCGTGGGTGCCCTCTTCCGGGCTGTACGCGAAGAAACCACACCAATCGAGCTGGGCGCGCGACACGAAGTCGAGCAACTGGTCGTGATCAGATTCGGTCTCGCCCGGGTACCCGACGATGAAGTTCGACCTGAACACTGCGGACGACTCTTTCGATCTGATGTCGTCGATTCGCGAGAGGAACCGACCGCCATCGCCCCAACGCCGCATTCGACGCAGATGCGTCTTCGAAACGTGCTGAAGCGAAAGATCGAAGTAGGCGACGCCCGAGTCGAGAATCGCATCGATGAGGTCGTCGCTCAGATCGCTGGGATAGAGGTACAGCAGTCGCACCCGGTCTGCCCTCTCGGCGACGGCGCGCACCAACGGCACGATCGCACCCGCACCCAGCTCGCCGGGACGATCTTTGCCGTAGCTCGCGAGGTCCTGTGCAACGAGGACAATTTCCCGCGCACCAAGTTCATCGACTTCGCGCAGGATCGACTCGACGTCTCGGCTGCGTTGCGGTCCGCGAAATGAAGGGATCGCACAAAAACCACACGACCTGTCGCAACCTTCCGCGATCTTGACGTATGCCCACGGCGCGCTGGACTTTGGTCGTGGCAGGTTCAGAAGATCAAAGGCCGGTGCGGCGGTGACGGACAGACCAACGGGTTTGCGACCGAGTGCCACCGGCACCCCGAAACCAGCAACCTGGTCGACTTCGGGCAGCTCCGCTGCCAACTCGTCGCCGTAACGCTCGGCCATGCATCCGGTGACAACCAATCTCGCGCCGTCTTTCTTCTGATCGGCGAGGGCGAGGATCGTGTCGATGCTCTCGCGACGGGCGTCTTCGATGAAGGCACAGGTGTTGACGACGACAACGTCGGCACCCGACGGATCGTCGGTGCGCTCGAGACCATCGCGCTGCAACAGACCGATGATCTTCTCGGAGTCGACTTCGTTTTTCGGGCAACCGAGGGTTTCGACGTAGAACCGCTGCGAGTGCACCGTCGAAGACACTGCGACAGTCTACCGAGCGGCTCTTCTGGCGCTCGTTAGTTGCTCTGCTGGAGAAACGCGTACTCCTCGGGCGACATCAGGACCTGCCGCGCCTTGGATCCTTCGCCCGGACCAACGATGCCACGCTCTTCGAGAAGATCCATGAGACGACCGGCGCGTGCGAATCCGACCTTCAACTTTCTCTGCAGCATCGACGTGCTGCCGAGACCCGAGGTGACGACGAGTTCGATGGCCTGCTTCAACAAGTCGTCGTCGTCTTCATCGCCTGTTGTTCCACCGACGAGTCCGCTTCCCGACCCCGACGCCCCTGCTTCCCCGTCGATGCCACTCACGTAGACGACTTCCGGGGCCTGGCGGCGCCAGTGCGCGACAACGGCACGGACTTCTTCCTCGGTGACCCACGACCCCTGGACGCGTTGGGCAACGTTGGTGTTGCCCGGAAGCAACAGCATGTCGCCCTTTCCGACCAACTTCTCCGCACCCGGACGGTCGAGGATGACGCGACTGTCGGTGAGGCTCGACACCGCGAATGCCATGCGAGCGGGGATGTTGGCCTTGATGACGCCCGTGATGACGTTCACGCTGGGTCGCTGGGTGGCGATGATGAGGTGGATACCGACCGCGCGGGCCTTCTGCGCGATACGGGTGATGGAATCTTCGACATCGCGCGCGGCAACCATCATGAGGTCGTTCAACTCGTCGACGACGACGAGGATGTACGGCAGACGCTCGAATTCGCGTTCGGTGCCGGGTTCGGGGACGAGATCACCGCGGTCGTAGGCCGCGTTGTAACCGGTGAGGTCGCGGAAGCCGACTTCGACGAGCAGGTCGTAGCGGCGTTCCATTTCCTTCACGGCCCAACCGAGAGCATTGGCGGCCTTCTTCGGGTTCGTGACCGGTTGGGTGAGGAGGTGCGGCAGTCGGCCGTACTGACCCATCTCGACCTGCTTCGGGTCGATGAGAATGAGGCGCACCTGGTCGGGTGTCGTGCGCATGAGGATCGACGTGATGATGCAATTCAGACCGCTCGACTTACCCGCACCCGTTGCGCCGGCGATGAGCAGGTGGGGTGTCGTGGCGAGGTTCATGAACACCGCCCGCCCTGCGATGTCCTTCCCCACCGCGACATCGAGCGGGTGCGTGGCCGCCTTTGCCTCGGGTGACGACATGAGGTCGCCCAGTGAGACGAGTTGGCGTGAGGTGTTGGGAACTTCGACACCGATCGCCGACCGCCCGGGGATCGGAGCGAGGATGCGCACGTCGGTCGCAGCCATCGCGTACGCAATGTCGCGGTCGAGGCTGGTGACGCGGGCAACCTTCACGCCCGAGCCGAGTTCAAGCTCGTAGCGGGTCACCGTCGGCCCAACGGTCATGCCGACGAGCCGAGTGTCGACTCCATGCGAGGCGAGCGACGACTCGAGCAGGTGACCCCGCTCTTCGACCGCCGCACGATCAACGGCCTGCGTGGGGCTGACGCTCAAGAGGTTGGCAGGAGGAAGTGCCCAGTTGCCGCGACGCGCGGCAGGACCAAGGGCGAGTTCATCGCCGTCGGGCGTGCTGACGACTTCGGCACCGCGACCTGCGTTCTTCGGACGCGGTGGAAACTCGCCTTCGGGTTCACTTGCCGGCTGCGAGGGCTTGCGACGCGCCTTCGCCGGCTTGTCTTTCGCGCCCTCCTCGAGCTCGAAGTCGTAGAGGGCCGGACGCGGCGCGCCTGGGTCGAATGCCGGAACGTGCGACGTGTCGACTTCGTCGGACGAGGCGAGACCGGCGTCGACGATGGGCTCGTTCTGATCGTAAAAAACCGGTTCGGGTGCACCATCGTCGGCGCGACGGAAGTCGTCGGTGGTTTTGATGTCGCTCAGCACTTTTTTCGCGGCACGAGCGGTCGGTACCGCGACCGTTGCAAAATGAGAGCGAAGACGACGTACGAGCAGGGGCAGCGACATTCCGGTGACGATGAGGACACCGCCCAACACAACCGCGAGGAGCACAACCGTTGCACCAACGATGCTGAGCATCGTGCGCAGCGGCTGGCCGATGAGGGCGCCGATCCAACCACCCGCCGGCTTCAGGGCATCGACCTCGGCGGTCATGCGACCTTCACCGCGCGCGAGATGCATCAACCCGAGAGACGCAAAGACAATGACGACCGACCCGACAGCGATGCGGAGTCGGTGTTCGGATTCGTTGCGGCGCACGACAACCACCCCAACGGCAACGAGGGACGGGGGCAGGAGGAAACGGCCGACGCCGAAGACCCAACCAAGGGCCGTGTCAATGGCGTCACCAACCGGTCCGGCAACGTTCAGGTAGACGCCGAGCGCCGCCAGAACACCCGCAACAACGATCGCAATGCCCCGAAACTCGTTCTCACGGCCGCCCACGGCCGCCCGGACCGCAGCATGCTCGCGGGGACGCGGGGCAGCCTTGTCGACCGACTCTTTCTTGCCCGCCGATGCACTGCCCCGGCCGACCGGCTTGCCGGAAGACGAGCGGGGTCGGGAGGCCTGTTTGGACATGAATCAAAGGTACCAACGGGGTACCTGTCGAATCGGGAATACCCCGCCGCGTTGGCGGTCCTACGGGCCGGTCAGTGGATCAGAGCCAAGAATCTTGCCGACCGGGTCGACCAACACCGAGAACTGTCCGCCCCGTTCGGACTGGACGACGACACGGTTCAGAATTTCACCATTCGGACCGTCGGCGGTGATGGTGAATGCGCGCAGGAGAGAATCAGGCAGCTCCTCTTCGACGAGCCCATAGACGTCGGTCGTAAACGACATGCCCGATGCGTCGAAAGAGATTCCGTCTGCAGGAGCGATCTCGGTTTCGTCACGCAGTTCCCCACCGTCCCACACGAAGTTGATGGCGCTTCCGTTTCCGTCGTCGAGGAAGAGATTGATGAGATCAGGTGTCGCGTTGATCTCGAAGAACCTCGCCGGCTTGCCCGTCAGATCGGTGACAGCCCTGACGGCCTCGTCGATTTCATCGACCTTCAGCGATGTCGATTCGGCACCACAAGAGGCCGACACCATGAGGCAAAGGCCGATGAGTGCGGTGCGCGGCCGCGTCATGTCTCCATCACGACGGGGACGATCATCGGCCGCCGCTTCGTACGCGTGTTGACGAACTTGCCCGTCGCTCGTCTGACCACTTGCTCGAGTGCGTCGATGCTGCGCTCACCATCCGCCAGCGCGGCCTCGACCGCGGCCGCGACAGTGTCGCATGCTTCGTCGAGCAGATCTTCGGCCTCGGGGGCATACACCCAGCCGCGGGTGATGATTTCGGGGCCCGTGATGACACCGCCCGACGAGATGTCGACAGTCACCACGACCACCACGACTCCCTCTTCGGCAAGGACCCGGCGATCGCGCAACACGCCTTGACCGACGTCACCGACGACACCGTCGACGTAGAGATAGCCGGCGGGAATTCGCCCGACGAGCTCGACACCGTCGTCGGTCAACTCGACAACATCACCGTCTTCGCACATCGTGATGCGATTGCGCGGCACACCCATTGTCTCGGCGAGGCGTGCATTGGCCATCATGTGCCGGAACTCACCGTGAATGGGAATGAACCACTCGGGTTGCGTGACGTTGAGATATGTCTTCAGATCATCGGCCTGGGCGTGGCCGGTTGCGTGAACGTCGACGATGCCCGAGTGAACGACCTCGGCCCCCGCGCGCAGCAGCCCGTCGATCACGCGGCTCACGTGCATCTCGTTTCCGGGAATCGGGTGACTCGACAAAATGACCGTGTCGGCGGGCCCGATCTTCACCCAGCGGTTGTCGCCGCGTGCCAGCAATGCGAGTGCCGACATCGGCTCTCCCTGCGAGCCCGTCGAGATGATGCACACGTTCTCGGGCGCGTGGTCGCCGATCTGCTCGATGTCGATGAGCGAGGAGTCCGGAATGCGGAGGATTCCAAGATCACGGGCCATGCGGACGTTGTTGTTCATCGAACGACCCATGGTCGCAACGACCCGACCGTTCGCCACGGCGGCATCGGCGATCTGCTGCACGCGATGGATGTGGCTCGCGAAGCTTGCCGTGATGATTCGCCGACCGGCGTGCTCGGCAAACAAACCCCGGAGCACCTGCCCCACTTCGCTCTCGCTCGGCGCGTGGCCCTTCTCCTCGGCGTTCGTGCTGTCTGCCATGAGAAGACGAATGCCGGGGCCGTGCGCGAGCGCCCCGAGTCGCGGCAGATCGGTTCGCCGACCATCGACCGGTGTGAGGTCGATCTTGAAGTCACCCGAGTGCAGAACGATGCCCTGCGAGGTGTGCAGCGCGATCGCATGCGCGTGCGGAACCGAATGCGTCACGGGAATGAACTCGATGTCGAACGGCCCGATTCTGCGAACCTCTCCGTCGCCCACCGTCACCAGATCGGTCTTGCCGAGAAGTCCGGCTTCTTCGATTCGGTGGCGGGCAAGACCCAACGTGACGGCGGACCCGTAGATGGGCATCGACAGCTCACGCAGGAGAAACTGCAGGCCTCCAACGTGGTCTTCATGACCATGAGTGGCGACGCACCCCACAATGCGATCGGCGTTGTCCCGCAGCCACGTGAAATCGGGAAGCACCAGGTCGATGCCGTGCATGTCGGGATCGGGAAACATGAGTCCGCAGTCGATGAGCACGATTCGGTCGTCTTGTTCGACGGCCATGCAGTTTCGCCCGATCTCGCCGAGACCGCCAAGGAAGTAAATGCGGACGCTGTTGTTGCTCAACGCGACCTGAACGCTTCGATGTTCGCCTTCACGACGCTCGCCCGTTCCGCCACCCACTCGGGTGCGGCCCCCATGGGCAGACGCGCGTCACCGACCGCGAAACCATGGAGCTTCATCATCTCCTTCGAGGGCAGCGGATTCGGAGCTTCCTCTCCGGTCTCGAACGCATAGCTCTCGAGAAGTGCGGCATTGATGCGCCGTGCTTCGACGACGTTGCCTGAGAAAAAGGCGTCCATCATCCGTCGGTGTTCGGGCGCCGACCAGTGCGTTGCCACACCGATGACACCAACGGCTCCGACGGCCAGCAAGGGCAAGGTGAGCCCGTCGTCGCCGCTGTACACCTCGAAGTCCGAAGGCGCCTGGGCGATGACATTGGCGGTCTCGCCCGGGTTGCCGCCCGCGTCCTTCAGTCCGACGATGTTCTTCACGTCGCGGGCCATCGTGACGAGGTTCGCGGTCGAGATTTTTCGGCCCGTTCGAACAGGAATGTCGTAAACGACGACGGGCAACGAGGTTGCACCGGCCATTGCCTTGATGTGCGCGGCGATGCCAGCCTGCGACGGGCGGTTGTAGTACGGCCCGACGGCGAGTATTCCGGCAACGCCGAGTTTCGATGCTTCCTTCGTCAGGTGAACCGAGTGAGCGGTGTCGTTTGAGCCCGTTCCCGCAATGACGGGAATCGTGACGGCACCAACGACCGCTTCGAAGAGCGCCAGACGCTCGGGGTCGGTCATCGTCGAGGCTTCGCCAGTTGTCCCCGCGATCACGAGGCCTTCGTTCCCTTGTTCCTGCAGCCACTTCGCAAGGCGCACGGATTCGGCGATATCGAGTTCACCCTCGTCGGTGAAGGCCGTGATCATTGCCGTGACGACTCTGCCGAATCTGCCGCCCATCAGAATGATCCTTCGGCCGCGCGGTCGATGCCTTGGGTGAGAATCAAGTCTTCGTGCAGTTCCATCCAAACATCGTGATAGCTGCCGCACATGACGCCCGTGAACATGTTCTGCTCGCCGGCCACGACGCGCTGTGCCGTCGACTCGAGCCGCGGGACATACGGGGCCAGTCGGCCGAGCACATCGCCCATCGCCGCCACGACCGGCACCGACTCGTTCTTCATCGCCACGAGCCGATCGATGATGGCCTTGTCGTACGTTGAGTCGGAGTGGTCGTTCGGTTGACCGTCACGCAACTGCCAGTCGCCGCAGAGTTCTTTGAACGCGGTATTGATTCCGAGAAACGTTTCGTAGGGCCCATGAAGCGCGGCCATCACCTCCGCCGGCGAGTCGGCTGCCAGAGCGGCACGGTGTGCCTCTTTGCCTGCCGGCGTGATTTGCCACAAGGAGCGAGCCTCGCGGAACAACGCGTGTTCCCGTTCGAGCAACGACTTCAAATGTGCCTCGGCCTCGGCAGTGGTGACATCTGCGATGTCGGCCACCATGTCGACCTTTGCAAAACCCTTGATACGCAGCGCGTGGAACGCGCGGAACGCGGGATCGGATTGATGCGCCATAGGCGCCTCAGCGTAGTGAGTGACCCTGTCGGGACGGGAACCGATTGTCCGACCGTGTCAGTGGGGCACGGGCGGCGGAGCGTCCTTGCCCAATTCGAACTGCAGGTACTCGTCGCCGGTGTTCTCCCAGTCCTCGAACTGGATGACACCCATCTCTTCGTACCGGTGGCGCAGCCAGCCGTCGTTGCGATCGAGGAGGCCGAGCTTCTTGCAGTTGGGAACGATCTTCGCGAACAGCATCTGCTGGAACATCATCCGGGTGGGGTCCTGCAGCACGAGGGGCACGATTTCCTTCGGCTTGACGCCCATCCGCTCCCACACTTCCTGCTGGAGGAATCGGTCACGCATGCGAACACTCGCCTCGTAGGCGAACTCCTGGCGCTCCTTGATCTCGGCGTCGGTCATTCCTGCGTACGCCTCTTGCAGCGACAGCACACCGAATGCAACGTGGCGCGCCTCGTCACTCATGACGTAGCGGAGAAGCTGCTTGAGCAGTGGCTCACCCGTGAGCTGGTGCATGAAACCGAATGCAGCGAGCGCGAGACCCTCGACCATCACCTGCATGCCGAGGTAGGTCATGTCCCACCTGCTGTCCTTGATGATGTCGTCGAGGAGCATGCGCAAGTGTGCGTTGACCTGGTACCCACCGCCCAGCTTCTCGTCGAGATAACGCGCAAACACCTCGACGTGGCGGGCCTCGTCGACGACCTGCGTGCTGGCGTACAGCTTCGCGTCGTACCACGGCACGGTCTCGGTGATCTTCGCCGTGCAGAGCAGCGCACCTTGTTCGCCGTGCAGGAACTGCGAGAGGCTCCAACGGCGGCCTTCGATTCCGAACTCGACCCACTCCTTGTCACCCCACTTGGCGAGCGGCGTGTTGGCGTACTGCGACGGATCGATTCCGGCGCCAATCGCGGCCTGGTCGGCGGCGATGGTGGCCTCGACGTCGACCGGTGTCTCCCACGGCAGGTCGGTGGTGCCGTTCCATTGCCCGGTCTTCGCCTTTTCGTACAACCTGCGCAGATTGGGCCGCGCGAGCGAGTAGTCCCAGGTGAAGAGTGCATCGGAATCGTCGCGCACAGCGTGGAGTACCTCGTCGACGTCGGTGTTGGTGACACTGAGGATCGCCTCGATGTCGTTCAAGTCTTCGCGACCGATGATGTCCTGATTGTCTTTTTCGGTGATCGACACGGTGTTTCCCTCTTTCGCTGATTGGTGATGTTTCAGTCGTTGACGTGCACTGACGGATGGCTGAGAAAGTCGAAAGCGTCGAGGAACCGTCTGACGCTGTCGTAGTCGGTGAAGTCGACCCTCGCGCTGGGCGCGAGGAAATACGAAATGACGAGCCGGGCGACGACCTCGACGACCTGCACTGCGGCGTCGTGACCGACGAACTCCTCGGCGAGCGGCGTGATGAAGGTGGTCGCCATGTTGACCACACGCGGCAAGCCGTCGACGGTCAGCTGTCCAAGAACCTCACCGCGCTCGGCGGCGAGCAGTGTCGCGAGATGCTCGTCGCTTGCGAGCTCGCGGCTCGACACGACGATGCAGCGCGCCAGGAGATCATCGATGTCGGTTGCGCCCTGCGCCTCGGCGCGCAGCTTCTCGAAGAAAACTTCGAGTTCGCGCACACGCATCGCCTCGAAGAGGACTTCCCGTCCGCCGGGAAAGAGCCGGTAGATCGTCGCGCGAGAGACTCCCGACCGGCCGACGATGTCGTCGATCGTGACCTTCGCCAGGCCCAACTCGTTGATCGACGTCCGGACTGCGTCGAGAACGCGCAGATCGTCGCGATTTTCCGTGGCCCCCACGCCTGAGACACTAGAACTGGCTTTGTCTCAGGGTCAAGACACATGTCACACTTGCGATGGAGCAGAATTATGACTAGTTTGGTCAGGTATTGGCGTGTTCGCCGTACATCCCCCACGGGCAATTCACCCCAAAAATCACCCCTAAGAAAAAGGACATCCCTCCATGCGCAAGACCACACCCCTGGTCGCATTCGCCCTCACAGCCGGTCTCTTCTTGGCCGCTTGCGGTGACGACAGCGACTCATCCTCGGCCGACACGACTGCGACCGCGGACACGACGGCGGTTGCCACAGAAGAGACAACGGCCCCTGCTGAAGAGGCGGCGGGCGACGCGACTGCGGCCGGTACCGGAAACGATTGCACTGCAGACAAGACGCTGGCCGACGGCAAGTTGACGATCGGCACCGGCAACCCGGCTTATTCGCCGTGGGTTGAAAACGACGCGCCGGAGAGCGGCGAGGGCTTCGAGGCCGCGGTCGCCTATGCGGTCGCCGAGGAACTCGGCTTTGCCAAGGAAAACGTCACGTGGGTCCGAACCACTTTCGACGAAGCAATTCAGCCGGGAACCAAGAACTTCGACTTCAACCTGCAGCAGTACTCGATCACCGACGAACGCAAGAAGACCGTTTCGTTCAGCGATCCGTACTACACGAGCAATCAGGCCATCGTCGGCTTCGCCGACTCCAAGGCCGCTGGCGCGACATCCATCGCCGATCTGAAGGACCTGAAGTTCGGCGCGCAAGCCGGCACGACCAGCCTCGACTTCATCACCGAGGTCATCGCGCCGTCGAGCGAGCCATTCGCCTATGACGACAACGCGGGCGCGAAGGCAGCTCTCGAGGCCAAGCAGGTCGACGCGATCGTGCTCGACCTTCCCACCGCCTTCTATGTGAGCGCAGTCGAAATCGAGGGCACGAAGGTCATCGGGCAGTTCCCGGCGAACGCGGGCACCGGTGCCGATGAATTCGGCCTTGTCTTCGACCTCGACAACCCGCTCGTCGAGTGCGTGAACACCGCCCTTGCCGCGTTGAAGGACGGTGGCGAACTCGCTGCCATCGAAAAGCAGTGGCTCTCGGACAAGACGGGCGCACCCGTCATCGCGACCGAGTGACATACTGACTCCTCGATGAACTCTGATTCTTCGACGGGCCCGTCGCGCGCGACCGCGCGGCGGGCCTTCGAAGAACACAGGCGCCGGCGCTCAATCGCCATCGCCACCACGAGCACCGTCGTCTTCGTCGGTCTCGTTGTTCTGCTCGTGCCACGGATGCCCCGCTGGGACCGCGTCAAGCAGTCGTTCTTCAGTGGTGAACAGTTCGCCGACTCCTTTCCGCGACTGCTCGACGCATTCGTTCTCGACCTGAAGATTTTTGCCTGGTCGGTGCCGATCATTCTCGGATTCGGCATGTTGGTTGCACTCGCCCGCGTCAGCCGCAACCCTGCCCTCTTCCCTATTCGCGCGTTGTGCGTCGTCTACGTCGACTTGATGCGCGGTGTGCCCGTCCTGCTGTGGATCTACCTCATCGGTTTCGGCGTGCCCGGGCTCGGCCTCGATCGCCCCTGGAACAGCCCGTTGTTGTGGGGAACCGTCGCGTTGTGTCTCACGTATTCGAGTTACGTGTCCGAGGTCTTCCGCTCCGGCATCGAAGGAGTGCACGAGAGCCAGCGCGCAGCCGCCCGTTCACTCGGTCTCACGCACGGACAAACCCTGCGGCTCGTCGTCATTCCACAAGCGGTTCGGCGCGTGATTCCGCCCCTCATGAACGATCTCGTCAGCCTGCAAAAGGATGTCGCACTCGTCTCGCTGATCGGTCCCATCGAGATTTTGCGCCAGGCCGGAATCGACAAGGCGAAGTTCGCCAACTTCACGCCCTACGTGGTCGCTGCGGTGATCTTCCTTTGCGTCACCGTGCCGCTCACGCGCACGGCCGACTGGCTGCTCGCCCGCGAACGTCGACGCACCGGCGGAACGAGGGTTGCGGCATGACGACTCATCTGTCGATCCGCAACGTTCACAAATCATTCGGGTCGAACGACGTGCTCCGCGGCATTTCGCTCGACGTTCCGCGCGGCAGCGTGGTCGCTTTCATCGGTGCATCGGGGTCGGGGAAAAGCACCCTGTTGCGCTGTCTCAATCTGCTCGAGCCCATCGATGACGGGGAAATCGTGCTCGACGGAGTCGATATCTCCGCCCCCGGCTTCGATGCGAACGTTGCGCGTCGCGACGTTGGTCTGGTGTTCCAGAGCTACAACCTCTTTCCGCACATGAACGTGCTGCGCAACATCACACTCGCACTCACCCATGCCGCGGGCATTGCGAAGTCCGAGGCCGAGTCGACCGCAGTGGAACTGCTCCGTCGCTTCGGCCTCGCCGACAAGGCGCGCGCCTACCCGGAACAACTGTCGGGCGGCCAACAGCAACGAGTCGCCATCATCCGCGCGGTGGCACTGCGGCCGAGCGTTCTCTTGCTCGACGAGGTCACCGCGGCCCTCGACCCGCAACTCGTGGGCGAAGTGCTCGACCTCATCGCCGAACTGAGGAACTCAGGAATGACGATGCTGATGGCGACACACGAGATGAACTTCGCGCGCGATATCGCCGACACGGTCTGCTTTCTCCACGAGGGAACCATTCACGAAATGGGCCGCCCCGACGATGTGCTCGATGCCCCGCGCGAAGAGAGAACCCGCGCCTTTCTCGCGCGGACAAATCGCCGCTGACTACGCGGTCGGCAGA
>CAZVPL010000036.1:6362-18276 GCA_964629075.1 uncultured Bifidobacterium sp. | reverse complement strand
AGATGCCGGTGCCGAGAACGGTGAAGGGGAGGTTGTGGGGAGGCATCGCCTCGCGCTGCCAGCCACGACGCTTACCGAGGACGAGCACGACGGCAAGTGCGGCAGCACCCGCGTTGATGTGCACAACCGCGCCACCTGCAAAGTCGAGTGCGCCCTCACCGAACAACCAGCCATTGGGGCTGAACACCCAGTGGGCCACGGTGGGGTACACGAGAATCGCCCACGCAGCGATGAGGATCGCATAAGCAGAGAACTTCAGTCGATCGGCGGTGGCGCCGGTGATGAGCGCCGGCGTGATGACGGCGAACATCATCTGGTAGGCGACGAACGCAAGAGGGGGAATGACGAGAGCGAAGTCACCGACGTAACCGGGGAGGTTCGGAGTGGTCGCTACGTCGGAGAGGAAGAGAAAGTCGAAGTTTCCGATCCACTTGTTCGTCCCGCCGAATGCGAGGCTGAATCCGACCACTGCCCAGATCACGGAGATCAGGCCCATGGCAAAGACGTTCTGCATCAGCATGCCGAGCACGTTTTTTGATCGGACCATGCCGCCGTAGAAGAAGGCAAGTCCGGGTGTCATGAAGAGGACCAAGGCGCAGGAAACGAGTACCCACGCGGTGGCCCCTGTGTCTATGGGGGTGTTGGCTGTCATGGGAGGGCAAAGTAGGAGACGCTTGTTAACGGATTGTTTCCGTGCCGTGAAAGCACGAATCGCCGTCGCTTTCGCGACGGCGATTCGCCCCATTCACACCGGGTTCATCCCGGGGATCCCATTGATTGTCAGCGGAGGTTGAACTCCGGGTATGCCGAGACACCCATCTCCGGGATGTCGAGACCCATGACTTCGTCTTCTTCCTTCGACCGGATCCCACCCTTTGTCAGGCTGTTCTGAATCTTGAAGAAGGCGAAGGAGATGCCGAAGATCACCGTCCAGATGACACCGAGACCGAGCAACTGCGCGCCGAGCTGGCCCCAATCACCCTTGATGATTCCCTCGATGCCCGCCGTCGGCGAGCCGTTCCAGCCCGCGCCGTAGCTGCCGTTCGAGAAGATGCCGACGGCGATGACACCGAATGAACCATTCACGCCGTGAACGGCGATCGCGCCGACGGGGTCGTCGATCTTCAGCTTGCGCTCCACGAAGAACACCGTCTCAATTGCGAGTACCGCTGCGATGACGCCAATCACTGCCGCCGCCCACGGGGCAACGAATGCGCATGGGGCGGTGATGGCCACGAGGCCTGCGAGCATGCCGTTCGCCATCATCCCGGGGTCCGGCTTGCCGGTGCGCTTGGTGATCCAGAACATCGCGGTGATCGCACCGAACGCTCCGGCGATCGCGGTGTTGGTTGCCACCGTTGCGAACTGCACGTCGGTCGCCGCAAAGGTCGATGCAGCGTTGAAGCCGAACCAGCCGAAGAGGAGGATGAACGTGCCGAGCATCGCCATCGGGATGTGGTGTCCGGGGAGCGCACGCGGCTTGCCGTCCGCGCCGAACTTGCCGATACGTGGTCCGAGGACGATCGCCCCGGCAAGGGCTGCGACGCCACCAACCGCGTGCACGACGCCCGAACCGGCGAAGTCGACGTAGCCCGCACCGAGCGACATGGTGTCCCACGTCTTGGCGAGCCAGCCGCCACCCCAGGTCCATGCTGCAAACAGCGGGTAGTACACCGCTCCGGCGAAGAGGCCCCAGACGATGAACGAGTTCCACTTCCAACGTTCGGCCATCGATCCCGTGGGGATCGTTGCAACGGTGTCCATGAAGGCGACCATGTAGAGGAAGAAACCGAGGACCGCGGGAGTCATTCCGTCGCCGGACAACGCCCAACCCCCCTGCCACAGGAACACCCAATTCCCGCTGCCGAGCAGTGCTTCACCGACCGGCTGGTCCATGCCGAACGCCGAGTACGAAAAGCCGCCGAAGGCGAGCGGAAATCCGATGAAGAAGAAGCCGATGAATCCGAGACCGAAGACCGCGAAGTTCGTGCTGACCACGTGTGCCGCGTGCTTGGCCCGGCAGAAACCGGTCTCCACGAGCGCAAAACCTGCCTGCATGAAGATGACCAACATTGCACCGATCACGACCCACAAGAGGTTCGTCTGCGAGCCGAGTGTGGTCACTGCTGCCTCGGCGTCGAATTCATCGGCCGCAAGCGTGGCGACGCCACCTGCTGCAATGACGGCACCCGTTGACACGGTTGTGGCAATGAGGAGTCGTTTTGCCCAGCGGCGACCGGGGGAGAGTTCGAGGTCAGATCGCATCGCGACCCTCCTCTCCTGTGCGAATGCGGATGAGCCTCTCGACACTTGTGATCCAAACCTTTCCGTCTCCGATTTTTCCTGTGTTTGCGGCGGTGCGGATGGCCGAAACTGCCTTGTCCACGTCGGCGTCGTCGATGACGAGCTCGAGGCGAACTTTGGGCACGAATTCGATCGTGTATTCCGCTCCGCGGTACGTCTCGCTGTGTCCACCCTGACGACCAAAGCCACGCACTTCGGACACCGTCATCCCTTGGATGCCGATGCCCTTCAGTGCGTCCTTCACGTCGTCGAGCTTGAACGGCTTGACGATTGCGGTGATGAGCTTCACTGCGGTCCTTCCTTTGATGTTCCGTGGTTGAGCAACCGGCCATGTCGCCGTTGACCGCGCAGTTGCAGCCCAAGTGGGATGCTGGGAACGTACGAGAGGAAGGTTTCGCCGGTGTCGCGCGTTTGTTACGGGAGAGTGGCGAGTTCGTCGAGGCGTTAACTCTGTGTTTCGTCTGAAAGTTTCTTGAGAATGCGAATCACGCGGTCGGCGGCACTGTCGGGCACTTTGCGTCCCACGCGGTCGGAAATCTCGAAGGTGTCGTCGACCAAACCATCACGTGTCTGAACGACCGCATGGTGGACAACCACACCAATCTCACTCAGGGCATAGCTGATGGCGGCGAGCAGGCCGATTCGGTCGGGCCCACCCACCCGGAGCACGGAATGCCACGGGTGAATTGAATTGTCGATCGCAACGCGCGGCGGTTCGCCGACGATCCTTCGCGACTTGAGGCGACCACGTAGTGCTCGACCGAGAAGGGCGGAGAGGTTCGTTGGGTCGGGTGGGCTGTCGGCTGTGACGACGAAAGTGTCGAGTACGGAGTCGTCGGGCCATGTGGCGAGACTCGCCGAGACGACCGAGTGTCCGGCGTCTGCGAGCGAACCGGACACTCGTGAGAGAAGACCACGCCGGTTGCGGCACGCCACGTTGATCATCCATTGCCCACCGACTGAAGTTGGCTGAACGGTGACGCGAACCTTGCGCCCGTGGGGAGCTGGTTCGATGAGGCGGGCATGTTCGAGCAGCATCGCTGGTTCGTGGGCAAGCACGTAGGTCGTTGGCGCGTGGGTAATGCGGTCGACGAGAGCGGGGTCATCGGTGAGATCCTTTGCCTGGCGTCGCCGCATGTCGGCAAGTGAATCATCGACGCCTTCGAGCAACTCGGGGTGCGCAAGCAGGCTCTGCACCCCGATTGTGATGTCGATCATTGCCGCGTGCTGCCACGGTTCGAGTCCTCCGATTGCATCGGCGAGGAGACGACTGCGTTCGACGATGCCGGGACGACGCAGCCCGTGGGCGATGTCGCGCAACATCTTGTCGTCGACCCGGTGTGGTTCGTGCTCGACCGCGGCGCGCAGAATCCGGGCACCGTTCAAGAGGTCTTCGACCTCACCGGCGGTGAGCAGATCAACATCGAGACGTTGAAGGATGGACGCCGTCGTGTCGGTACCGGCGTCGACATCGGCGAGGAATGCCGCAAGCAGCAGCGTGTCGCTCTGCGATGTTGCAACTGCGGTTGCCTCGCGCAGGGTCTCGACGGTCGGAAAGCGCAGAATGTTCGTCGGATCGAGCTCCGAGACGTCGCTGGCTCGTTCTTTGATGGCGTTTGCGATCTCCGGAATTGTCCGTTCGAACAGCCCGGCAATTTCGAGGAGACGCCACGACCGTGGAGTCCCACCACGGAGGACCTCGAGGAGGCGCGTCGTCGCATCACGGTTCCATGAGAGATCCCGTGTGCGGCGCTCGGCGATCCAGTCGAGCAGTTCGTCGCTCGGCTTGTGCTCGCGGGCGAGAAGAGCCGCGGAGAGAAGGACGTTCGGCGCAGCCGACGTCGGTGGGTTTGCGGCAAGCGCGATGCGCCCGGAGTCGATGCACAGCCATCCACCATCGGGTTCACTGTCGGCATCGACGTCGAGGTCGACCTCGGCCGGACCCTTCGCGTTGATGCGCCACCGCAGTGCGGCCGGGCTGATGACGGTGGTGGCGAGCACCACGAGGACGAGCGCCGCATAAAGGTCGTCGTCGAACACGCCGACTCCCATGCCAATGGTCGCGAAGATGAGACCGACTTCGCCGCGGGGCATCATGCCGAGGCCGATGAGAAGTCGATCGCCACCGTTGCGACCGGCACCCCAGCCGGCGACGACCTTCGTCGCGACGGCCACGGCGATGAGCGCCGCCGCGATGGCGAGAACGCTCGGTCGCACCATCGACGCAACGTCGGTTTCGATGCCAATCTGAAGGAAGAAGACCGGAACGAAGAGGGCCGCGACTGCGGATACGTCACGTGCGATTCGCTCGTGCGCGGGAGCTTTGCCCAGCGCCGCGCCCGCAACGAAGGCGCCGATGATGGGGGCCAACCCTGCTGCATCGGCGACTCCTGAGTATGCGAGGGCAATGCCGACAGCGAACACCGAGACCGCGGCGGGTGATGTCGCCTTTTTCGCCACGAACCCGATGAGCCGCGGAACGGCGGTGAACCCGACGGCGGAGGCCACCGCGAGGAAAGTGAAGGCTGTGAGGGACGTCGTTGCGATCGTGCCGATGCCGATCGTGCCCTCTTCGACGATGCGCGTGACAATGGTGAGAATGATGAGGCCAAGCACGTCGTCTGCAACGGCTGCTCCGAGAACGATGCGGGCCTCTTTCGTCGACAGTGCTCTCAAGTCGCCAAAAACGCGCGCCGTGATGCCGACGCTCGTTGCCGTCAGCGTTGCCCCGATGAAGAGCGCCGTGTTGCCGGTTTCGCCGAGCGCGAGTCCGGTGAAAGAACCAAGAGTCAGGGGGAGGGTGACGCCGATGATCGCGACGGTGAGAGCCGAACGTCCGACGTTGCGCAGTTCGCCGACATCGATCTCCATACCCACCTGCATGAGCAGCAAGATGGCGCCGAGTTCTGCGAGCAGGAAGAGGGAGTCGGACGGTTCGACGAGGCCGAGCACCGAGGGGCCGATGACGATGCCGGCAAGAATTTCACCGAGGACCGCGGGGACGCCCACCCGTTCGGCCAACTCGGCGACAACCTTCGCTACACACAAGATGAGGGCGAGTTCGAGGAGGATGCGTCCGACATCGATGCCGGAGGCCCCGCCGGCGGCAAGCACGGTCGAGAGCATCACGATGAAGAGTCAAGCAGCACGCGTGCCACCTCGGCAGTTTCGTTGCGCAACATCCAACCGCGGCGTCGAACCGTCAGGATCGAACCTTCGCCGAGCGCGCGGCGCAGCGCGACAAGTGCGGCGTCACAGCGTCGGGTCGAGCCCTCGAGCTCGGCGAGGCGGTTGAGGTCGTGGCGACCGGTGACTTTGCCGGCACGGGCGACGAGGACGCGCAGGACTGCCACCTCGGCCGGGCCGAGGCGCTGAGCGTCTTTGGACCCATCGGTGCCTGTCATGGTGCGAAAACGTACGGGGAGTGCGTCTCGGCTGTGTTCAGGGCGTGTTGCGGGGACGTGAATTCATCCACACCGTTGGGATTCGTCGGCTCGTTACCGATGGGTAAATAATTGGGGTATGGAATTGACCTACCCCATAGATGCCGAAGAGTTCCGCGAGGAGGTCCGGGCGTGGCTCCGCGAAAATCTGCCCGCCGGCTGGTTCGAGCCCGGATTCGAATTGTCGGCCGACGAACGCCGCAAGTTCAACGAAACCTGGCCGGCGAAGTTGTACGGCGGCGGTTGGATCTGTGCGACATGGCCAAAGGAGTACGGAGGCAAGGGCCTCTCGGTCATGCAGGGGGTCGTTCTTTCAGAAGAGTTCGCCGCTGCGAAAGCACCGATGCGCGCCGACTTCTTCGGTGACACCCTCGTTGGACCAACCATCCTGCAGTGGGGCACCGAAGAACAGAAGAAGGAGTTTCTTCCGAAGATTCTCCGCGGCCAAACACGCTGGTGTCAGGGCTTCAGCGAACCGAACAGCGGTAGCGACCTCGCAAGCCTGAAGACGTCGGCGGTGCTCGACGGTGACGAGTGGGTCATCAACGGTCAAAAGGTCTGGACCACCGGTGGTCACCACGCCGACTATTGCTTCCTTCTCACGCGCACCGACCCAACCGCACCGAAGCACAAGGGCATCTCGTATCTCCTCGTGCCGATGCGCCAGCCGGGGGTCGAAGTTCGTGGCATCGTTCAGCCCGACGGCACTGCTGAGTTCTGCGAAGTCTTCTTCACCGACGCGCGGTGTCCGAAGGACAACGTTGTCGGCGGGGTCAACAACGGTTGGCAGGTCGCCAACTCCACGCTCGCGTTCGAACGCGGCATGAGCGCGACGACCGGCTATCGACGCTTCGAGGACGAGTACAAGCTGATGCGCGCTCGGGCCGAGGAAAACGGCGCGATCGACGACCCGATCATTCGTCAACGCCTCATGCGCTACTACACGAAGATTCAGATTTTGCGCATCAACGGACTGCGCTCGCTCACCGCGACGTTGAACAAGTCGAAGGACCTCGGCGTTGCCGCCCTGGGGGCATCGAACAAGATGTTCTGGTCGGAGATGCACAAAGAGGCGATGGAACTCGCCCTCGACATCTTCGGCGCCGAAGCAGTGCTTGTGAACGCAGGCGCCGAGCTTGCAACATGGCCCGGCACCGCACGCGAGAAGCGTCGCCCCGGATACCCCGTCAGCCCGATGATGTCGGCCTTTTTCTTCTCGCGCTCCGAAACAATTTGGGGTGGCACGAGCCAGATTCAGCGCAACATCGTTGCTGAACGAGTTCTCGGGTTGCCGAAAGAGCCGAAGGCTGCGGGCGAGTAGTCGTCAGTCGGTGTTGACCGTCGGCGCCCCGGTTGTCTGACGCAACGGTCGCGCCGGGAGTTTCGTGGCGATGACGATGACGATGATTGCCACCGGAATCGCAACCTTGTAGAGGAACGTCAGACCGCTACTCAACACCTCGAGCACTCTTTCCCGTAGGTCGACGTCGGGAATGTTTTTGATCTCTCGCGGGGCACGCAAGAGGTTTTCGTCCACTTCGCCGGTGATGCGCGAGTTCAGCAGCGCACCAAATGCAGCGAGGCCGATGACACCGCCCAGGCTCCTGAAGAACGTGATGACGGCACTCACCGCACCGAGGTCCTTCCAGTCGACGGCGTTCTGGGTGGCGAGCGTGCACGTCGGCATGATGCCGCCGATCCCGAGACCTACGAACACCATTCCAACGAGCGCTGCGGTCATGCCGAGGCCGCTGCCGGACATGAGCGACAGCAAAACCATTCCGACAGTCAGCGAGACCGCACCGAGGATCGGCCAGTGTCGGTAGGTTCCGGTGCGAGTGGTCAGCCGACCCGTACCCACGCTTGCAATCGTCACGCCCGCCATGATGGGAATGAGAAGAAGGCCGGAGTTCGTTGGTGACACCCCGGTGACGGCCTGCAGGAACAGGGGGATGAACGCGTTTGCCCCGTAGATGATTGTGCCTGCGAAGGCGACGAGGGGAACCGTCACGCGAACGACGTCGATCTTGAACAGGTGGAGAGGCATCACCGGTTCAGCGGCTCGTTTTTCCCAGAAGACAAACGCAACACCAACGACCGCGGCGACGACTCCGAGAATCACCGAGAGTGGCGACGTCCAGCCGTACTCGTCGGACGACCACGAGAGCATGAGAATGAGACACGTCACCGACGTGGTGAGGAGAGCCGATCCGAGCCAGTCGACAGCGTGGTCACGTTTCTGAAAGGGGATGCGCAGTGCCGCCGATGTGATGACGAGGGCGGCAATACCGATCGGGATGTTGATGATGAAGATCCATCGCCACGACAACTGCTCGGTGAAGAACCCACCGATGAGCGGTCCGATGACACTGGCAACGGCGAAAACGCTCGTGATCATCCCGACGTAGCGCCCACGTTCACGGGGCGGCACCGTGTCGGCGATGATGACGAAAGCCATGGACATGAGCCCGCCGCCACCGATTCCCTGCACACCACGGGAGATGACGAGAACGGACATCGATTGAGCGACGGCGCATCCGACTGAGCCGATGACGAATGTGACGATTGCTGCCTGGAACATGGGGCGACGTCCGTAGATGTCGCTCAACTTTCCGAAGAGCGCGTTCGAGACCGTGGATGTGAGGAGATACGCCGTCCCGATCCACGCATAGGCGCTGAGGCCACCGAGGTCGGCAACCATGGTCGCAATCGCGGTGTTGACCGCCGTGCCGTCGAGTGAGGCGAGGCTCAAGCCGGCCATCAGGCCGGCAAAGACGGTGAGGATTTCTCGACGGGTGAGGGCGGGGGTTTCGGGGGGGTTTGTTTCGGTCATTTCTCTCTTGCACCCTACAACTGACAAACGGGAAAACGCCTCACGAAGCTTCTGTCAACATTGGGAAGTGAGCGAGCACACCAGAGTCGTCGCGTCTCCTCTTGGGTGGCTTCGTTTGGCCGCGACTGCTCGGGGACTCACTCGCGTCGAGTTTCTTGAGTGCCACACGGCCGTCGTCGACGTCACCAACGAGGCGGGAAGCGTCGATCATCTCGATCGTGCAGCGGCTCAACTCGACGAGTACTTCGCGGGGGAGCGGCATGCCTTTGATCTTGTTCTCGACGCGAAGGGCACGGCTTTCCAGATCGCTGCGTGGAACGTTTTGAGCACAATCCGTTTCGGTTCGACGATGACGTACGGCGACCAGGCGCGCGCGATGCGAATGCCGCGGGCAGTTCGCGCGGTCGGTGGCGCGAACGGCAAGAACCCGCTGGCAATCGTCGTGCCATGTCACCGGGTGATCGGTGCCGGTGGCCGTCTGACAGGGTATGCCAGCGGCGTCGAACGCAAGGCGTGGCTCCTCGAGCATGAGCGGGCGACCCTTCAGAAACAAAAGTGAGAACCATTCTCATTTTCCTGTAGACTGGCGTCATGTCAGTACGTCGAATGTCTGCGATTTCGTCTCGAGGCTTTGCTCGTCTCGGGTTCTTCGGCTTTGGGCTGGTGGGGCTTGCATGCGGAGGATCATCGGAGCCGACGGTCGCACCCGTCGATAGCGACGTGTCGGTTGACGACACCTCGCTCAACGTCGAAGTGGCCGAATCAACGACAACCACCGTGTCGGTCGAGTTGCCGACGGTTGTCGTCACGTACAGCGCCCTCGAGAGTGTGGTGAGCGACATCGTTGGTGACCTGGCGCGCGTCGTTGTCATCATTCCGAACGGGGTCGATCCGCACGACTTCGAGCCGTCGGCCAAGGACCTCGAGACGATGTCGAGTGCGTCGGTGGTGGTTTCGAACGGGCTCGATCTCGAAGAGGGGCTCGAGGATGCGCTCGAGCGGACGGAGACGTCAGGTGTGCCCGTATTTCACATCGCCGATCACGTCACGTTGCGAAACGGGGCGGCCGACGACGTCTCGCATGCCGATGAGTCGAACCATGGTCACGGTTCCGATGAATCGGGTCATGACCACGGTGCCGAAGATCCGCACATCTGGCTCGACCCGGTGACGCTTGCTGAGGCGGTTCCGGCTCTTGCGAGAGAGATTGGAACGCGGATCGGTACCGATCTCACCGCGGCAGGAACCGCGGTTGTCGCTTCGTTGGGAGACCTCAGTGCGGAAATCGATACACGAATCAAGACGCTGAAGTCGTGCGTCATCATCACGGGTCACGATTCGCTCGGCTATTTCGGTTCGAGGTTCGGGTGCGAAGTGCTGGGTTCGATCATCCCCAGCTTCTCGACGGCCGCCGAGGCAACCGCGAAGGATTTGGCCGAACTGAAGAAGCTTGCGGAAGCCGAGGGTGTGAAGGCGATCTTCACCGAACTCGGCACGCCGACCGACGTGGCTGATCAATTGGCCAGAGAAATCGGTGTCAAGGTGGTCGAGATCGGAACTCACGTTGTGCCTGACGGCGGGGGCTACGACGAGATGATGATCAATCTCACCGACGAGATCGTCTCCGGTCTTTCGTGAGGTTCCCCGTATCGTCACCGATGGTCTGGTCAAATTGAGGCCGAGTGGATTTTCTCTTCGGACCCTTCACTGACAACGAATTTCTTCGTCTGTCACTCGTGGCGACGTGCATCGTCGCAACGACGTGTGCGATCGCAGGTGCGTTCGTGGTTCTGCGGGGTCTCGCCTTCGTTGGCGATGCTTTGGCACATGGTGTCGTGCCGGGCGTCGCCATCGCGCTGTTGGCCGGTTTTTCCGGAGTGCTCGGCGCAGCCATCGGGGCCGCAGTGATGATGGGTGGCGTTGGCGTCGTCAACCGACGTTTTCGTCTGTCGAACGACACAGCGATCGGCTTGTTGTTCGTCGGAATGTTGGCTCTCGGGGTCATCATCCAGTCGCGATCCGAGTCGTTCGCCGGTGACTTGACGGCGGTGCTGTTCGGCGAGGTTCTCGGAATCACGTGGTCGGACATCGCGTGGCAGGTGATCGCTCTCGTCGTTGTTGCGGGGACTGCCTGGGTGTGTCGGCGGCCTTTTCTTCTCTTGTCGTTCGACGAGGGATTGGCGGCCACTTCCGGATTTCCCGTCAGGCGATACGCGAACATCCTTCTTGCGATGGTTGCGCTCACCGTCGTCGCGAGTTTCCAGACGGTCGGCACCCTGCTTGTGCTGGGAATGCTCGTTGCGCCGGCAGCGACGGGGGCGCTCTTTGGGCGACGTATCTCCACCGTCGTGGCGATAGCGGCGGGCGTCGGCGTCGCGTCGTCGTACGTCGGACTTCTGATCAGTTACCACGCCGATCTGGCGGCGAGCGCCTCGATCGTCCTGACCGCCGTCGTCGTTTTCGCGTTGGCAGCGTCGACGGTCGAGATTCGCCGGTGGCTCGAACACCGCAGGGACATTCACCATCTCCACGACCACCCGCACTTCCACGAGCATGTCCACCACTGACGATTCCCCGTCGATCGTTGCCACGTCGCTTGCCGTCGGCTTCGGACACCGACCCGTCGTCGATGGTGTGGGTTTCACGCTCTATCCCGGGCAGATGTTGGTGCTCATCGGCACCAACGGTTCGGGGAAGTCGACATTGCTGAAGACGCTCGCCGGTCTGCTGGTCGCCCAAGGCGGCGAACTCTCGGTCCTGGGTGAGCAGCCGGGCAGCCAACCGTCCCGTGTCGCCTACCTGCCACAGCACCCCGTGTCGTCGCACACCCTGCCGTTGCGCGTCGAAGACGTCGTCACCATGGGAAGATTCGCGCGCCGGGGTCTCTTCGGTCGACTGAACGGCGACGACCGGAGAGCGGTGACGGAGTCGATGCAACGCACGGGAGCAGCGGACTGTGCACAACGTCCGCTCCGCGACCTGTCGGGTGGACAGCAGCAGCGCGCCCACCTTGCGCAGGTTCTGGCGCGTGGCGCCGAAGTGCTGTTGCTCGACGAACCAACTGCGGGCCTCGACATTGCCGGACGCAGGCTTGTCGCAGAACTCGTCGCAGAGGAGCGCGCGAGGGGAGTGACGGTTGTGATGGCAACCCACGAACTCGGTGATGCAGAGACCGCCGACGCGGTGATTCTGCTCGCCCAACGCGTCGTCGCGCAGGGGTCACCCGCCGAGGTTCTCACCGATGCCTCGCTGCGCGAGGTGTTTGGCTTCACCCAACCGCACTGACGCCCTTTGGCGAAGCGTCACGGACGCGCTTGGGTGAAGGGTCAGCGCA
>CAZVPL010000036.1:0-6262 GCA_964629075.1 uncultured Bifidobacterium sp. | reverse complement strand
CACTGACGCCCTTTGGCGAAGCGTCACGGACGCGCTTGGGTGAAGGGTCAGCGCAGGCGAACGGGAAGTTTGCGTCGGCCCCAGAGAATCTCCGGAGCAAGGCGTTCCGTCGGGCCGTTGGCACGCATTGTCGGGAACCGTGATGCAAGTGTTTCGATGGCGATCCGGGCCGTTTGTCGTGCGAGCGGCGCACCGAGGCAGTGGTGAATGCCCCAGCCGAAGCTGTAGTGGCGTTTCAACTGCATCTCATCGCGGTCGATGTCGAAGTGGTCGGGGTTCGGAAACGCCTCGGGATCGCGATTCGCCGACGCGTAGAGCGCCATCACCTTCGATTTCGCGGGAACCGGAACGTCACGGATCGAGGTTTCCTCGACATTCGTGCGGAAGAGCCCGAGCACCGGCGGGTCGTAGCGCAGGCTCTCTTCGATTGCATTCGGGATGAGCGAGTGGTCGGCGACGATGCGGTCCCAACGTGAGGTGTCCTCGAGCATTCTCCACATGAAGTTGGTGATGAGCGACGTCGTTGTCTCGTGTCCCGCAACCAACAATTGGAGAACCATCGATTCCATCTCGATGAGCGGAATTCGCTCTCCGTCGAGGAGCCGCAGGGAGTACTCGGTGAGAAGACCCGGGCGTGGCGTTCCACCCGAGTCGGCGATCCGACGACGTTCCGATACCGCGGCGTTGATGTAGGCCTTGATCTCGGCGGTCGGCTTCACCGCTTGTTTCGGGTCGGACAGACCGAGGACCAGCTGATCGGCCCACGACTTGATGAGATGCCGGTCGGCGGGGTCGACTCCCATCAGGTCGATGAAGCCGAGAATGGGCAGGGGGCAGGCGAAATCGTCGTGCAACTCGACATCGGGTCCGACCGCCTCCATGTCGTCGGCGAGTCCCTCGGAAAGGGCCCGGGTCGAGTCGGCGAGTTGGCGGACCTCGAGCGGGTTGAATTCGTTGCGCATGAGGACTCGGCGCTTTGTGTGCTCGGGTTGGTCGTAGTGCTGAAGGTTGCCGCGGCCGTCCTCGCCCGAATAGGCGATGCCCGCTCCGTGACGGTTCACCCAGAGATTGGGCGACGTGAGAATTGCGTGGACGTCGTCGCGTCGGGCCACGGTGAGAAACTCGATGCCCGCCATCGTCGTGCGATGCACCGGACATTCCTCACGAAGCTGTTTGTACGCCGGGAACGGATTTTCGACGACTGCCGGATCGGTGGGGCTGTACGGGCAGCCCGTTGGTGGATGCGCTTCCCCCATGAGGAAAGTATCGCACGGAACGAAAGTGCCCTCGGCAGGATTCGAACCTGCGCATCCGGCTCCGGAGGCCGACGCTCTATCCCCTGAGCTACGAGGGCCGACCGGTGTCCCGGAGGCGCCGTCAGGCTACCCGTGTCGGCGGAACTGACACCGTGAAACTGCATCCGGTCGGCAACAATGTTTGGCGACATGGCTGATCCCCTCCACCTTCTTGCATCTCGGTTCGCCGACGCTTTCCGCGCCGTCGCAGGTGGCGATGTCGATCCGGTGGTTCGTCCGAGCGAACGGGCCGATGCGCAGGTCAACGGCGCACTTGCAATCGCAAAGACCATGGGGCGTCCGCCGCGCGACGTCGCCAACGATGTTCTTGGTGTTCTCGGGAGCGTGTCCGACATGTGCGAGTCGGTCGAAGTCGCGGGCCCCGGCTTCATGAACGTCGTTTTCTCGGCCGAGTTCATTGCTGACCAGTTGAAAATCGCCCTCTCGGACGATCTCCTCGGTGTGCGCCGTGTCGAGGCCGCACAGAACGTCGTTGTCGACTACTCCGCGCCCAACGTGGCGAAGGAAATGCACGTCGGCCATCTTCGGTCCACCGTGATCGGCGATGCGCTCGTGCGCATGCTCGAATTCGTGGGCAACCGGGTCATTCGTGAGAACCACATCGGGGACTGGGGAACGCCGTTCGGCATGCTCATCGAGCATCTCATCGATCTCGGTGAAGATCGCGCGGCGGCGGAGTTCTCGGTCGGAGATCTCGACGGCTTCTACAAGGAGGCGCGAAAGAAGTTCGAGGCCGATGAGTCGTTCAAGGAACGTTCACGACTTCGTGTCGTGGCCCTGCAGGCGGGCAACGAAGACACGCTGCGGATGTGGCGGACCCTCGTTGCCGAGAGCACCAAGTATTTCAACCGCGTCTATCGACAACTCGACGTGCTCCTCGAAGATTCCGACCTCATGGGTGAGAGTGCGTACAACGAACTTCTGCCGACCGTCGTCGAGCGCCTTCGCGCGAGCGGTCTGCTGCAATCGAGCGACGGTGCCGACGTGATGTTTGTCGATGGATTCACGAACCGCGAGAACGAACCGCTGCCCTTGATCATCCGTAAGGGCGATGGCGGTTACAACTATGCGACGACCGACCTCGCGTGTGTCATCGACCGTGTCGGGCGGCTGTCGGCCGACCGCATGTGGTACGTCGTCGGAGCCCCCCAGGCGCAACACCTGCAAATGGTGGAAGCAGCGGCGCGTACCGCGGGATGGTTGCCGGACAAGGTCGAGATGCGTCACGTCGCGTTTGGAAACGTTCTCGGATCGGACAAGAAGATGCTGAAGAGCCGCAGCGGCGACAGCGTCAAACTCTCGTCGCTTCTCGACGAGGCCGTCGAGCGAGCCGCCGCGGCGGTGCGTGAGAAGAATCCCGATCTCGACTCCGAGTCGCGAAACTCGATTGCCCGCATGGTCGGTATCGGCGCCGTCAAGTACGCCGATCTCTCGACCGACCGAGTGAAGGACTACGTCTTCGACTGGGACCGGATGCTGTCGTTCGACGGCAACACGGCCCCGTATCTCCAGTACGCCCACGCGCGCATCTGCAGCATCTTTCGCCGTGCCGGCGTCGAGCGCGCCGCGGTCGGGCACTCGGGTCTCGCCATCGTCGCACCACAGGAGCGTTCTCTCGCCCTTGCCATTCTGCAATTCGACGCAGCGGTGTGGGACGCCCTCGACAAGGCGAGCCCGCACAGGCTCTGCACCTACCTGTACGACCTCGCGACGGTCTTCACCTCTTTCTACGAGAATTGCCCCGTGCTCAAGTCTTCCGAACCGACCCGAACGAGTCGACTGGCCTTGTGCGATGCAACGGCACGAGTGATGTCGACCGGATTGGGATTGTTGGGCATCGAAGCCCCGGAGGCAATGTGAGCCGCGCGCCGATCGAAATGCGACTGTTGCCCGACACGTCGACGGTCGAGTCCGACGGCAGCCTGTCGATCGGTGGCTGCCGCTTGGACGACCTCGCCGGCGAATTCGGGACGCCCCTTTTCGTCTACGACGAACAACATCTGCGCAACAGGTGCCGCGAGGCGGTCGCAGCGTTCGGTGAAGGCAATGTCATTTACGCAACGAAGGCATTTCTCTGCAAGGCGATGGCACGTCTTGCAGACGAAGAGAGCCTGATGCTCGACGTCGCCACGGGTGGCGAACTCTACGTCGCCCTTGCCGCGGGCGTGCCTGCCGACCGATGCGTGATGCACGGAAACAACAAGTCCGACGACGAATTGCGCTACGCGATTCGCGAGGGTGTCAGGCACGTCGTTGTCGACAACTTCGACGAGATCGACCGTATCGAGCAGATCTCTACCTCCGGAGGCGGTCGCGTGCGGGTGCAGGTGCGGGTGACCCCGGGGATCCACGCGCACACGCACGAATACATTTCCACGGGTCAGGACGACTCGAAATTCGGCTTCAACCTCGCCAACGGTGATGCGCTGCGTGCGATCGACCGCTGCAGGCGGTCCACCGCCGTCGATCTGGTGGGTGTGCACTTCCACATTGGGTCGAACGTTCTCGACGCCGATCTTCTCGGCCGCGCAACCACGATGATGGTCGAGTTCTTCGTACCTCTCGGGTTGCCCGAGCTCACCGTGGGTGGCGGACTGGGAGTCGCCTACACGGCTGCCGAACATGCTCCGACGATGGGTCAGTGGTCGTCGGTCGTACGTTCGGCGGCATCCGGCCTTCCCGCCGGTGTCGAGGTGATGGTCGAGCCGGGTCGTTCCATCGTTGCCGCCGCCGCCGTGACGCTCTATCGGGTCGGCTCGATGAAGACCATTCCCGGCGTGCGCAACTACGTCGCAGTCGATGGGGGCATGAGCGACAATCTCCGCCCCATGCTCTACGGAGCCGAGTACGAAACCTTCATGCCCTCGCATCCCACTTCGTTGCGGAACCGTGCCGTACGTCTTGTCGGAAAGCACTGCGAGAGCGGTGACGTCATCATCGACGAGGCCCACGTTCCGGATTCGTTGAAGGTCGGAGACCTGCTTGCCGTTCCCGTCACCGGCGCCTACGGCTACTCGATGTCGTCGAACTACAACATGGTCACACGGCCCGCGGTGGTGTTCGTTGCCGACGGAAGCGCTCGAATCGTGCGACGACGCGAGTCATACGCCGACCTCACGCTGCTGGATTGAAACCCGAACGTTTCGTCAGACCGCAAATCGCTTGAGATCGTCGAGTTCGACGAATTCAAGGGTCCGCATGTGGGTGGCCGCGAGGTCGACCAGTGGGGCCATGCCATGGTCGAGCGCCTCTTGCCAACGCATTGCGCAGAGACACCACTTGTCGCCCGGCTTCAATCCCGGGAAGTTGTACTGCGGCATCGGAGTCGACAGGTCGTTGCCCATCTTCTTCGAGAAGACGAGGAAATCCTCGGTCATGATGGCGCACACGGTATGGACTCCATGATCGTCACCACCGGTCTCACAGCAACCGTTCCGGTACCAGCCGGTCATCGGGCTCGTGCAACAGCTTTCGATCGGATCCCCAAAGACATTCGGTTGACTCTGCATGGTTCCTTCCCAATGTTGCCTTCCCGATGGTTCCGCGGCATCGGTAGCCTTGCGACGTCATGTCACAAGGTCCGCGATACCGCTTCGCCCCGTCGCCGACGGGCTTCTTCCATGTTGGCGGAGCTCGCACTGCGTTGTACAACTGGGCCCTGACATTGCGCGAGGGCGGCGTCTTCGTCCTTCGTATCGAGGACACCGATGAATCGCGCAATCAACCCCAGTGGACCCAGGGAATCATCGATGCGCTTGCGTGGCTCGGAATCGAGAAGGGTCACCCGCAATTCGAGGGCCCCTTCTTCCAGTCCGACAACGCCGCCGCCCACGTCGAAGCAGCAATGCGCCTTTACGCCGACGGTCGGGCATATTTCTGCGATCTCACTCCCGACCAGGTGCAGGAACGTGCGAAGGCATCAGGCAAGCAGGGCTACGACGGTTACAGCCGTGACCGAGGTCTTGAACCGGGACCCGGGCGTGTCCTGCGTTTCCGGGTGCCAGAGGGTGAAACGATCGTGCACGACTTGGTGCGTGGCGAGGTGCGTTTCGACAACGCCACCATCGAGGATTTCGTGCTCCTGCGGGGCAACGGCTCTCCGATGTTCCTCCTGGCAAACGTCGTCGACGACCGGATCATGCAGATCACCCACGTGGTCCGCGCCGAAGAGCACCTGCCGAACACTCCGAAACAACAGATGCTGTGGGAGGCACTCGGGTCGGCGGCACCAACATGGGCACACGTTCCGGTCCTCGTGAACGAACAGCGCAAGAAACTGTCGAAGCGTCGCGACAAAGTTGCGGTCGAGCAGTACCGCGAAGAGGGGATACTCGCCGCTGCGATGGTGAATTACCTGATGACCCTCGGGTGGGCGCCGCACGGGGACACCGAGATCGTGCCGTGGCAACGAATTGTCGACGAGTTCCGGCTCGAAGACGTCAACCATTCACCCGCCTTTTTCGATATTCAAAAACTCCTCGCTTTCAACGGCGAGTACATCCGGAAGATGTCGGTCGAAGAGTTCATCGCAGCGTGCGGTCCGGTACTTGCGCCTGCCGTGGCGCCCTGGCCCGCGACCAATTTCGACCCCGAGAAGTTCCGTGCGATGGCCGAACTCGTGCAGACGCGGGTTCAGGTGCTCGCCGACGTTCCGGCAATGGTCGATTTTCTCTTTCTCGAGGCGCCGATTCTCGACGAAGGCGCGTGGGCGAAAGCGACCAAGGACGATTGGGCGGCATCGGTCCTTGCCGACGCCATCGCCGCCTACGAGGCGATTGCGGTATGGAGCGCGGAGCACCTGAAGTCCGGGCTCGAGTCCATCACCGAGTCACGCGGCTTGAAGCTCGGCAAGACTCAAGCGCCGATCCGTGTGGCTGTCACGGGTCGTAGTGTCGGTCCTCCGTTGTTCGAATCGCTCGAGGTGCTCGGGCGCGATGCCACGATGC